>NZ_NCTH01000001.1:0-361597 GCF_002105475.1 Vibrio sp. ArtGut-C1 | reverse complement strand
CCACATCAATATAACGGTGGATTAACACCAAATGAGTCAGAACGACAGTTCTGGTTCCCTTATAAAACTGTGGCCAGTTTTACTTGACCACTTGTATGTTGCTGGAGCAAGTCTATTAGCTCTTGGTGGAACAGCTGCGTTTCTAACCCCATCGGTCACTTATGCTGCGTCATTAAGTCAGAGTGAGCGTGATGCAATGAGTCCCGATGATGTCATCTCTTTTCTGAAAAAAGGAAACGACCGATTCGTAAACAGCAAACCATTCAATCACGACTACAAAGCACAAAAACGAAGCAGTAAAGATGGACAGTACCCTGCAGCGGTCCTTTTAAGTTGTATCGATTCCAGAGCTCCAGCAGAAATTATCTTAGATACGGGCATTGGTGATGTATTTAATAGCCGAGTAGCAGGTAATATATCAAATACAGATATTTTAGGGAGTATGGAGTTCGCTTGTGCCGTTGCGGGAGCAAAAGTGGTACTCGTTCTTGGTCATACAAAATGTGGAGCTGTCAAAGGGGCAATTGCAAACGCAAAACTTGGCAACCTGACAGGCCTTTTAGACAAAATAAAACCCGCAATAGGCAAAACAACTTATCTAGGCAAGCGCGATGCGGATAACTATGATTTTGTTGATGCAGTCGCTCGAACAAACGTGATGCTCACTTTAGAAGATATTCGTAAAAATAGCTCTACTTTAGAAGATCTAGAAAAATTAGGAGCTATCAAATTAGTTGGAGCAATGTACGATATCTCAACAGGAAGAGTTGAGTTTATCTAATTAACCTGAGATCGGTTTAAGCCATCGCCATCAAACCAGACTTTTCAGTATTGGTGATGTTGAGTGATGGCTTTTCTGGCTTTAAGCAGTAAGCGATTAAGCCTCCAAGCAAGTTCAACATGAACCCATGCAAGCTACGATGGCGAGAATGCTCTATCTGAGATATGTTCTTCAGCTGGTCATTTATCGTTTCAATAATGAATCGCTTCGATAGCATCGCACGATCCCAAGCGGCTAGGACTTTGGGTTTCATGTTCTTTCGGTGCGTTGTTATCAGCGTAATACCATCTTCTTTTAAGTCTTCAGTTAGCGCTTTACTGATATAGCCTTTGTCTGCATAAAGCTTGTCGAGCAGCCCTTTTGATAATTCACGAACAGGTTTTCTATCATCAGTATTTGCTGGCGTAAGTTTGGCCGCAACAATGTCACCAAGATGATTTGTAATGATGTGAAGTTTAAAACCGTAGAACCAACCGATGGTACCTTTGCCTCGTGCAGCTGTTCCTTTGAACACTTTATGCCTTGGGATGCGTAAGTTGTGGCAGACTTTGATGCTAGTAGAGTCAATAAATTCAATACCTGTCGGCTCTCCTTTTACATGAGTGAAGAAAGAGCTTAAAGGAACAAGCACCGAGGGCATCACCTCCAGAAAGCGGGTATAGCTCAGTAGCGTAGGAAATTCGCTTTTGTGGTATCGGTGAATAATGCCAAGATAGAAATTCTTAAAATCACGTTGGTGCGACATATGAAAAGCAATAATGATGGTCATTATTTCACTTTCAGACATACGTCCTTTGCGCTTTCGTTTACGTTCACCGTGTTCAAGTTGAAGTTTTTGCCATTGAGGTAGAAAAGCCTGACAGAAGTCATCGACATGGCAAAATAAGTCTACTAGTTTGTGCATAGCTGGTTCCTTTGCGATTGTTCTCTCTTGGTCGAAAGATCTGATCGCAGAACCAGCTTTTAGTTCACTTCTATTTTTATCCCGAGTTCAGGTTAATTAGTTGATAGACCAAAGGCTTCGT
The DNA here is from genome assembly GCF_002105475.1 of Vibrio sp. ArtGut-C1. Taxonomy (NCBI): domain Bacteria; kingdom Pseudomonadati; phylum Pseudomonadota; class Gammaproteobacteria; order Vibrionales; family Vibrionaceae; genus Vibrio; species Vibrio sp. ArtGut-C1. Next base: position 359,791 of record NZ_NCTH01000001.1, on the reverse strand, counting down.
TCGTCAAGGCTTTTAAGGTTGAGGCAGATTTGTTTAGCGACGATTACTTGAACATAAATGAAGCCTTTTTCTAAATAAATAAGTTAGCTCTTAAAATCCTTTCTATGAGAGAGTGGCAGAGCGGCCATAAAGTGCAATAGATGCCCGTAACACTATCAATCGCTTGTGTTCACGAATATCAGACCAGTCAAATATGAAAGCATAAGCATACTTAGTCACTAAGCGGCTTTCAGTTCAGGATACCAACCTTCGAATACTTCTTCTATACGGGGGTCCATTTCCCATGTCTAAAACAACCAAACACAGCGATACAAATCAAACGAGATTTTGACCACTACCAACCTTCACGATACCGTCGCTCATCCTCAGCTCCACTTACTCAGTAAAGTATCAACGACAAATCACCACGTGCCGATGCAAAGTCATGATATCCTCATTAAATACTTAAAACCTATGCTTAAAGAGTAAGCGCTCATTACTCAGCGTAACTAATCGTCCAACCACAACGATTTAGTCTCTAGCCAAGTTCCAAGGTAGTAGTGCTTCTATTTACTCAAGGATTTCAGCGTATAATAGTTGAGTAAGAAGGGGATGTAGGTAGCTATAGGGTTCCAGCCCTTTCAACTTGGCGGTTTCAACCAAGCTATAGCAGGCTGCACTCGCTTTGACACCTTGTGAGATATCAGCGAACAGCCAAGCCTTACGACCTACCACGAACGGACGGATAGCATTTTCAGCCATGATGTAAATGATACGCAGCTCGTGGTGAAATGCGTAAACCACCATTTTCGACCATTGATTGAGCGTATGGTTGATGACCTTGTAGGTTAAGCTATCTTTGGGGCACTTGCAGAGGCTCTTTTCCAAGAACGCTTTCAACTCATCTAAGAGTGGGCCACTGGGTCCTTGGAGGTAGGCCACGATATCTTCAATTGCTATCTTTGGCTGCTTTTCCCTTAGGTCAGCAGACTGCCGCTCAACACGGTAGAGCTTGTTGATGTTGTTAAGCGCGACACCCGCTTTACTTACTTTAACGTTTTTACCTTTCGGTTGTGCTTTATGCGCATCCACGAACATGCGGCGAGCATGCTCCATACGGCCTACATACGTTAAGCCATATTTCTTATAGGCAGCATTTTACCCCGCACAATCATCGGTTTGCAGGTAGCCTTCGAAGCCTCCAAGTAAATCCATAGGGAAATCGCCACTACGAGTAGGCTCGTAGTGGAACAACACACTTTGCTAGGTGGGTGAGCCTCCTAACAAGGCCCACATGTACTTATCTGAGGCGGATGTTTAGGCAGCTCAGCGCTAAAGGCAAGCTGTGGCAAGGATGAATCGATAGTTTTTATCGACGCAGTTCACCCGACACTATAAACAAAAGTATCTTCCACATTACAGTCCATACCTAAACTCCATAGAGCGGCTATGGAAAGTAATGAATGAGAAGTCGAGGAACAACGTTTACTTCAAAGAAAACGGGACTTCAAGGCGGCAATAGACCAATTTTTTGCTGTGACTCTTCCAGAGGTCGCAGGCTCTTTGACACCTCGAATTAATGACAATTTTCAGGTTCTCAAGGCTGCACCTTCAAGTTAATTCANACAAACAGTATGTATTACAGGAGCACCCTATAATATTGGTGAGTAAAAAAAAGTGGAATATATACAGCACAATATTTATCGTCAATAAACCAGACAACTACAATAGCGCTTGGCTAAAAAAAGTCGACATCTCGCCATACCATAATATTAGCAACCTCTACAGCACACGCTGGTATGATTTAAGCACGCTATTATGGCGATTTATTGCTAACTTCACAAACACAACAATTGATGATAAAGACGCATTAGTGTTTTATTATTCTGAAAGGTCTTTCCTCATTAATGACAATAAAGGTGTAGGATTCTCACAATTCATGTCTCATGAAGCATTCCACTTGTATCACCAAAAAAGATGGAATTATGATCAAAATGGTAATGAATTTATCGAACAATACCCACATAGCCATGAACACTATCAGCTACTCGCGCGCGAAATGACGCTACTTGACCAAGCGTTAGACAATTTATCAGACAAAAACGTATTAAAAAGCACGCTGCGAGACTGGGTTGCGATTAGAGAAAAACGCTATCAGCAATGGCCCCAACTCGTCGCGGAGACGAACAGTGAAACAATGGAAGGAACAGCAACATACGTAGAGCTCAAACCCTTTCTCCTACACTATGATGAAATGTTTGTTCCTGCCGCAAATGACACTGTTCTCTCATTTAATGACTATTTTAATTGGATGATTAGCAGTAACAATCACCATTTACTCGAACGAAGAATGTCTTATGAAAAGGGATTGGCGCTATGCCTCATACTTGACCAACTCTCAGAGACGTGGAAACAAAACCTAGGTGAAAACGGTCCTACACTCTATGAATTACTCAAAACATCAGTGCTCTCATCAGAGCAAGGTTAATACTAAAATCCGTTTGTATCTTAATTTTTCCAATTTAAGAAGTTGACCTCTCAACACTGTACCCTATGGATTCCATTGATAACCTGTCCTGAGAACAAAAAGGATTCCGTTCGTGGCATAACGATTATCAACTCTCTTTCGATCTGTGCCGAGAGGGTGGTTCGTCTTGTGGATAGGCAGAAGAGGCTTAATTTTTTCCCAAAGAGCATCGGAGATTAGGTATTGCGTTGAACTCATTTACAGTGTTTTCAATATGTGTCGATTTAACTCAGACAATACCTATTGAGATAGGTTCTAAGAATTAATGATGAGCTAATCGTAGCGTAAAAAAATATATGGGTAGATATACTCATGGCAAAGATTACACCGATTAAATTATATGAGTTATACCCAAGTGACTTCAAGATGCAGGATTCAGAGCGTTGTCATTGATTCGAGAGCAAGGAAAACAACGCAGCGTAATAGCCAGCTCTTTCCAAGTTGTTTGACGCAGCAATCGAGTCAATGACACGCTCCCAAAGGGCGAGCTGCCTTAGCTTGTATACTTTGTTGCCGATTCTTGATTTAGACCCACTAGACCTTTAAATCGCCGCCGCGTCTACAAACCAAGTCATTCTCGCTGAACCTAGCATCTCGAGGTTACTTGGGTATAAAACGGTTGGTGGAACATGGCCACCAGCTCAGTGTCGTCGCTCAGCAGCAAGCGAGCGGCGGTTTTTCTCTGTTTGCCATCTATAGCACTACCGATGACCTAAAAGCCTACTCAGTGCGCTACAAGCGCGACGATAAGCCAAGGGAATGGCGCTTAGACCGACTAACAGCAATCCTTGAGGAATCCAAGGTTAGACGGTTCGAAGTGCGTCACTTTCAGTAAACTAAATACCGACTATAGCAAAAGCCGGTATCTCAATACAAAACCACCAGCACACAGTAAAAGAAACATGAGTATTTCATTTAGCACATTCATATCTATTGCGTTTTGGATCTACGCAATCACCATATGCATCCTATCCGTCGGGATACTCCAGCTTGCCTTGAGCGAGAAAGCTTGCCGTAATACAGACCTTCAGCTAAACAAATAACCAGCGATTTGATTTCTATGACGCTTGGTAGCGTTGATGCGTTTCTTTGGCCAAACATTACGATAGTTAACCAGATGAATAATCCAATACGAATTGTATCGGTTGGATTTCTTAATAACCAACCTTATCTATGTAAAATCAAATGCCATAAGGACCAACAGGAGCACCCTATTGTGTTCTGGATGCTTCCAACGACGACTGAGAAGCGAACCTGTTAGCACTGAGTCGGTAGAATTCCCCGTTGTGATATTCAATGCTGGCGATGCTTAGCTTTAGTGCGCCTGTCATTATTGGCGTTTCAGATCCTGGCACCCTAACTGAAAACTTAGCGACCTATCAGAAACGGTTAGTGGCATTAAGATTTCAGACCGAGATTCACTCACTTTGAATCTCACTTGTAAAAAGTAGTTATTTAGCCAAGAACTGCTTGATAACGCGAAACAAAGGCTTGGAGGCTCACCAAACCTTCTTTCTTGTGGTATGAACCTCTCTATTCAATGTGCGTTAAAGCGCCGATTTATCTATTATCAATTTTGCTTCGACGTAGTCAGTGCCATGCTTCTTAACACATCATTCTTACTCACGAAGTGATGTTTCAATGCCGCCGCAACGTACAAAGCCACCAGCGTCGCTAATGTGGCACAACCAACGCGATGGACCATAAAGAAAAACTCATTCACTTCGGTATTAGAAATTGGGTTTGGAATGGTAAACAGCCAAAAGAATGGGTACTCGTGCTTAAGCATCAAAAAGCCACTGACAAAGACAACAAACATTACAAGATAGATGGTGCCATGAGCCAATTTAGCCATGCTTTTCTGCGTGCTAGGTAGCTCTGGTGTCTTTCGAAAGAATGACCAACCCCAACGTACGATTAACAACACGGATGCAATGGTCGCGAATGACATATTGAGCGTCGACAACGCATGAAACAGTTGCGGCATATCCATCACAAACAACATGCCATAACCAGCAATGGTAGCGTAGATGATGATCACCGCCATTATCCAATGTAACCATTTACTGAACGCGTCATAGTGTTGTAAGGTATTGCTTTCGCGTTGGGATGAGTCATTTTTAGGTTTGAATGCCTTATTTGGGGGGTGCGGAATCGCTTTCTGGTGCTCACCAGAATCTAGTTTTGACATATTGTCACCACTGAATTTCAATTGGAATGTTCATGGGAATACGGCGACCGAGAGGCGTTCCCATGATGAAGATTGAAGAAATAACGGAAGGCATGAGAGCCTTCCGTCGTTCAAGTAGATTACAAGATGAGGTGAGTACTACTTGCTTACACTGATCATGTCGTTAAAGTAGTCAACTTGTTCGGCCATACTCAAACCTTGGTTGTTTGAACCTAGCGTCCACATAAAGAAACCACCGTAACCGTTATCTTTCTGCCATTTAGCACGGTCTAGGTTGTTTTGACGCGTTTCAACAAAGTTGCCACCTGGCGCCCATTGGCTGTTGATCGTGTTACCTAAAACAATCTTCGACTTGTCTCCAATATATTCAGCATAGTTCGCCATCGCGACGTCGTAGAGGAAGTTTCGACCTGCGTCATATGTCATTACGTTGAAGAAATCGAAGTCGTTCTTGGTTGCTTTCAGCAAATCGATCACTTCACCGTGGTGAGATGAACGGCCTGATGGTTCAATGTAAGAACAATTTTCGAATACACTCGCATCCATACACTCAACTGGGTCTGCACCCACGTGGTAAGTCGTCAGAGACAGAATCTTTGTATTGCCTACTTTCTCACGGATCAGTTTGATCAGAGCAGTCAGATCTTGGTTCTCTTTGTCTGTGATTCGAGCGGCTTTCTCGAAGTCAAAATCTAGACCGTCAATGTGCACGTAGCCTGCTAACTGGTACTTACTGTAATCACAGCTACCATCAGGTTTGGATGCAAGACATTCACCTTCCATCTCTTCTGGTGTCAGATTCTTTTTGTACACAGGGAATGGCGTATGTACCAAATCAACCAATCCAGTTGCGACCGCTTCACGGCTTTGCGGTGTGCTGATCGCTGACCAAATGCTTTCGTACGTTTGACCACCGAACGCCACCATCATAGTTACGTTTTCATTGTCATGCTTAAGTGTTGACCAAGCTAGGTACTGCGTTGGCATCCAATCCGGATTGTAATCAGGTGGCGTTAGCATGCCATCGGAGATCGTAATGTTGCCGCTCGCGTCCCACTTACCAAATGACAATAGGTAACCATCACCCTCTGAATTGAACAACTGCTCGTAATCATTCAAGCCCCAAGATGTTAGGTAACTGATAGAGCGATCTGGGTTATCAACTAAACCACCGCCGCCAGTGCTTTCTTTCACCGTAATGTTAGACGTTGCCGAAGTTTGCTCTTGGCTTGCTGTGTTAACCGCTTTAGCCGTGATCGCGTAAGCGCCCTTCTGTGCACCTAGCCATTCGTATTCGTATGGTGCTTCAGTGTCTTTGAATAGCTCATTACCATTTGCGATAAAGCTTACTGAAGTAATATCACCTTCGTAGCTCTTCGCGTCTGCTTTGATTGAAATCGCACGACCTTCAAAGTAGCTCGAACCATCAACAGGAGAAGACAGCGAAACCACCAAGTCTTTATCGGTGATCGCCAGAGAAATTGGTGCGGCTTCTGCACTTGCACCTTGGTCATCGTAAGCGACCACGGTTAGCGTGTATTGGCCTTCGTCTTGTGCAGGAACTGTAATGGTGTAGGTATCGCCTTGTGATGGAGTGCTTGATGTTGCCACCACTTGACCATTCAACTGAGCTTCAACGCGAGCAACTTCAGTATCGTCAGTCGCATCGACAATCACATCGAACGCTTGGTTTGGTGCAATTTTTTGTCCATCTTGAGGAGATTGAACATCCACCACTGGAACTGGGTTAGGATCACATTGCCCTACTTCGTCCCACGCGTCTTTCCACGCATCTGGATAATCTGGGTGACCTGTTCCCGGCGTCCAAACCGGGTTTCCACACCAACCGGCTACGGTACATGAATAGATGTTGCCGATATTGGTAACTTCATCACCCACCTTGTATGGCACGCCATCTTCGTATTGAGGAACATCGCCACAACTGGTGCCCGTGTCCGTCACAGTAATGGTTAGGCTCTTGCGAGTAACATGTTGTTCGTCATCTTGGGCTTCTGCGCGAAGCGTTGCTGAACCCGCGGTTTGTGCAGTCCAATCACAAGAGAAATCTTGTGTCGTTTTCGCGTCTAACTGACATACTTCAGCATCGTTAGCGAAGAACTTAACCGTCGCTAAGTCATCATCCGCATCGGTAACATTGGCTGAGATCGAAATCGTGTCACCTTTTTGGTGAGAAGAGCCTGCATCTGGCGAGATAAACTCAATCACAGGAGGATTTGGCGCGGTAGATTCTGATTCAACCGTGACTTGTACAGATTGTTCAGTCAGCTTTTCGCCACTCTCGTTGAACGCCATGACAGCAATTGAAGCGGCGCCAAGTTCCGCTGGTAGCCAAGCTTGTTGATACTCGGTCGTTCCGTCTACTACAGGTTGTTCTGCCAGCTTAGTATTGTTGACCCAGAACTCTAGCTTGCTTGCACCTTCACCTTCTACGCTCGTGATGATGTCTACATTCGAGCCAGTGTAAACCACAGAGTTTTGTGCCGGCGCTAAGATATCCAATGAGAACTCTGGTGAAGGAACAACTTCACCATCGACTTTCACCACCACGGAATCTTCAAACGCATTAAGATCCTTCAGTTCGCCGCCAAAAGAGATGGTTAACGCCGCCGACTCACCAGATGCCAGCTCACTGTCTACCCAAGATCCTACTGGGAGTTTGAGTATTACAGCGTTCAACACGCCGTCAGCTTGTGTTGTATGAGCAATCTCCCATGATGGGTATGAAAGGTGATTTGATGCCCAACCAATGTCGTTAATTGCGACAGGCAGTACGAACTCAATCACCGCCTCACGCATGTCTGCGCTGTCTGAGCCAGTGTTTTTGATGTCTAACTTATAGGTGCTCCAGTATTCGCTTTCTGATTGTGCAACCGCATCGGTGCTGAATTCCGCTGCCATGGCTTGTGAAATCGGATTCAACAACAAACCAGAACAAAGCATTGTTAACCCTAACGTGCGATAACCAATGGAGTTTGTCTGCGTAGCACTGCTCTTTCTTAGATACATAATTAAGTCCTTAGTCTTATATTAATTATTTAGGTACTGCACAAAGACCTGCAATTAACGGTTCAATTATTTTTTGCAAGTACACTTAATTTATAAATAAAAATAACCAAGGCAAAAATTCCTACTTACTTCTGGGATAAATATCAAACTTTATCTTTCACAGCGAATACCCCCCCCCAGGGCGACCGCATGAGCGCCTACATTTTCACCACATGACTAAAACCAGCCCTTAATACCGCCTCTAGCATGGTTGTGCTCATCATGCATCGCTTTTGTTTACCGAAAAAGCTTAGCTTGGTTGGCTCCGCTCGAAGCATATTCAAACTCATATGGCGTAAGCAAGACAGATTTTCTGCACCATGGCCTTTGTATATCTGGCAAGCATCTTCATTCTTAGTGACATCAAGCACCCAGTACATTGACTCTATGCCCCAGTGGTCTCTGACTGCCAATGCAGCTTGTTCTGCACTAAGCGCTTTGGAACTAATGTAATAACGGTACTCTAGCTCAACAGATTTGCCTTTCTCAAAGCGGAAGTTTTCAACCATGACAATGCTCTTCAACCCTTTCCAGCGAGAGAATTCATCATCAAGTTTGGTACTTGCAAATACATAGCACTGGCGAGACTATATACGTCCATGCACCTGTTCAAGGCTGATAGTATCTGCCACATTTGCTCGCTGAGATGAGAACGCTTTTTCCAGCGCTTGTCGGAGTTTTCCTTGATTGCTCTTAACTGCCAGCAAATAATCGCCACCTTGCTCTGCAATGGCTTTGGCTATATTAGTCTGACAAGCCATTGCATCAATGGTGACTAGGGCTCCCTTGATATCAAGCATCTTTATCAGCTCAGGAATGGCCGTTATTTCATTACTCTTCTGCTCTGTTTTTAACTGTCCCACACGAGTTTATTTGATGATGCATAAGCACTGATCATATGGATAGTGCTCGACCTATCTTCACGATTGTATGAGCCTCGAAGTGTTTTGCCGTCTATCGCAACGACTTGACCTTGGGTAAGAGTATGTATTGACGACATCCAGTTGATGAAGCACCCATGAAACGACTCTGGTTCAATCGTCGATATTATGCGAGCAATTGTGTCATCAACAGGAATGCCGTTCACAAAGAGGCCATTTCGCTTAAACCAATCATGGTACCCGAGAATGTATTCGCGGATATCATACCAACCTTTTGCGCCCGCTATCACCGCACATAATGAGCCCAAAAGGACTTCAAACAGGTAATAAGTCACTTTTGCACTTTGGCGTTGGTCAATAATCGTTTGGAAATGTTCTTTAAAGTGGTCAATGTGCATGGCGCTCTCCCGAAAAGGGAGTATATGATCACAGCTAAATGTGATCGTCAAATCGATCATGAGTTTGGGTAAAAAATGTTCGCGATCTCACCCTGGTTAGGTATGCCTGAAACTTGTTGTGTTGACTAAAAAACACGCGAAACGGGTTGGTTCTATCTCTAAATTCAATTACGCAACAAAACCATGGGGAAGTGTCGTAGTTCTGACTTTAATTAAGGAGTTTCTTGGTAAGCGAGAATTGTTCAGGGGGCAATCCATGTATAAATTAGAGTTTTTTATAAGTTTTAACTAGGAAGATTCGTAAACTAAGACTTAACATTCATTACCTTTGAGCTGTTCGTTTTATTTTAAAAAAATCATCTTAATTTTAGAGGCGTATAATGTATGCAATTCGTATTAAAAAATTTCTCTATCCGAGTTCAGATTCTGTTACCCATTTTAATTCTAGCACTGGCATTGTTAGTTGCTTTATCAATCGCAATTAACAATATACAAGCTAACAACGTAAAAGGGAGAGCCGCAACTGACTCTGTTTTAGCAATGGATGCATCATTAGTAGATATATCTGAAACGGTGAACAATATGCGGATTGATACATTGAATACATTGATTAATAATCCTAGTCACCGAAAGCAACTTGTCCCCAATTTAATTGAAAGCAAAAAGGAAATTGAGAGACAACTCGTATCTTTACAAAGAGACTCACTCTATGGAAGTGATGCTCATAGTGATCTAGTACTTAGCTCTGTAGATTCATATGTGATGATAGCAACAAAAATGTTAGACATTGTTATGCAACATGAGCAAGCTTCTATAACGAGTGATGATTATGCGTCGTCTTTATCAGATCTAAGGGAGGCTGGTCAAAATATAATCAAAGAGGTTGGTAATTTGACTAAAGATGCTCACAAAGCTGGTCAAGCTACGTTTGCACAGATTGAAGCAGACGACGTTTCAACTGTAAAGGTAGCAACTATAGAAGTTTTATTTATCCTAGGTGTATCAACAATTATTGCTTGGGTTCTCTCAAAAATGATCGTAGCGCCTATCCAACAGCTTCAAGGTGTTATGCGAGAGTTGGCTCAGGGTAATTTAACAGTTCGAGCAACGGTTGAAGGTAAAAACGAACTTTCAATCCTCAGTCAGGATGTCAATACTACCGCGTCCCAGCTATATAGCATGGTTGAACATTTGAATCGAATCAGTGAAGAAGTGGCATCGGCATCAACAGAATTGGCGGCGGTGATGACTCAAGCGGAATCAAATGCACAGCAAGAATTGTCTGAAATTGAACAAGTGGCTTCCGCAGTGAATGAGTTGTCGAGCACGGCAGATAATGTCAGTGATAATGCCTCCGCCGCTGATTCGACGGCTCGTATGGCTGATGAGTTAGCAAAATCTGGTTTAGCGACGTCTCAAGAGAGTGTTCAAGCGAGTGTACAAATGTCGGAGGCATTGAACCATGCGGCAAGCTTAGTACAACGTTTGAAGGATCAATCAGAGAAAATTAATGATGTTATAGCAGTCATTCGTAATGTCTCTGAGCAAACCAATTTATTAGCGTTGAATGCGGCGATTGAAGCGGCTCGCGCTGGTGAAATGGGGCGCGGCTTTGCTGTAGTAGCCGATGAAGTTCGTATGCTCGCTGGACGTACAGAAAGTTCGACTAAGGAAATTGGCGTGATTATCGAGGACTTACAAAATCAATCTGTTTTAGCCAATGACAGTATGCAAACTACGATTGAGATGTTGGCTCATAATAGTGAACTGACCAAGCGTGTATGTGATGCGTTGGTTGGCATCTCAGAATCGGTTTCGGATATTAATGATTCTAATACTCAGGTTGCTACTGCAGCAGAGCAGCAGTCACAAGTGACACGTGATATTAATCGTAACGTGGTTAACATTTCTGAGCTCGTGAACCAAAATGTCACTGGTATTAGCCAGATTGCCAGCGCGAGTGCTGAGCTTTCGCAACTTGCCGAGAAGCAAAAAGCCCAACTTGCTTTCTTTAAGTTGTAAATTGTTAGGTATTCTAGCCTTGATTTCAAAATTCAGATATCGGATCAACCTACGCTTTTTTGCAGTTAGGTTTGACCTCCATCAACCAGAAGGTGATATTCTATTGGTCAAGAAGTTGGACGATTAGGCCGTATTCGCATTTCTAATCTTACTATCTAGGTGAGGCTTTGTTGTTGCTTAGTAAATGAACCTAATTGCTCTACATTTTGATTAGCCCATTCGCCCGCTAGAGGTAAATATACCGCTTAAGGCTTGCCACATCAATATTTCGCTGTTCAAGGACTGGCATCACCTAACCAAACTCCTCCCTCATGGGAGGAGTTTTTAATACTAAAGCGTCGGAAAAACTAGCTCGTCTTATCGAGCTTTTCTTTATCGATGTGCGCTTCATCAATATCTGCGTATTTCTCGATAAACTTAATCTTTGAATCGGCTTTCAAGAAGCTTGAAGTAGCGATTTTTTCGGCAATAGTTAAACGGCTCTCGATGTCTTCCGCTTTCAGTTTGTCGCTGACTTTTTTGAAAAGTGACATAGGGTTTCCTTTATTATCATTAACGTGAGAGGGAGTGCCAGGGATTCAACCCGACGGATATTAGCCAGCCGCTTGAATACGGCTCACTTCAACTTTGACTTCTGACCAGTCTTTTTCGACTTCACCCACAATTGTCACTTTATCTTCAGGGGTAACAGTGAGGCCATTCCATTGATCATCATCAATTTCTATCACAATGTTATGCATGCCATCACTGAACTGATACTCTTCCTCGCCCACAATGTGGGTAATGTTACCCGTCAATTGCACCACAGATTCATCACGTGCTTCTAATGCTTGAGCCACTGTAGTGCTGGCTTGTGCCATTGGGCCGTTGAAGCCACCTGAAAATTTTTGAGGGTTCGCCATAGCCAAGCCAGAAACAAGAAGTAGAGCTGAAGCCGTAAGTGTTTTTTTCATTATTGTCATCCCATAGGTAATAATTAAGTACAGGGTGACTATGACAAAGTCTGATTGAATGATAGGTGAATATAGCAGTCATTTTCCATTCATAAAGCCGATAGAGGGTAGCTCACATTCGACAGGATGCTTAAAATTAATTAGCCTACTTATCTGATCTGCTCCAGCTCGACTGGACACTTAATTAAGCGACATGTTGTTGTTCAAAGTTAACAGGGCCTAGATACCCAAGAGCCTGTGCCTTCTTGTCCGATTATAATCAACCTCTATATATTCGAAGATCGCTTGGTGCATCTCGTCTCGCTTCATGATCGGCTCATATTGGATCGCTTCAACTTTTATTGAATGGAAGAAGCTCTCAACACAAGCGTTGTCCCAGCTGTTCCCTTTTCTACTCATACTTTGCTTTAGATTATAAGCGATTATGAGGTCCCGATAGTCTTTTAAGCAATACTGGCTACCTCGATCACTGTGAACTATAACTTGCTCAAGGAATCAGCGACGGAACAAGGCCATTGATAACGCATCGCAGAGCAGCGTAGCAGTCATTCTGGTATCCATAGACCAGCCGACTACATTTCTTGAGTAAAGATCAGTAATTACCGACAAGTACAGCCAGTCTTCGCTTGTGGCAACGTAGGCGATGTCACCCACCCCGGATCCGCTGCGTTAAAGTCCTAAGCCAGCAGGTTCGAAGCAACAGGCATTTTATGCTTGCTGTCTGTTGTACACTTAAACTTGCGTGCGGCTTTCAGAGTCAAATCCTGACGCTTCATACTGACTGCAATGGTTTTAACATTATGATTATCACAGTTTGCAGCCAGTTCTTTTTGAATGCGCCTCGCACCATCTCAGCCTTTGCTGCTGTCTAACGCATCCTTGACCTTGGTATCAAGCTCTTGGCTATTTGCCTCGCGTTGAATAGCCTTGTGATGGTGCTTAATCTAATAACAAAACCCACTTCGAGATACCCCGAACACCTTAGCCATACGTACAACATTGAGGCACAGCAAGTGTCAAGCATAAATTCGTAGCAATCTACTTTAGATTTTTAGTGAAGTAGGTGGCGACCTTTTTACTTTATCTAGCTCTTCAGATTGCTCAGCAAGTTGCCTTTTAAGTTTGGCGACTTCAGCGGCTAGACCTTTTTCCCGCTAACTGGTACTGGTGTCTTTCTTCGCAGCCTTACGCAAACCGTAGACCTGGGATTCGTGTAACGAGAGCTGCTACTCCCACTTTACCTGCTAGCTTCAGGGCCTCTGCTTTAAATTCAGGGGGAATGGATAATACGTTTTATCTTGCTTGTCATGGTTCACCTCGTTAGTGGTTGTACTCACTTAACTCGGTGTCCAAAACTGCTGGTGCGGTTTATCCCTAATTCAACTGCAAAGTGCAACACTCGACAATATCAAGCAGCCAATACCATTTCTTTAAAGACAATAGCTAGTTTCTTGAAGTCCAAACACTTTTTCGGTCGATAATTTATCCGCGATAAAGCGAATTCAATATCTCTGTCTGTTACAGGGTGAGCGCATGAGTGCCTAGTTTTTCACCATTTGACTAAAACCAGCACTTAATACTGCCTCTAGCATCGTTGTATTCATAATGCAGCGCTTTTGCTTACCAATAATGCTTAGCTTGGTTGGTTCTTCTCGGAGCATGTTCAAACTCATATGACGTAAGCATGATAGGTTCTCTGCTCCGTGGTCTTTGTATATCTGGCACGCATCTTCATTCATGGTTACATCAAGCACCCAGTGCATTGATTCTATGCCCCAATGTTCTCTGACTGCCATCGCTGCTTGCCCTGCACTGATCTTTTTTGAACTGATGTAATAACGGTAATCTAGATCGACAGATTTGCCCTTCTCAACGCGAAAGTTTTCAACCATAACTATGCTCTTCAAGTCTTTCCAGCGAGAGAAGTCACTTTCAAGTTTCGTACTATCAAAAACATAGCATTGGCGAGATTCTATACTCCCATGTCCTTGCTCAAGAGAAAGGTCATCAGCTATATTAGCTCTCTGAGAAGAGAACGCCTTTTCTATTGCTTGGCGGAGTTTTCCTTGGTTGCTCTTTACGGCAAGCATGTAGTCGCCACCTTGCTCTATAATGGTTTTAGCAATTTTAGTTTGGCAAGCCATAGCATCAATGGTTACTAAGGTTCCCTTAATATCAAGCATCTTTATCAGTTCGGGGATCGCTGTAATCTCATTGCTTTTTGCTTCGGTTTTCAGCTGTCCCAACACGAGCTTGTTTGACGAAGCATAAGCACTGATCATATGAATGGTGCTCGCCCTGTCTTCACGATTGTATGAGCCTCGAAGTTTTTTGCCATCAATCGTAACCACTTGACCTTCGGTAAGGATGTGTATTGATGACATCTAGTTAATGAAGTATTCATGAAACTGCTCGGGGTCAATCGTTGAGATTATTCGAGCAATCGTGTCATCTACAGGAACACTATGTAAAAATAGGCCATTGCGCTTGAACCAATTATGATGACCGAGAATGTATTCACGGAAATCAAACCAGCCTTTCGCGCCAGCAATCACCGCACATAGCGAGCCAAAAAGGACTTCGAAGAGGCAATAAGTGACCTTAGGGCTTTGGCGTAGATCAGTAATCGTTTGAAAATGTTCTTTGAAGTGATCGATGTGCATGATGCTTTCCCTAAAAAGGGAGTATAAGATCACAGCTAAATAGGATCGTCAAATTAGTCGTCATTTTGCTTAAAAAACGTTCACGATCTCACCCTGCATACCTAATCCAGTAAGTTTGTTCAACGCTTTTATCATCGCGCAAGTTTCACCCAACTGGACATTGTAATTTCTTAAGCTCAATCGTCCTCCTAGCAACTGTTTAACTCGATACATCGCTGTTTCTGAGAGTGAACGTTTGTGGTATCCATACCGCTCTTTCCAATACTTATTTGAGCCGTATAATTTCTGGCAACCCACGGCGAGATTTCGAGGGTGACCACGCTCCCAGAAGGCGGCCCCTTCTCGTGGGGGAATTAGCGCAACAGCTCGCTTAATCTTAATAGCAGCGTGACACGCTCTTGTGTCGTAAGCGCCACCACCAGACACCTCAAGGATACTTCGGCATGTTTGTTTCAGTAAGTTCGGGAGTACTTCTCCATCTGTAGCCGTCGATAAATTTAGCTCGGCGGCAATGATCTCATGAGTGTTGGTATCGACGGCAATATGAAGCTTTCGCCAGACTCCACGCTTGCCATTCGTCTCGTGTTTTTTGACTTTCCATTCACCTTCGCCATAAATCTTAAGGCCAGTAGCATCAATGGCTAGGCGCTGTATTGCTCCTCTCGCTTTAGTCTTAAATGAAACCTCAACTTGCTTGGCTCTACTACTGATGCAGGTGTAATGCGGACAACTTAACGGTACATGAGCTAACCTAAATATCGAGTCGATAAATCCTTGAAGCGCTCTCAATGGCATGGAAAAAACTCGTTTGACCATAAGTACTGTCGTGATAGCTAAATCACTGAACCGACGCGCCCTCCCGTGCTTATTCTGTTTGCTTTGCGCCCACCCGCTTATTGCTTCTTCATCAATCCAAAAGGTCAGAGAACCACGGTTAATGAGTGATTGGTTGTATTGCTTCCAGTTGGTTGTTTTATAACGAGGCTTAGGCATAGGACTACTAGAGAGAGTGGAGATAGCTGATCAGATCGTAGGTTCTTGATTTAGTTCCATTGAATTACGCAACAAAGTCGTCACGATAGCACCAGTCCCATGCTTACCTAACACCGTATCGATTTCCCAATCACCGAAGCGTTCACGACTATCAACAAAGGAACGCCTGTCATCTATCGAGACAGCATTCTTAATGGCTTCTGCCTTGGTTCTTTTGCCTTTACGGTATCGCTTATGACCTTGTCTTAAATGCCTATAAAGCTTGCCACCCATTGCTTTGTCATTTGCAATGTGATGGTAAATCCATTCATGATTGAGTGGCATCCCTGAAGCCGTCAATACTTCTGAAACCTGCTCAGGACTCCAATCGTGTTCAATCAACAATCGGATGAACTCAACTCGCTCCGAGGGTATTATGTACTTTGGAGCCTGACGCCTTCTCTCAATGCAGGCTTGATGAGCGGTTTGAGGGCAGTAATTTGCTTTTTCGCTATTACGGCTAAGTTCTCTATAAACAGAGCTTCTATGGCAGTCGATGGCAAGAGCAATATTTTTTATTGATACCTCTCGTTCTAAAAGAACTGAAATCTGGTATCTTTTCCCTTCAGTCAATTGTTGATACTTCATGTTGGAACTGCTTGTTTCTTTGGTCAGAAGAGCATACCAATCTCAACAATTGGCTGTCTTCCTCAGTCCTACCCATGAAGTATCGCACTTATTATCTGAGTTCGGGTTTTAATTGTTTCATACTTCGGGCTTCTTCCATGCTAACTTTTGTCTCATATCGAATGAATTAACTGAACTTATCCTAAGAGCTATTGTCAAAGGTGGTGTATGGAGATCATGAAGTAGCCTGTTGATGAGTCTCCATTTCTTTCACTCCATTGATGAAGCGAACATCTTTCACAACATCCGCTAGGAGTGCAGAACCTCGTAGACGACGCCACTTCGTCTCTGCACTGCGCATTAACTTGCAGGCCATCATCAACGTCGTCTTTCTGTTTCCACAGTTCGTTGTCTTGTTCGTGCGTAAGCGTACTGTGGCGAACATCGATTCTATTGGGTTGGTTGTTCTGATATGAACCTCGTGCTCTGCTGGGTAATCGTAGAACGCCAGCATTTCAGCTTTATCTTTCACCAAGCAGTCGGTTACCTTTGGATACTTGGCTTCAAAGCGCTTCTGGAAGGTTGAGAAAGCGTGATAAGCATCATCTCTAGTTTCTACCATCCAGATATCTTGCAGTGCTTCCTTCATTCGTGGTTGTACGCTTTTGGGCACCTTGTTAAGCACATTCGCCGTCTTATGTACCCAGCAGCGTTGCTGAGTCGTTTCAGGCCAGCACTTCGCAACCGCTTTCCAGAAGCCAAGTGCGCCATCTCCGATGGCGAGCTTCGGTGCTAGCTGTAATCCGTGCGCTCGTAGCTGCTCAATGAGTTCCGTCCAACTTGCTTCTGACTCGCTATGACCATCCAGAACGCCAAGGACTTCTTTGCGTCCAGTGTCACCGACACCAATGATGACGAGTAAGCAGAGCTTATCGTCCATCCTAACGTGACATAAACACCGTCAGCCCACACGTAAACATAGCGACGCCTACCGAGGTCACGCTTACGCCACTGTTCGTACTCAGCATACCAGCGCTCTTTGAGGCGACAGATGCTGTTGGCTGATAGGCCTTGCGCATCCTTACCAAGCAGAGACTCCAGAACAGCCAGCATTTCGCCCGTAGATATCCCCTTGAGATAGAGTAACGGCAGCAGTGTTGCAACGCTCTTTGTTCGCTTGAGATACGGTGGTATCAAATTGCTATTAAATTTGACGCCATTCCCTGAGCGATCTCGTACCTTAGGAATTTGCACTTCGACACCACCGACACCTGTTTGCAAGGTTCGCTCAGGCAAGAAACCGTTGCGAACGACGGCTTGCTTTCCGTCAACCATTACACTCTGATATTGGGCTAGTCGCTGCTGAAGCTCAGCTTCAACAGCTTGTTCAATCAAATCTCTATCCCCCTTGACGTATCAGTTCTGTAAGCAGGTCTTGTGGTATATTCAGTGAAACAACAGTATTATTAGTCATGCGGTGTACCTTTCTGTTAATCGTTCTGGCGAGAACCACATCAACAGATTACACCGCAACTTCCTTTCTCTTCCATACACCAGAAATCAGCATATCTAGCAAGAGCGATGGATTTGATGCTTGTCTTAGCCAATTCCTTTTGGCTTTAACGAGTGGGATTAGTTAACTGGACGCCAAACTCCCCACTGGTCTTTTTGGTAAGTTGCTTGTGGATTGTCACCACCTTGGATCCACCACTGAGCTTTCCATTTTTGGTCAGCGTAAGATACTACTTCACCACCTAGGTAAGTCTTCGCTGCATCCCACGCATCACCACTTAGTTCTGGGTGTTCTGGGTGTTCTGGGTGTTCTGGGTGTTCTGGGTCTACCGTACCGTCGTGTGCAATAACTTCAAACGTAAATGTCTCTGCACGCTCGCTGTTTACTGCATTTGCAACAAACGACAGTGTTTCATTTTGTGTGATTGCCGTTGTATCAACGACGATAGAAGCCGTGCCATTGTTCTGAATGCTAACTGCTGAACCTTGAGTTTGCGTTAGGTTCGCTGCTTCGCTAGTTGCAATAACCACTTTGTCACCAGCATTTACAATCTTGTCACTCTTAACCAGTTCGTAGATGTCACCAGTCAGTGGCTCCACACCACCTTCATCACCATCAATAACTGAAATCATCCCAGATGCACGGCTATCTTTTGAGTTAAAAAAGTTACGTGATGGATCGTTCTGGAAGTACATGTAGTGTGACATCTCTTCATGCCAATCACCGATGAAGACTGAGCCCTTTTGGAACTCTGAGTGCCAACCGTTGATTTCAGAAGCCAGTAGACGTTCCCAATCGTTGATGTTTGATGCATTCACTTCGATATCAAAGCTACGTGCTACGTCACCGTATTTGTTGATGATGTCATATTTCACTGTATCGCCTATATCTGGGCCGACAAAATCAACTGGAATATAAAGATCGCCTTTCTCAAGGTCTGGTTGTGGTTGTGGCGGTGGCTCTGGTGGAGGTGTTTCTTCGCCTACAACAGAGATATCTGAACAGTTGTAGAAGCCTTCACCCGCCGAATCATCACGCTGCCAGCGAACAAAAAGAATCGCATCACCAGAACGATCAGAAGGAATTGTTACGTTCATGCGGTACTTTTTATCACCGCCTACTGGCACGTTACCCTCTGTTTGGATAAGATGTAGGTCATCCCACGCAAGTGGCTTGCTCAGATCTGCACCTGGTTTGGTTAGGTAAAATTCCCAAAATGAAGGGTTGTGAGGTGCGGTCGCGTTAAACACATATTCGAATGTTCCTGTCTTTAGCTCCGTACGTGTCCAACCTGTATGCGGTGCGCCCACGCCCTTTTTCTGAGGGTCATTTGCGTAACACAACGTACCATCTGGAATCGCAGCTTTTACTGCCGCCATATTGTTGAAATCCGTAATGTTCTTAGCGAATTCATTACGCTGAACAAATGGATAAGTACCAGAGATTTCCTTTGCTTGAGCACAAGCTGCGTTTGGTGGGTTACCAGACCAAATTCCGCCTTGATCAAAACATATAGTTTGTCGAGCCTTCGGAAACTCTGACCAACCGTGAGCATTTACTGCAGTTGGTAGGGCAGATAGCATCGCGATACCCACTGCTGCTTGAAGAATATTTTTATTTGTTTTCACTTTTTATACCTTTGTTTTAGCTTTTTCTACCAATATTATATATATGGTAAACCGATAATATGCTCAATTCTATTTTTAAAATTATTAACAAAAAATTACAGATTTAAACAGGCTTTGTTGCTTAATTCGATGAGAAGACATGGTAGCCCCATGTTGTTCAGTTCTTAAACAACATACTGAGTTTCAGGCATACCTAGCCCTGTAAGCTTGTTCAGCGCTTTGATCATAGCGTAAGTCTCACCAACTTGAGCGTTGTAGTCCCTCAGGCTTAATTTCCCACCTAACAACTGTTTTACCCGATACATTGCTGTCTCTGAGAGCGAGCGCTTATGATAACCATACCGCTTTTTCCATTTCTTGTTAGAGCCGTAGAGCTTCTGGCAACCCACTGCTAAGTTGCGAGGATGTCCTCGTTCCCAGAAGGCTGCCCCTTCTCGTGGTGGGATAAGCGCAACCGCTTGCTTAATCCGTATCGCGTCATGACAATTCCTTGTGTCATAAGCACCATCACCTGATATTTTAATGATTTTACGACGCGTCTGCTTGAGTAAGTTGGGAGCACTTCCGCATCGGTTACGTTAGATAAACTCAGCTCTGCTGCGGCTATTTCGTGAGTGTTTATATCTACTGCAATATGCAGTTTACACCAGACTCTGCGCTTCCCATCAGTACCATGCTTCTTGACCTTCCATTTACCCTCGCCATAAACCTTGAGGCCAGTGGCATCAATTGCCAGGTGTTGTATTGCTTCTCTGGTTTTGGTTTTAAATGAAACCTCAACTTCCATAGCTCGGCGGCTTATACAGGTGTAGTGCGGGCAAATAAGCGGGATGTTAGCCAGGTTAAATACAGAGTCTAGAAAACCTTGTAGCGCTCTCAATGGCATAGAGAAAATACGTTTCACCATCAGTGCGGTAGTAATGGCTAAGTCGCTGAATCGGCGAGGTCTACCACGCTTGCCTTGTTTGTTTTGCTTCCACTCAGTTATCGTTTCCTCATCAATCCAAAAGGTCAGAGAGCCACGGTTGATTAAGGCTTTTGTACTGCTTCCAGTTAGTTGTTTTGTAACGAGGTTTAGGCATGGGGCTACGATGATTGATGGATGTAGCCGATCAGATCGTAGCTTCTAGATTTAGTTCCATCGATTTAAGCAACAAAGCCACTGTGTGGAGGATGTTTTTGAGTGCCAGTAAACACCGATGCAATTTCAAGTAGGAATGGTATTCCGCGCTTTTTTGACGCCTTCAGCAATACTCAAACTGGTGATATTTGTAACATAAGGTAACTTGCTAGAAACTTCTCCTCCACCATCATATTGCTCTAAACTTTTGATTTTTTTAGAAAATTACTTACTGGAGCGTCCGTTCTCATTTTATTGTCAAAGAGATACAAAACTATTAATGGACGGTTTTGTTGCGGAAGAAATATACTACGCTTCCTGTTTTTACCTTAGGAATACTGTGTGTATAATGATTTAATTCAACTGTGTAACTCCTTAAAAACCTGTGTTACTAAAGGAGGGGCCAACCATGATTGAACCTCTAATTACCCTTCTATTTGGCATTTTATTTATCTTGGTAATTATTGCTACAAATGGCTATTTCGTTGCCCAAGAGTTTGCCTATATGGCGGTCGATAGAACCAGACTTGCCACTTTCGCCGCCTCTGGCGATGCTGCCGCTAAACGTGCTCTTTCCGTCACAAAGCGTACTAGTTTTATGCTGTCAGGTGCGCAGCTTGGTATTACGGTTACAGGTCTTGTACTGGGTTTTGTCGCTGAGCCTTTGGTCGGTCGCTCCCTCGGTGTGTTACTGCAAAACTTTGGCATGGAACTCGAAACGGGGATTGCCATCGGTACGGTGGCAACTTTAGTCATCGCCATGGTGGTGCAAATGATCCTGGGTGAGCTTTATCCGAAAAACCTCGCCATTGCCAACGCAGAGCCGATGTCTCGCATGCTATCTCGATCAACGCTGATTTATATGTCCGTGTTTGGTTGGATTATCAGTTTTTTCGATAAGTCTGCCAACCTACTATTGCGAGCAATGCGCATCGAGCCTGTGCATGATTTAGATGTCAGTGCCTCAGAAGAAGATCTACACCATATCATCGCCAACTCTCGCAACAGCGGCGATTTGCCGGTCGAGCTTTCGTTGATGATGGACCGCATCCTCGACTTCCCAGCGCACGATGTCGAACACGCAATGGTGCCTCGTTCAAAAGTGGGTTGGGTTGAGCCGGATACGACACTTACCGAGCTTTTATCGCTGATGGCACAAGCTCATACTCGCTACCCGGTTATCAATAACGATGATGCGCCAGTAGGTGTCGTACATCTTGCTGATGTACTGAATAAAATCGAAACTGGGCATGCTGATGCTATCGTTTCATCGGTCATGCGCCCTGCGACCGTCTTGCCGACTTTGATGAGGCTGCCTGATGCACTAGACCAGCTAGTGACATCAACCAACCAATTGGCTTGTGTTATCGATGAATACGGCGGTTTTGCTGGTGTGTTGACTATCGAAGATTTGGCGATGGAAATCGTTGGTGAAATCACTGACGAACACGATATGGACAATAGCAATGCCGTCGTCGCGGAAAGTGACAAAGTCTGGTTAATGACCGGCGATGTCCACCTTGACGAAGTGAAACGTGCGATTGGTTACGATCTATCAAGACGTGATGTAGAAACCATTGCCGGGATGTTGATTGCCGAAAAAGGCGCACTTCCTATTAATGGCGAAATGATTATTGTCGCTCTGCCAATCGATCCTTCCGAGCTTGCTTCAGGCGAACCACTATTGCGTCACTTAGAAGTAAGCGTTCTGCGTATCGAACGCCATGTTCCAACTGAAGTGCGTGTAA
Source organism: Vibrio sp. ArtGut-C1 (assembly GCF_002105475.1). NCBI lineage: Bacteria > Pseudomonadati > Pseudomonadota > Gammaproteobacteria > Vibrionales > Vibrionaceae > Vibrio > Vibrio sp. ArtGut-C1. Next base: position 337,503 of record NZ_NCTH01000001.1, on the reverse strand, counting down.
AATTGGTAGAGAAATCAATCTTGGAGAAGAAGAGATGAGCGACCCATTAATTGTTTTTGTCATTACTTTTGCGCTGATTGTATTAAGTGGTTTTTTCGTCATCATCGAGTTTGCGTTAATGGGTGCGCGCCGACATCGCCTTCAAGAAATCGCGCTAGAAAGCCGCTCTGCACGCGCAGCATTACGAGGCATGAACGACCTGACGCTAATGCTAGCCGGTGCGCAGCTCGGTATTACTTTCTGTACCTTTGCATTAGGCGCGGTCACTAAACCGGCTGTGGACCGATGGGTAGGTCCAGTCTTTACTGCAGTTGGCATGCCAGAGTGGCTAGCTGATGGCGCAGCCTTTGGCTTTGCTCTATTTTTCGTGACGTTCCTTCATTTAGTTGTTGGCGAAATGGCACCGAAGTCATGGTCGATTGCGCATCCTGAGAAATCAGCGCTGGCTATCGGTATTGTCGCGAGAACCTATGTTTGGCCACTGCGTCCATTACTTAATTGGATTAACAGTATCGCCAACCGTTTAGTGAAATCCTCAGGTGTTGAACCGGTGGAAAGTGCGGCAGTTGGCGGGCAAGACATTAATACTATTCGCCTGTTGGTAGAGCATTCTGGCAACGTTGGTACGCTGCAACCAAAAATCCAAAAGCAGCTTTCTGGTCTTATCGAACTGAGCTCGATTCAAATTGACTCTTTGGTTACTGAAGGTCAGGTGATGGCACATGTCGACAAAAATGCCACCGTTGCGGACATACGTGCAGCCGCGATAGCATCGGGACACTTGCGTATTCTTGTGTTTGGTAACAGTGGACTAAAGCCTTTAGTTGTCCATGTGCGTGATACGTTACTCGAGCCAGCACATAGACCTGCCCGTGAAGTGGCGCGTAATGCTTATGTACTCGACTCTAAAACACCGGTCTACGAAGCACTCGTCCGCATGCGCGAAGCCAGTGTCCAGTTAGCGGTCGTGAGTAAAGACGAAAAAATGATCGGAGTAGTCACACTTGCCGACATTTTAAAGCGCGTTCTGCCTACAACTTCCGCAAGCTGAACTATTGAGTTGATAAGGTTCTGTCGCAAATAGGTACATATCGTAGCCACATTTTGTAATCTTTCTAATAACGCCTTCTCGGCTGATTTGGTTAATCGTTTGAAGCCGAGTAGCTCGTTCATCTTAAAGATCAGTGCCACTCATGTGCTTTTAGCAATGAGTGGATATTTAGGTTTTCTGTTTGGGAAGTGAGTAGCGTAAATGTAATCAACATCTTGTTTCACGTCTCGCAATCTAAATTGCGACACAACAGGCTTGGCTCGGAAATAGCCAATCAAATAAATTTTAGTTTCGATCTTTCCCATGTTTGATAGCGCTTTCTCGATACTCTGATCTATCAAGTAAAACTCTTCACGATCATTCTGATTAAATTCGGGACGGGAGTAAAGTTCATGGACTTCTTATTCCGTTAATATTTTGATTCGACTTGGTTTAACTTTTCTCATTAATATTTATTTTGTGTTAATAAATATTTAACAGCTCGACATAGGAATAAAAGTGCCTGCATTAAATTTGAGTCTAACTAAACGCCATACCGTTCTAACTGTTTGATTTAATGCTTAACGTACGAAACCGTACCGTTGGGTTTCACAACCCGATAAGACCATCTCTGTCACGTCACAGCACCGAACCAGAGTTGATTCGGGTCAGTTACCACGAACTGACGATTTAACTGGTTGGGTATATGAACATGTTCTTGTTGTGTTTTTTTTGTACGTATGTTTCGGTAGTTGGCAACTGACTCGCTCGATAACGACTAAGTGGAATGCCTCTCGCTTTTACTATATCAGCAATGGTTCACCATTGTCCAGATCATAAGCTCGGCGAACTTCGGCACGAACAAGTACACGCTCTGACGATAGATATTTATCTCCAGTTGCCCAGTAAAGATAGCTACTGCGATGAACCCCCGAACACTTCACAAAGCCGTTTTACAGTATAACTCTTCTTGAGTTTCTCGATTACCGAGAACGGTTCAGGGAGTCTGACAGTAGCTTTTTTAGAATTTCCTTTTCTTTTTCAGGTCGCAGATTTCTCTTTGCTCTGGAGTCAATTGAGATGCTCTTGGTGCTTTACCAGCTCTTTCAGCTTTGAGTAGTCTTACTCAGCTTTCTAGTATGGCTTTTCCAATGCCCATTGCTTCGCAGGTTTCTTTGTAAGTACGCCCCTGGTCAAGCACTAACTGAGCGCATTCAAGCTTAAATTCTGGGTTAAAAGTGCGTCTTTCACACCTAGTCATAATGTCACCAGTTTTAGTATCGAGATCATCATACATCACATCTTAATAAGGTGGTCAAATTCACTATTTGACGTCACTCAGCGCTGTGCACGGATAAAGTAGATTACAGAGAGCTCGGATTAGGTATACTAATCAACTGATATCCTTCGAGTTTAGTTAAAAGCTTGCCTTGCATTTGATGGATTATATCTTCAATACCCGCATCGCCAACAGGGCAAGCTATGAGACGTGTCGTATGGTCTAGGTAATCAGAGGTTTCTTCCGTTTCGCCGACTGTTCGACATGGATCGTCGTAACTTCGCCATCCATGCGTTAGTACTAATACGGTATCTCCTTGTACATTTTTTATCATTGTCGGTACTCTTGAGGTTTCGCCCATAGCCTTACCTTGAGTTAATACCTCAACATGAGCATTGTTTATAGCTTCACCACAACCGCCGACAAAAAAAACGAGCGATACACACGCTGCAGATTTTCGAACCACATTCATGATTTATTCCTTCTAATTAAGTGAACTTTGATGAGCAGGAACAAGTTGCCTCTCTATGTCAGTTACTCCTACGCCTTGAGTATACAAATTGTTGAGTCGTTTTCGAATCAATGTTCGCTTACGTCCAAGCTTAATCACTTTCAATTTCGCTTCTATTAGTCCCTCTTTGATTCTTTCTAGTATCAGGTGGCGTTCAGCTTGTGCAATAACAGATAAGGTGGTGAACACTATATTTCCATTTCATCTTTATTACTGATCCCATCTAAGAACAAGCAATGATCGCTTACGCCCGGAATTTTGAAATCGTTACTTATCGCGCCAATGCAATCAAGAGGTAATCGTATTTCAATGTTTGCTCTGGAGAGAAATCAGCGATCACTGCAATCGTTTTATTTGCCCTCTGTAAGCCTGACATGCGAGCTTGAACATATTGGTAACCATGGCAAGCGGCATGAAGACGAAACGCAACCGAATCTAACTCATTATCAAACGTGCCCGCTGCAATCTCATGCAGTCTTGGTTTCCATAAGTGATGAGAAGATGGCTCAACCAAAGTAACGGTATGGTCAGATTTGTCTGCAAAACTGCTCGCTAAACGCGTGACCATTTCTAGACCCGCAGCACCACCACCGACAACAACAAAATTCGACATACTCCCCTCCCGGAAACCATCCATCGAAAGATAAAAATCAAAAACGCAGCAAATGCGCTTGGAATGGCGGGCATTATATTGAGTTACAAATAAATGATAATAAGCTGAAAAAGAAAATAACTATTACGGATTTGTAATAATAAAAACTAAACACCTGAACCTAATGCGAAAAACAAAAAAGCCACCACTTTTTAGTGATGGCTTTGCTTTATCTATGTTGCTTTGTCTTAATTAGCGAGGATCAAGACCTAGCTTTTGTAGTACCAGTTTGAAGTTCTCGCGGCGCTCTTTCACGTTGTGAACATCACCTGTCGAACACGTTAGATCCGGACAGCCACGGTTAACGATGCCTGAAACGTCATCGATAAATTGAGAACCTTGCAGACCACTGTCCACGTACTTCTTCAGTTCGTTGTGGTAGTTCCAATCAGCGTACTGACCGCCTTCATCGTTGTATGCCTGAACTGACGTTACCCAGTAGAACAGACCTGCGATCCACTTGATCTCTTTGTTCTCTTCCGAGCTACAAATCAGACCTGGGTTAGAACAGAAGTCTAGTTCAGCATAAAGTGGGTTCGCCGGTGGCGCTTCTACCGTTACGCCATCAATTGTCTTACCAATGGTTGATGGATCAACGTGCGAACGACCTAGGTAGTGGTTAAGCGTACCGAAGTTCTGACGACCTGTGGTTTGGATAACACCACGACCCCACCAGCCACAGCCTTCAACGCTTTCTTGGCTGCTGCCGTCCCAAATGAACTTACCTGCTTTCTGACCAACGTAAGTCTTACATTCGTCGCGTTCCCATACTTGCTTAGACGTATCTACGCTTTCTGGAACATCGTTACAGTGACCGTTGTTTGTCCAACGACCTGCTGCACCGTTCACCAATAGACCACGCTCTTCAAGTACTGCATCAGGTGCTGCAAAGACTGGGGCTGGGGCGCCATACCATTTCGCATGAGTCAGAGCACTAACTTCCATTTTGTCATCACGAGGACAAGAGTACGCGTGGTCCAAACCAGAAACTGAGTTTACGCCGTAATCTGCGTATTTCTGACCCAATTGACCACAGCTTGCTGTCATTGGGTAATCCGCAGGCGCGCCGTATTTCACTTCAGACCAGTTGTTTTCATCACACGCGTTGTAGCGGATAGTCTCTTGCATACTTTGCGCAAGGAACGCAGCAATCGCGACTTTCGCGTATTTGATGTTGGTTGCGTCATCAACTTCATCGTTCATTAGCCAGAACTTGTTGCCCGCGACACCAATGTTGTGCATTGCGTTCAAGCCATCTAGGAAGTCGTTCCACTTGTAAACCGTTGACGGAACCCACTGAGATTGTGGTGTTTCGTATAGGAAGGCTTCGTTATCCATCACGCTTTCAGCATTTGCTAACTCTTGGTTTAGCGCTTCAATGCGAGTCAATGAACCTTTCTCTAACTCTTCACCTACGTAGTACAGTGGCACTTTCGCCGTTTGGTAAAGCTCAATTTTGCTGGTTAGGGCTTGAGAGTCTTGATCAAACATCAATGCAAATACGTTGCTGTACGCCGCTTTACGGATTTGCTGATCGGTTTGCGTGTTGCCCATGAAGTAGTTTGCAGTTTGCTCTGCCGGCATGTTCGCTAGCATCGCAGGCGCATCAACGTAATCTGTTACCTGTTTTACGTACTCAAGTGCGTGGTGCCACTGCTCGCTGGTTAGTGCAGTTGTTGCATTCGATTTAGTAAACGCCACAAAGTCAGCTTTGTTCGAAGCATCTGCTTTGTAAAGCTCGAAACTATCAAGTAGATCTGCCGTGAAAACGGACGCTTCATCCCATACAGACTGACGACCAGAGTGGGTATCGTAAGCAAACTCACCAATGCTTAGTGACCAACCAAATGTCGCTTGTGGCGCAAGGGTTGTGAAGATCAAGTTGTAAGCATGTGACCAGCCTTTCACGTCATCGCTCAGTGCGTTGATCGCATCGATATCAATACCGCTACCCGTGATATCAATGGCATTCGTCAGTGCTTGTTTAACCGCAACGGCACCAAACGATGCACCTTTGTCTTGCGTAGCGAGATCCAGAACATCAGATCGAATCACAATAGATGCTGTACCCGCGTTCTCTGCTTGTTCGATAGCTGACACAAACGAACGAGTCAGTTGCTCTAGGTCTGTGAGCGCATCACTGCTGCTTGCTGCAATAGTTAGCGTGCTTGGCGCTTGAGTGGATGGACTCGCCACTACGAATGTATTTGGCCAACCTGCCACTTCTAGACGCACTGGATCCATTGGGTTACGCAATGATAGCGCTGGCGCTGTACCCGGCTCAGTACCATCACAGTTTAGATGCAATGACCATGAGCTATCGCTGCCAGGAACAGATTGCGTCCAGTACACAGCTGAGTAAGCAATGTTCTTATGAACCATAATGTCACCGCCTGTCGCGTGATCACCACGAGTCCAGTCTGGGTACACATTAAAGTCAGCACACAGTCCACCTGTTGGCGGAGGTGTCGGTGTTTCTACTTTTTCAACTGTGATGTTTACACGTGTTGTCGCCGTTAGGTTCTCAGCATCCGTCGCAATCGCTTCTAGCTTAACTGCACCAACTTCTGACGCCGTCCAGTTACAAGAGAACTGGTTTGTGGTTGCTGCGTTGAAATCACAGATTTGCTTGTTGTTTGCTTTCACGATAACGCGAGACAAATCGTCATCAGCATCCGTTGCACGAACAGATATCGATACCGCTTCACCTTTTTCAAACTTCGAACCGTTTGAAGGCGAAGAGAAGCTCACTTCTGGCTTAACAAAGCTTGGGGCTGCTTCAATAGCAACAGCGATACTGCGTTGTTCAACCATTTGGTTGTTCTGATCGAGAACCACCACTTTAAGTGTCGCATTGCCCACTTCATTTGGCGTCCAAGATTGAGAATACGTCGTTTGACCTGCAGCGATGTTACGTTGACCTAGCTTGCGGTCATTCGCCCAGAACTCTAGTTTAGAGATCAATTCACCATCAACGCGTGCTTTGATCGTCGTTGCCTGACCCACCATCAATGTTTGACCTTGTGTAGGCGCGACGAACGTCAGCTCATGCACTTCTGGCTCCACAGGTGGCTCAACTGGCTTCTCTTTTACTGAAATGCTGACCGCTTGTTGCTGTGTAAGACCTGAGGTGTCTTCCACTACGGCTTTGATCGTGTGAGCGCCTGCGCCAACAGAAGTCCAACTCGCTTGGAATGGGGCTTGTGTTACACGAGCTACTTGATTGTTGTCGACAAAGAAAGTCACGGCTTTAACGCTGGTATTAGTCGCCGTTACGTTTGCTAGCATGGCAACCGCTTGGCCTTCTTCAAACTCCGCACCGCTTACTGGTGACGTTAACTGAATCGAGATCTCTGGCTCACCCACGTCACCATTATCAGCAATCAAACGGATAGTTTTTTGTAGTAGAGCAAGATCCAATACGCCACTCACACCCAGTGTTAGCTCGATACTTTCACCAGTTGGAAGTTGTGACTTAACCCAACTACCATTATCAAAAGAAAGGGTAAGAGTGTTTTCGAATAGGCTCCCTTTTGCATTACTCGTAAATGCTATGCTTGGGTAGCTAACGCCTGTAGCAGCCCAAGAAGGCGCGGACATGGTTAGATTTGAATCAAACAAAACCTTGGCATCACGCAACTCTATTGATTGAGAACCATCGTTTGTCAGGGTTACTTTGTACGTGTTCCACCATTGGCTTTCAGAGCCGACGATGGTTGCGTCTGTGATCACTCCTGCTTGTGCAGCAGGCAATCCCATACCGATAGCCAGTGCTAAAACACTTGGCATGATCGTTAGCGTATTCTTTCTCATAATTAAGGACTTATACAAACAACAATAAAAGGAATAGGATCATAGAGGAACTTTTTTCTCGCCGCAGCGGAAAGATGTAACTAAATATAACTAAACTTACAAGTGTAAAAGTGCCTTAAGAAGATCCCCTCGGCATGTTCGGGGTACTTACCGTGGCAACGCTAAAGCGTTGATCAAAATTACAAATAGCTTACGCTGTAATTTTGGAATTGGCATTCACCCATGGGTAAATCCGTGGTTTTTTGTAATCACAGAATAAAGCATCGCTTTACGTCAATTTGACAACATTTAGCACGAAATCGATAAGCAAACATAAATCTGGTACTCTATTTCAATTCTGAAAGTTTGCGCGAGATAAAATAAATCAATTTATCCGTTTCTACAAATAGTGGAATTTGGATTTTTCACGCCTTTATGTATCATAAAATCAATAATTTACAGAATAAATACATTTAAAACACTTAGCTAAATTTTAGTAACAACGATAAGTGTAAATTTGCAACAAAACGCCAACATCTGGGTTGGAGCACTGTTTCAGATTGAATATTCACTGATAATGAGATGCATTGGATCGGTTTAAATCCAAGTCAGCCCAAAATAGAATATACCCGTTCAACTTAAAGATGCAGGCTTGAGAATCTGAAAATTATCATTAATTCGAGATATCAAAGAGCCTGCAATCTCTGGAAGAGTCACTGCAAAAAATTGTTTTATTGCCGCCTTGAAGTCCCGCTTTCTTTTGAAGTAAACGTTGTTCCTCGACTTCTCATTCATTACCTTCCATAGCCGCTCTATTGGGTTGAGGTTTGGGCTGTAAGGAGTAAGATAATGCAGTGCAATATTCAGGACAAACGCCGCATCTCTGACTAATTAACTGCGGTGATATCCCGCACCATCTAAGATGATATGAAGCTTATGAGCTAACGGATAACTCTCTCTTAACTTACAGAAAAAGCGAACAATAGTAGACCCGATATCTGACAGGTTCATTGCGCAAATAACGTTCAATCGGCTACTATTACCCGTTGTTTCAATCACTTTATCCTGACCAGTTCGTATCCATCCATGAGATATTTTTGTTGATAGTGTTGGATGAGCTGCGTCGATAAAGACTATTGATTCATCCTTACCACAGCTTGCCTTTAGAGCTTCATAAGCCTCTATGAATGCTATCTGTTTTGTTTCATCAAACTTGTGTGGAACGCCTTTCGGCTGCTTGTAGCTAAAACCATTGTGGTGAAGCTATTTGTTCATACCAGAGACCGTGTAATCAAGTCCAAATGTCTCTTTAACGTAGGAGACAATTTGATGCGTGTGAGAATAAGTTTTCTCAGTCAAATGCTCGATTAGGTGCATGGTTTGAGTTACAGAAAGCTTGCTTTGACTTCCGCCATTTTCAGGCTTAAGTTTTTCAGAAAGAACGTAGTCGCTAAGGTGACGTGCAACGGTGGATTCATGAATCCGAAGAACTTGTGAAATCATGGTCTGACTCCAGCCTTCAGAAGCCAGCAAAACAGCCTTAATACGGTCGCAAACTCGACTATCACGTTCAATATCGTGCATTTGTTCGAGTTGCCTTTTCTGTTGAGGAGTCAGTGTAATTTTCATGGTTCGTAGCATGTTCCTGATTCTAAAGAAAATCAAGCATCTTCAATGAACACGGGTATATCGAGTGTGTTATATACCTGTGTTCACAAGGAAAAATCGTACTTTAAGCAGAAGTGAAGCACAGATCGATACCACATAAAATAAGATATCGAAATGAGTTTTGTAAGACCACTTTAGCCGGATTGAAGACCCAGGAAAATCATTAATCTTAAGTATGACTTTCTTGATATACTGTTTCTGACCGTAGCAGTCGTAGTATCTGTAGCTGAAGGATGGAGTGACATAGTTGACTTTGGAAACAATAAGCTTGATTGGTTACAGCAATATAGAGACTTTGAGCATGGTATCCCAGTTGATGACACGCTTGCACGGATTATCAGTAGAACCAATGCAATTAAATTAAGCCTACATGAGAACTCTCTATGGCTTCTACTAAACGATTAGTTAAGTAGTGCAAGTTGCATCACCAACAAAAAAATGAAGTATTGCAAATTTATAAAGTACTGGCTGTGAAGGTTCTGGACAATTCCGCGTTACGAGTGTAAGCAACACCAATCAATTTCATTAATGATAGGTTAGCCGCAGACAAAAGCCATGATATGCAGTCTTACCTACACATCATGGCCTAATATCTTTAAAGAATAATTATGATGCACTTATGATGGCCGCTACCTTTTCAGGATGACTTAGTGGCAACCAATGTCCTGCGCCTTCAACGCGATGCAATTTAGCTTGGTCACAAGATTGTTCGATCAACCGCTGCTTATCCTCACCACAAGCCTGATCTTCACTGCCGTAAATAAGATCAACAGGTAATGTCGATTTTGCGAGTGTGGATCTTGTGTCTTGACGTGAACAAGCTAGTTCAGTCTGACAAGCATATTGCTCAACACTAAAGCGCTCAGCCATTTCTACAGCGAAGTCTACGCCACGCTCTCCAAGGTTTTGCTGATCACAAGGTGATATTTGCATCAAAGCTAATGCCTTAAAATCACTCTTTTGCTCGGCCAAGGATAGTAATTCTCGGCGACGCGCTTGTGACTCTTCAGGATCCGCTAATGCTGTCGATGCTACTAATATTAGGCGTTTTACTCGTTCAGGATATTGATTGAGTAATGCCAGTGCCGCGATCCCACCAAGTGAAAAGCCGACCAGAATAAACTCTTCTGGCAAATCTGCGACTAAGTTTGCTAGTTCGTCATCCCAGTTGCAATGCGCGCCGAGGGGTTTGGTGATCACCGGTTGAGTGGGGCTCAACTCAGCGATCACTTTATCCCATACTTGCTCATCACATAGTGTGCCTGGTAGCAGTACAATGGGTAATGCCATTAATAACCACCCGCAGAGACAGTCTCTCTCTCAATGTTGCCGATTTTGCCGACAAACTGCTGATAGGCATTTCTTAATGCGCCAGCATCATTGCCCGGAGTCACTAAATCAAAGCCTTGCTCTTTACGCTGTAGAGCATTTTCCAGACCAGAGCAAAAAATGCCGGTAAACAAGCCACGTTGTTTCGCTTGGCGCAATACATGTGCAATAGCGTCTTCCACTTTGTCACTGGTTGTACCTGGCTTTTCGCCAAGGCTATACGCCAGATCATTCGGGCCGATATAGATTCCGGTTAGCCCTGGAGTATCGAGGATCGCTTCAAGGTTATCCAACGCCTGCTGAGATTCAATCATCGCAAGAACCATGATTTCATTGTCAGCATGCTCAGTGTAGTCCTTGCCACCATAGGTGAGACCACGGGTTGGACCAAATGATCGAGTACCTAGAGGAGGGTAGCGACAAGCTGAGATGAGCTCACAGCAGATCTCAGGAGTATCGACACTCGGACAAATGATGCCGTAAGCGCCTGCATCCAATACCTTCATTACCATACTTGGTTCGCTGGATGGTAGCCTCACCAGCGGTACCGCTGGTGAGCCTGACACTGCTTGAAAAATATGAACCAAATCACTAAATCCAATCATGCCATGCTGCATGTCCACAGTGACGCTATCGACACCGGTGTGAGCAATAACTTCAGCACCATAGCTACTTGGGATCGAAATCCAGCTATTAACCATTATCTGTTTTGCGGCAAATTTTTCTAGTAGTCTATTTTTTCTCATGATTAGTCTGCCAGTAGTGTGCTTTCTTCAACAATGAGGCTACGCTTAACAATGTAGCCACTCGCATCCAGCGTGTAACCTAGCTCGTATGCGTCCGCTAGGATTTTATCGCTAAACTGAGGACGTTTTCTCGCATCGCCTGCTGTGATCATAATGAATTCAGCTTCTTGTTCAGAGTTGTTATTAAGCGTGCGCCAAGCGTTCGCTGGTACAGAGTACGTATCGTTAGCTTCAATGGCGATTGTCACATCTTGCTGTTCATTTAAACCAAGCTCTATCTGGCCGTGAGTCTGGATGATGACCATTTTCTCATCAATCTTGAATGGACCTACTTTATTGCCAGCAGGCACTTTTACCACTTCCATCGTGAAGTTGTGTGGATTAGTAATATTGGGTTGAGAATTACGATCTTGGGTAATACCAAAGCCAATCACAGGTGCAATTGAACAACCATGACCCGGTAGTACAGAATCGATTAACGCATTTGAGTAGAATTGGCGGTTTTCGCGGCTACTGATGCGCTGTGACATTCCTTCTAGATCCACTTGACGTAGGTTCGCAAATTCTTCTTCTGGGAAAGCGGACATTAATTCTGATTTGTCTTCTGGAAGTGTACCGCCTGCTTCAAGATCGATTAGAACATTTTTCTTCGTTAAGTACATACCAGATTCATTCGCAGCTTGCATGATGCCTGGGTGCCAAATAACACCACCCGTGTCATCTTCGCCAAGGCATGTGAACAACCAGCTGCCATCAGGCCCAGTATTGGTAAAGCCACGGAATAGCCACGTTGGTACTGAAAGAATATCGCCTTCTTTTGCCGTGTACTCGTACTCACCCTTTGCTCCCCAACGGAAGGTGTACTCACCATAAGTACACATGAATACCTCAGCACTAAAGTGGATGTGCAGGTTATTCGTTACACCATTTGGCATCGATGCCGCGCCAATATTAAAGCCATGTTTCTCTTTTAGGTTAATAACTTGGTTTTCACTTTGCGTTACGCCCGGACCAATGAGTGAGTAGTTACCTTTTGGAATGGAACCTGGTAGACGGCAATCAAGAAAGGCTTCGGTACAAGATACATATTCTTCACTTTTGATTAGGCGTTCTTGTGCTTCACGTTGAGTTACGTTCATAGGGATTTCCTTATTTCTGGGTATTATTGTAATGATTGAGCCATGCCAATCCGGCTTGGGTTGTGCTTGCTGGTCGATATTCACAGCCAATCTGACCTTGATAGCCGTTCTTATCGATTAAGCTGAATAGATAGTTATCATTTAGCTCACCACTATTGGGTTCATTGCGATGAGGGACTGAGGCCGTTTGAATGTGGCCGACATAATTCATGTATCTCTCATAGAGTTTGGTTACATCCCCATGCACGATTTGAGCGTGATAGATATCGAACTGTAATTTCACGTTGTTCCGATTGATTTGCTCAATTAACGCGACCGCTTTATGAAAATCGCACAGATAGTAGTGCGGGTTGTCACGGCGGTTTAGCGGCTCAATCAAAACATCAATCTGGTGCTCGGCAAACAGATCGGCAGCATAGCGAATGTTATCGATAAAGATTTCATCACTGAACGATAACTCGCTTCCCTCAGGAAGACTGCCTGCCATCACATGCACTTTACGGCCTTCTAGGCCAACCGCGTAATCAAGAGCCTTGGCAATACTTTGTTGAAAACGCTCTTGATATTCGGCAATGGCAGCAAAGCCTCGCTCGCCTTGTTCCCATTCGCCAGCGGGAGCATTAAACAGTGAAAACTCAAGTTGGTGCTTTTCAAGTATTTGTTGCAGCGTTTCTATCGGCAGTGAGTAGGGGAATAAGCACTCAACATAGTCAAAGCCTGATGCGCTCGCTTGCTCAAAGCGCTGCTCAAAGGGGAACTCTTGGAACAGCATTGACAAATTTGCAGAAAATGTGGCCATTATTTTTTCATCTCGCGGAGCTCTTGTTGCTCTTGTTCATTTAAGTAACGCACGTCATGCCCTTTGAGCATCAGCGCCAACTTGGCAGTTTCTTCAAGCTCTTCAGCGTTATCGACCGCATCATAGAGATCCGTACCACAGACAACAGGACCATGATTAGCAAGCAAAAAGGCTCTGTTATTGGCGGCTAGACGAGCCAAGTCTTGTGCAATACGGGGATCCCCCGGCTTGTAATAAGGCACAACAGGTAATTGACCGATACGCATGATGTAGTAGGGTGTGCAAGCCTTAAGTGCATTGGTGTAATCCAAGTCTTTCAAACAGGAAACTGCTGTTAATGCCGTACAGTGAAGGTGAACAATAGCACCGCAGTCAGGCTTCTCGCGATAAATCGCCAGGTGAAACTCTGCTTCTTTTGAAGGCTTATCACCACTTAAATGTTCACCGTCCATACTCACAACAGAGAGGCGATCCATATTGAGTCGGCCTAGAGATGAACCTGTTGGAGTGGTTAGGATATTGCCATTAGGCAACCGCAGTGAGATATTACCAGCCCCACCTGTCGCGTAGCCACGATCAAACAAAGACTGACACAAGTTCACAAATTCTTTTCTTAGCTCTGCCTCAGATTTAAACATGAAACATCTCCTGAGCTTGAGAAAAGAACTGCTCACTACCGAAGTTACCTGACTTAAGTGCTAAGGCAAAGTGACCATCGAGTGAAAATACCCAAGGTACGCCTGGGGCAATCTCTTTACCAATATTGAGCGCCGCTAAGTTGAGGTGTTGAGTAACCACTCCAGAGGTTTCGCCGCCCGCAACAATAAAGTTTCGAATACCACGATCAGAGAGTATTTCTGTTAGTTTGGCAAAGAAAGCTTCAACAGCGGCGCTGGCTTTTTCTGCGCCGTATTGCTGCTGGATCTGTTTCAGCTTTTCAACATTGGCGGTTGCATACACCATCGGAGCATAGTCAAGACCTTGCTGCTCCATTACCCATTCAGATACTTGTTGGGCATAACAGTCATCAGTGAGGCAACGCTCAGCTTCAATAGCATAGGTAGGTGCTTTGTCTTGGTATGCTGCAACTTGAAGGTTGGTCATTTGTGAACATGAACCAGACAGAACGACACTAGGTACTTTACTCGGTACTTTCATCTCTGAGTCTTGCTTCTTATGTTGAGAGGCAACGGCCGCGATATGATAAGCCAAACCCGAACCACCAGTAATAAGAGGCATATCGACTAAAGACTGTGCAATTAGAGATAATTGCTGTTCGTTGAATGCGTCCACTACAGCATATTTATGCCCTTCTTGCTGAGCGACGGCGTACGCTTTTAAGATGGCATCGCAACCTTGTTCTACCGTTTGGTAGTTGACGAGTGCTGTTGTCCCATTTGCTTGGGCATCCATCAAGCGTGCAAGGTTTGAGTCGCGCATTGGTGTTATTGGATGATCTCGCATACCAGATTCATTGAGCAACACTCCATTGACATACAAATTGCCATTGAATACGCAACGTCCATTCAAAGGTAATGATGGACAAACAACCGTAAATTTGGTTTTTAATGCTGCCATTAATGCATCTGTTACTGGGCCGATATTGCCCTTCTCGGTACTATCAAACGTAGAACAGTATTTAAAGTAAACATGTGTACAGTCGTTCTGCTGTAAATACGCTAAAGCATTAAGTGATTGCTCTATTGCCTCCGGAGGGGCACATGAGCGAGATTTCAAGCTGATTACAATCGCATCAGCATCGGTTTCGATTGGGCTTTGCGGTACGCCACTTAATTGCACTGTGTTTAGCCCGCCCTTTACTAAGAAACTGGCAATATCAGTGCCCCCAGTAAAGTCATCAGCAATAACCCCTATTCGCATTATTTACTCCATATCATCAGCATTATGTTCGGTACAGGCTCTACAATAACTGCATATAACATTTTTTAACACCCTGCAATTTTGTTAGTTTAAAACAAAAATACGGAAACCCTTAGCAAAAAGCGATAAATAACAATTAGATAATCGCACTTTAGGCAAATACTCCCTGTGTTAATATTTGTGACGACAATCAAGATAACGCGAGCTTGTGTTAATAATTGTCATGATAAACTTGTAAATTGTTAACAATTGATAAATTATGAAAGGCGTAAGCACATGCTCATAAGACATAAATAAAATAAAACTATCTGAAATAGATTGAAAAGGACCCTACCATGAGAAAGATTGCCACACTATCAGCTGCTTTAACCTGTATGGTTTCCCTACCTAGCTTGGCGGAAACTACGATTCGTATTGCACACGATAGCCAACCAGGCTCTCCACTGTTTGTTGCGTTTGAAGCGTTTGAACAAGATCTTGAAACCCGTTCAAATGGCGATATTCAGGTTGAGATTTATGGTGCAGGCCAACTTGGTGGGGTACGTGAAACCACTGAAATGGTTCAAGCAAATAACCTTCAAATGACAACGGCAGCATCAGTACTGCTTTCCCCTATCATTCCACAATTTAACGTGCTTGATACTTTCTATATGTTCGAGGATCGCGCCCATGCTCACCGCGTTCTAGATAGTGATGCTGGTCAAGCCCTGCTTAGCAGCATGGATGAAAAAGGGTTTAAAGGCCTTGGCTATCTAGAGCTTGGCTTTCGTAGCTTTACTAATAATGAAAAGCCATTGAAAAACCTTGAAGATTTCAAAAACCTAAAGATTCGCTCAGCGGCAAATCCAAGTCAGATACAAGCATGGAGATCGGCAGGGCTGTCTCCAATGCCTTTGGCATGGGGTGAGATCTACACCTCTCTTCAACAAGGGTTAATTGGAGGCCAAGAAAGTGCGATTGATTCTATCTATACTCAGCGCTTCTATGAAGTACAAAAATATCTATCTTTGACAGAGCACATGTACAGTAACCACGTTCTGTTTACGAATACAGAGTTTTGGGAGCAACTTTCCGATTCAGACAAAGCCTTGGTTGAACAATCGATCGAAACATTCATAGCGAATCAACGTACGCTAGCAGAGGAACAAAACCAAGCGACACTCGCAACACTAAAAGACGCGGGCGTCAACGTTAATTCTGTTCCAACTGAGGCTCGTGAGCAACTGAAACAAGCTCTCAATTCGGCTGTGATGGAAGAAATCAAAGCGAAGACAGGTGATGAACTGTACACATTCGTTATGCAGAAGACCGAATCTCTACGTTAGAAAATCATGGAGAGGGCACGACAGTGCCCTAATTAAGTTATGTTGAAAAAAACGTTTAACCTATTGGATAAATACTTTGAACCGAGCATTATTGTCACCTTTACTCTTGGTTTGTTTACTTTTATTTTCTTAGAGATTGTTTTACGTCCATTCAATATCTCAATTGCTTGGTCCGGTGAAGCGGCTCGCTTTTTATTTGTGTGGGTGATTTATCTTGGAATTAGTTATGCGATCCGTAACGGACGCCATATTCGTGTCTTAGCACTGGTCAAATTACTACCGGTTAAAACTCAACAGTTTTTGAATTTAGTTAGCAATTTGGTCTTTCTTAGCTATCAAGGCATCGTGCTCTATCATGCGATAAAAATTACCGAAAAGAGCTTTCGTCTGGGACAACTTGCACCCGCAATGGAAATACCACTCGCATTCCTTTACGTCTGCCTTGTGGTCAGTGCTGCTCTTTCAATTATTAGATTATCTATCACCATTAAACGCGATATATCGATCCTTTTCAATATTTCAGAAAACAACGCAGTAACGAAACAAGCCTAACTGGATAATAACTATGACTACGCCAATTCTATTTTTTTCTCTCACTTTGCTGGTCGCAATTGGGGTCCCTATTGGTATTGCACTTGGCTCTGCAAGTATTCTCGCCATTTTGAATCTCCCGTTTCTTAATATAGATTTCTATGTTCAAGGGCTAGTATCTGGGCTAGATTCATTCCCACTCATCGCTATTTTACTCTTTACACTGGCGGCAAGCATTATGAGCCATGGCGGTATTTCGAACCGCCTACTTGCACTTTGTCAGAGCTTTTTCGGCCATTACACTGGTGGTCTTGGTGTAGTAGCAGTCATGTCGTGTATATTTTTTGCTTCTGTGTCAGGTACGGGCTCGGCAACCGTTGCGGCTATTGGCCTCACTATGATCCCGATGATGGTTAAAAGTGGCTATGACAAAGCCTATGCAGGCGCTATGATTGCGACAGCTGGTGGTATTGGTGTCATTATTCCACCGAGTGTAGTCATGATTGTGTATGCCATTGTTTCTGGGCAATCAGTGTCTGCGATGTTCATGGCGGGTATTGTTCCGGGTATTGTTGTTGGTCTGTTTTTGCTTGGGTATAACCTGTATCAATCAAAGAAACATGGTTATGTGGGTACGCCACGAAAAGCGACATGGCCTGAGCGTTGGCAAGCATTCAGTGCGGCAAAGGAAGCAATGTTGCTGCCAATGATCATTTTAGGTGGGATCTACAGTGGTCTATTTACGCCTACTGAGTCAGCAGCGGTCGCAGTGGCTTACGGTATTGTACTTAGTATGTTCTATTACAAAGAGCTAACACTAAAGGGGTTAGCTAAGATGACTCTTGAGTCTGCTCTTCTTGTTTCAACTGTACTCGTGATTGTTGGGGCATCAGTGGCATTTGGGCGTATCTTAACCATTGAGCGTATCCCAAGTATGATCACTGAATTTATTTTGGGCATCACGGAAAACAAGATTCTCATTTTACTGTGTATCAACTTGCTTTTATTGTTAATCGGCACTTTCTTAGAAACTCTCGCCGCCATCGTTATTTTGACGCCTATCCTATTGCCAGTGACTGCATCTATCGGTATGGATCCGGTTCACTTCGGTATTGTTATGGTGGTCAACCTAGCCATTGGTTTTGTGACTCCACCATTGGGTGCAAACTTGTTTATGGCATCGCAAGTTGGCGATATTCGGTTTGAAGATCTCTCACGAGCCGTCATGGGTTGGATCGCTAGCATGATTGCAGCACTCATGTTAATTACTTTCGTGCCTGAAATCTCGCTATGGCTACCTAGCGTGATGGCAAAGTAAATTTATTTCGTGCCCTTGTTCTAAAATTATAAATAAAAACAAGGGCAAACCTAATATTCCTTAGACTATCCTGTGCTGTTAATATGACAGTGCTTACGAATATCGGAAACAACTATGATCCCAGCAGAGCGTCACAGAACTATACTATCTCTACTTTCAGCCCATGAGGTTATAAGCATTAATGAGCTAGCAGATCGGCTGCAAGTCTCACATATGACTATTCGTCGTGATATCGCCAAACTCGAAGAGCTGGAAAAAGTGACTTCAGTTTCTGGCGGTGTGCAACTCACTCAGATACTCGAGAGTGAGCCATCTCATGATATTAAGTCGGTTTTAAAATCGAATGAAAAATCACTCATAGGTTATATTGCAAGTCAATTGATTCCGAAGAAGAGCACAATATATCTTGATGCGGGTACAACTACACTCGAGATTGCTCATCACATTGCTCAGCGAGATGATTTGCTGGTGATCACTAACGATTTTGTGATTTCAGCTTACCTGTCACGCCATGGTGAATGTGAGTTATACCATACTGGTGGGCGTGTGGATAAAGCCAACCAATCCAGTATTGGAGGTAAAGTCGCGGAATTTTTAGCCTCGATGAATATTGATATTGCCTTTATTTCAACATCTTCATGGAATCTCAATGGAATTTCGACACCGAGTGAACCTAAGGTTGTTGTTAAAAAAGCGATAGCTAGCGCCGCACAAAAGAACATTCTTGTCAGTGACTCATCTAAATATGGGCGAGTTGCGACGTTTCATGCAATAGGCATCAAATGCTTTGACACAATTGTTACAGACACTGAGTTTCCAGTCCATGTTCAAAATGAGCTTGAAGATAAAGGTATTAAAGTTATAACTGCCCATCTTGATGAACCTATCTCTTCTCTAAATAACAAGGTAAAGATGCCCGATTGATAGGGTTGTGTTGTTCAAATTGACCTCGAGCTTCAATTTGGATATGAAGAACAATTTTGTTGGACCTTCTAAATCAGCTGTCCTTTTCCCTTTCAATTGTTACGCCGATTTTTTTAATCATTTTGCTAGGCTACACCTTTCGGCGTATCAATTGGATTGATGAAAATTTTATCGACATTGCCTCGAAACTTATTTTTCGAGTTGGTTTACCTGCGATGTTGTTTATTAGTATTGCTACTTCGGAACATGACTTTACTCAAGCTTTTGATTTTATATTTTTTTCCGTTGTTTTGACTGTGGCGTTTTTTATTGTTTGCACTCTATCGACCAAGTTGATCTTTAAACATTCGGCAGATCATGATGTATTGATACAGGGCTGCTTTAGAGCCAATACGTCTATTATCGGTGTTGCTTATGTCGACAATGCCTTTGGTAGTCAAGGGGTTGCACTTGCTGCACTATATATCGCTGTGATTACAGTGGTATATAATATTCAAGCGGTTATCTGTTTATCACCTCGTAAGCAGGGCTCTCAGTCTATAAATATAACAACCCTTGTAACGAGCTTAGGCAAAAATCCACTAATTATTTCAATTGTCTTGGGCTTACTTGTTGCACTCTTTCCTATTAGTTTACCGAACGTGATGGTCGATACAGGTAATTATTTAGCGAAAATGACCTTGCCTCTCGCGCTTGTCTGCACTGGAGGGAGCCTGAATTTAAAGATGTTACGCAATAATCAAGGCCCAACTTGGTTTGCTTCATCCTATAAATTGATAGTTGCTCCGCTGTTGTTCACCTTTTTTGCTTGTTACTTTGGTTTTCGGGGTGTTGAATTGGGGGTATTGTTCTTTATGAACGCAGTTCCAGTCGCGGCCGCAAGCTATGCAATGGTATTGGCGTCGGGCGGTAATACTACCTTATGCGCCAATATAATAGGCCTGACAACCTTGCTTTCTAGTCTCACTGTTTGTTTAGGGACGTTAGCTTTGTCGTTACTGGAAATAATTTAATATACATTCGAAATAAAAACATTGTTTGGGACAGGATTCCTTTGCAAAACTCTCTCAACAACGTTTAGAGGATCTCGCCACTAAGCAGGCATGGGAGTTCGATCCTGAGCGAGTCCTAGCTTTCTGCAACCACCCCATTGCTATTGCATGATGCACAGCCTAATGTTGCGCATCATGCAATAGTCGAACTTGAGAGAAGTTTTGATGTCAGTGTCATTACTCAAAACGTCGATGATTTACACGAAAGAGCTGGAAGCACCAACGTTATTCACTTACATGGTAGACTAAACGTTGCGCAAAGCAGCTTGGATGGAGCTGTAGCTTACCCTTGGCATGGGAAACCAATATTGATAGGTCAGCGATGCGAATTTAATTGCCAACTTTGGCCCAACGTTGTGTTGTTTGGTGAACCAGTATTGCATTTAGATGAAGCGCGAAAGCCCATTGCAGACGCTGACAAAGTACTCGCTATCGGCAGCTCCTTGACGGTTACGGTTCAGCCAGCTGCGGGATTACTTAATGAGCCAGTGTCCACGCAGAGAAAGTCCTTATCTCAAAAGAAGTAAAGACAAAACCATTTGGCTACCAATTTATTCGTGGCAATGCTACCGAGTTAGTGCCTTTTGTGTGCGCCAATTGGTTGCGTGAGAGCTAAACGATAGCCTGTGAATTATTCTCAAAATCAAAGCTCATTATCTTGATTGAAGGATTAGGAAAAGTATCACAAATTTCAAACGATTTGCTTTCAATACCTCCAGGCCCCAAATCATTTAGGGGCAAAAATGAGTTAGCCAGCGTAGTGGTTTCTTCCTAACAACCTTTTTAAAACTCTGTGCCTAGTTCAAAAAAGGCGAACCCATTGGCTCGCCTCTTCTGTTAATAGAGATTTGTTAGCTCGCTTTTGATCCGGCGTGCTGCTCTACCATAAACGTGATGACTTCTTCATTTAAGCAAGATTTGCTGATGTATTGGCGTTGTTTACCAAGATGAAGGATAAAACCTAGATCTGTTTGTTCGAGTTGGTCGATTTCACTCCAAGCGAGGCTGCGATCGATTTTACCGCTTTTATAGCGCACGCCATCTGCATTCACTTCAAACACCACTTTGTTGCCACGGCTTGAACTGATGGTTTGACGCCATAGCCACCAGGTTCTTTTGAAATAAACGCTACAGGCTTCAATCACACTCAATACGATAAAGAACCAACCGACATAACCGTTAGGTAGCAGTTCAAACTCCAATAAAACCACACCAAAAATTAGAAAGAGGATCCCTTTCAAATACGCTTGTGGGAACTTAACTGGCTGGCTAGTTTGATCATAACACTCAGCAAAGAAAGGTTTGTCGAGTATGTATTCTGTAGTGAATTCGAAATCTTTAGACATGTATGGTTACTTCAAGGCTTCTGTAAATGAGTAATCTTGGTTGCACTCTCGCAACGCCTGCATTGTAGCGCTTCTCGGGATTTATCTTTAGTCCTTTTGATTCTGTTTTGTAAATCAATGATACCGCCACGCAAAAAGACCTCGGTGCACTCGCCAAGATCAAACAAGGCGAACCATTTGGCTCGCCTAGTTAATTAATGACCTATATGACTTATAAGGTTTTCTACTTTAGAGGGTCGTTGTCTGGCAATGCACTGTGTATCCATACTGCCAGTCGGTGTTTGATGCTTGCGCCGTCTAGCTTGCTTTCCGGTAGTGGCGTGATCTGTTTGGCATCGACCAAGAATAGGTAAATCGCTTTTACTCTCAGAGGTTGCGGTGACTGTGGAAGGTCAAAACCTTGTAGCTTCGCCATCTTACCACCAATCTCTAGTGCCTTCTTAACCAGTTTGTCTTCATTGTGAAGCTTGGAGCTTTTTGACATTGATAAATCCTCTTCTTCGCTTCGGCTAAGAATACATTAAGTATCGCCAATAACGTGTTATAAAACTCTCATATTGATTACGTAGCGTCGATTTTTTGGAATCTACATCGACAAAGATATACCAATTGGTTCGCCTTTCTTTTTCTGTCACTTTCGATAATACTCTTGCGCAATATTACTCAGCTGGAAAATTTTATGCCTCAAGCAAACTCTGTGGTCGTACTCGACTTTGAAACCACAGGTCTCTCTCCTACTTTAGGTGATCGCGCAATAGAAATTGGTGCGGTAAAGTTAGTCGATGGCGAGGTTGTTGATAGTTTTCAGCAACTCATGAATCCCGGTTTCAGAGTGAGCTCTTTCATTGAGAACTATACCGGCATTACCAACAATATGTTACGTTCGGCACCAAGCTGCGAAGAGGTAATGGCGTCATTTAGTGAGTTCATTGCTGGCGAGAACCTTATCGCTCACAACGCGTCTTTCGATAAACGATTTTTAGATGCAGAGCTTGAACGAATCAACTGTGGTTATTCGGGTGAGTTTGCTTGCTCCTTGCTGGTAGCAAGACGGCTCATTCAAGATGCCCCATCACACAAGCTAGGTGAACTTGTTCGCTATAAAAATATCGACAACGACGGTGTTTTTCACCGCGCACTAGCCGATGCGCAAATGACAGCCAAGCTTTGGACAAAAGTTACTTAGAGTAATCACTTAAATTAGGAAAATGCGGATAACTTTAGATATGGGAAAGTCGCTTAGTGAAGTGTCTAGTTTTGCTGGTGCAGATCACCATTGCGGCTAGTATGAAGCGTCAAGATTTAACGCAGAAAGCGGCACGTAAATTTAAGTGCACTACAGACAGCAAGCATCAAATGCCAGTTGCTCCAAACTTGTTGGCTCAGAACTTTAACGCAGCGGCTCCGAATGAAAAATGGGCGGGAGACATCACCTATGTTGCGACAAGCGAAGGCTGGTTGTACTTGGCGGTAATTATTGACCTTTACTCAAGACAAGTAATCGGATGGTCTATGGATACCAGAATGACGGCTACGCTGGTCTGTGATGCGCTATCAATGGCTTTGTTCCGTCGCGGATTTCCTGAGCAGGTTATCGTTCATAGTGATCGAGGCAGTCAGTACTGCTCAAAAGATTATCGAGACCTCATAACTGTTTATAATCTAAAGCAAAGTATGAGTAGGAAAGGAAACTGCTGGGACAATGCTTGTGTTGAGAGCTTCTTCCATTCGATGAAAGTTGAAGCGATCCAATATGAACCGATTATGACGAGAGACCAGATGCGCCAAACGATCTTCGAGTACATAGAGGTTGATTATAATCGGACGAGAAGGCACAGTGCTCTTGGGTATCTAAGCCCTGTTAACTTTGAACAGCAAAATGTGGCTTAATGAAGTGTCCAGTCTGGCTGGAGCAGATCACTCTCTATGATTGTCAGTAGTTTTGAGATAACTAATTCCATTAACCTTAATTACAAAAACCTTTTGACCCTTGTTGTATTTGCCTTGGTTGTTTTTGTAAATGGTTACAAATGTAGTCCCTTTTTCGATAGCATCAACTATTGCTTGTCTGGTGTACGAAGCCCCTTCTCCAACACTTTCGCCTTTATCCTCATGTGCGTATAAATGCGTTATGTGAGTGTGCTCGGAGTTATATCTTACTGCAGAAATTAAGTAATCAGCCCATTTAGCCATATACAGTCCTTACTTTATGTGTGGATATGAAACTGTAACTGATTTAGCTGATAAAAAATATGAATAAAGACACATAATAGAATGCACGCTGTTTAGCCTAACGAATGACATGGATTCCCCCTCCCGAGGATCTGCCACACTCAAGTGGTCAACACTATTACTGGAGGCACCATGTCTAATCTGTCTTATTGAGGTATCGATCTCGCTAAAAATCACTTCAGTGTTCATGCTATTAACCAGCATGGTAAAGTCATTCTTCACAAGAATGTCACACGCTCTAAGTTGCTTAATACCATAGCAAAACTGCCTCCTATGCGTATAGGGTTAGAAGCTTGCGGTGGTGCTCATTATTGGGCAAGAACATTCAATCAACTCGGTCATGACTGTCGTATTATGGCAGCCAAATATGTTGCACCCTACCGGATGAAAGGGAAAAACGATCTGAATGATGCCGCTGCTATTTGCGAAGCTGTCCAGAGACCATCTACTCGATTTGTCCCCATAAAATCACCTGAACAACAAGCCGTCCTTGCAACTCACCGTATGCGAGAGCACTGGGTTCGAGAAAGAACGGCATTGATGAATCGGATACGCGCCATATTGGCTGAATTTGGGCTTGTCATGCCGACAGGGAGAGCTTCTCTGATGAAACAAGTTCCACTTATTCTAGAAGATGCTGAAAATCAACTTCCACATCAAGCGCGACAAATTATCAATGAAGCGTATTCGCACCTAAAAAACCTCAACCAACAAATTGAAGACACCGAAACTACGTTTATGTCTATGGCCAAACAACATGACAATACGAGAAGACTTCTGAAGGTTCGAGGTGTCGGGCCACAGACCGCAACCGCCATCATTGCTGCTATTGGTGATGGCAGTCAATTTGATAAGAGTCGAGATCTAGCAGCTTGGCTAGGTCTTGTCCCTAAACAGTTCTCTACGGGAGGGAAGAATCGGTTAGGAAGGATAACGAAGCATGGCGACAAGTATATTCGTACCTTACTCGTTCACGGTGCACGAGCTGTCATTACCACAATTGGTGATAAACAAGATAGGTTGAGTCAGTGGTGTCGCCAAATAAAGGAAAGACGAGGACTAAACCGAGCGATTGTGGCACTTGCAGCGAAGAATGCTCGCATCATCTGGTCTTTACTCCACAATCAAACCGAATATGAGAACTACGCTGCTTAACATCTAAAGCACTAAGCAGCGTTATTAAGAGTTAAACCCACCGGGTCATTGCAGACGCTAATGATGGAGATAGGTTAAGACCACTTGCGGAGAGCCTGTTAATGCGGCGGACACACTAGATGTCATCTAACGAATAAGGCACCGCAGTCGCGCAAAGTCATCAGGGTCACGATGTATGCGAATCATCGATAAGTAGACCGAATGTAGAGCGGCAGTCCAAAACCCATCACTTGAAGTTTAGCGGATGTTTGACAACCGGGGGAATCCATGTAGCCCTGTTAAGGTGTGAGCAACGCAATACCGATGCCGCCGCATAACACCTTAAACACAAAACGCAACGCATAGCAAAAATGCCAAGCGTTGCGAATCACTCTTAAACAGTTTGTTATAAGCGTAGTTCTAGTTAACTGCCAGCTCTGTAGCTAACTGGTCTGGATACGCTGTTACCAAAGTAGTCTTTGCACTCAAAGCTTCTAAGTTTTGCTTGATACTACCAATTGTTCGTGGAATAAATTGGCTTGAATCCCCCATAATCCCACGAACCATATCAACACCTAGATTTGATAAACCACCGCTTTCGATCTGGAATTGCGTATAAACATCAACATGATACCCACCTTCGTACTGCCATAAGCAAGTATAGAACTGCGTATTTTCACCATATGATGACATGGAGCTATCGGCAGCCTGTGCATAAACCAAAGCCCCATCACACGTTGGTATTTTCATTCCTCCCGCTAGGGCAGCCATTGCTGATTTTCCGAAAGGGTTTGTCAATTGAAAACGGGGAGCTTTTTTAGGCAGCGGATAAGGTGGTAAATCTTCCACAATTCTTACCGAATCTGTATTGGCTTGTAGAGCCTCTTTGATAGCCTGGCTCATCTGAGTTGGCGAGACGGAGTCATCAACTTGAACATTGTAAACTACATAACTCTTTTTAGTTTCTTTGGTTTTAGCCATAGACGTTGATTTGCAACCAGTTAGTGCTAGCGAAGCAAAAACCACAGCAGCAACGATTTTCTTATTCATTATTTATTCCTTGTAGCTATAAAATGACATTATCTCATAAATTGAACAATGAAATGCAACAAGTGCCACTACAATTGTGACGACCATCATAGCTTATAACGCCCTGTTAAGGTGTGAGCAACGCAATACCAAAGCCGCCGCATACCACCTTAAACACTAAAACCAACGCATAGTAAAAATGCCACGCGTTGCGAATCACTCTTAAACAGTTTGTTGAACGAAGCCGCTACGCGGCAGAGTAAAGTGAGCGCAAGCCATACTCTTGTAACACCATCACCCTGATGGTCATTCACAGGAGTTGCCCCATGAAACCAGCCGACTTAAAACGCTACAACGCCCTTTATGAACAACACCTTAACAATCTAAAGCTGCAAGGTAAACGACCCGCGACCATTGATGCCTATTCTCGTGCTGTTCGTCGGATCACCGCCCATTTTGATCGAGTTCCTGATACGTTAACCACTAATGACCTTAAACAGTTCTTCGCCTCTCTCATCCAAACCCACTCGTGGAGCACCATTAAACTCGATCGTAATGGCTTGCAATTTTTCTACCGATACACGCTGGGTAAACAATGGGAATGGCTCAATATTGTCAAACCGCCACAAGTCAAACGACTGCCTGACATACTCACACCGCAGCAAGTCAGTTCGCTCATCACTCACACGCGACAAGCGCGCTACCAAGTCTTCTTCTTAACACTTTATAGTATGGGGTTGCGCCTTGGTGAAGGGCTGAATCTTATGGTTCACGATATCGACAGCCAAACGATGCGCGTTCATATACGGGAAGGAAAAGGCGGGAAAGACCGAATGGTGCCGCTTCCAATGCGAACACTCAGTGCCCTTCGCGCACATTGGCTCACTCATAAGCACCCTCAATTACTTTTCCCTGGCCTTGGGCAAGGTTGCGATGCGCCCATGGATAGAGGCGGCATTCAAAAGACGATGAAGCTAGTGCTCAAAGAGTCTGGCATCCAAAAACAGGCGAGCCCTCACTCACTGAGACACTGCTTTGCTACACATTTACTTGAGCAAGGGCTCGACCTGCGCTCACTGCAAACGCTGCTGGGTCACGCAAGCCTTAATACCACCGCCCGTTACACCCGAATGACCCAGATCAAGCAACGTGATGCGGCAATTGCCATCAATCAATTGACCAATGCATTGGATTTAAAGTGGAGCATAAAATGAGCACTTTTATTGAACTGCTTCGCCAACACCATCATGCACTTAAACGTCACCATCATGCGCAGATGAATGGCGACATGCACCGTGCCATTGGAGCTATGCTGCGCTGTAAAACAGAGCAACAAGGTCGGTCACAATGGTTTTGTCACCACTGCCATCATGATGACCGATTGCCCCTTTCTTGTGGTCATCGTCATTGCCCTCAATGCCAACAACGCACCACCACTGATTGGCTTCAGCGTCAGCAACAAAAACGGTTACCTGTTCACTACTTCATGGTGACGTTCACGTTACCGTATCAATTAAGAGTGTTAGCGAGACATCAACCGAAAGCGATATATAACGGTATGTTTAAGGTGGCATCGGGGGTTTTAAAGGATTTTGCCAACAGGCAGCAGCAAGGTGAAATGGGGTTCACTGCCGTGCTTCATACTCACAGTCGACAACGAAATTTGCACCCACATCTGCACATTATTGTGGCGGCAGGCCAATACGATGCCTCAAGGCAAGAGTGGCATAAAGGTAACAAGCATTACCTTTTTAACGCGTTTGCTTTAGCCAAAGTATGGCGGGCAAGAATGCTAGAAACCATCAAGCAACATCCGAGGTTATGGCTGCCCAATGGCATACCCAAGCAATGGGTGGTCGATTGCAGACAAGTAGGATACGGCCAGTCTGCCCTAAGCTATTTGTCGCGCTATCTCTATCGCGGTGTACTGCCTGATGAAGATATCATCAAAGTCACCGATGATGCGGTTACCTTCCGTTATAAAGAGAGCAAGACCAACGCATGGCAAATGCGCACCTTACCCACCCTCAAGTTCTTGCTGCTCATTTTGCAGCACGTTCTGCCCAAAGGGTTACAACGAGTACGAGACTACGGTTTTCTACGTGGTCAGGCACACGCCTTACGGGTTCGCATTCAGTTGCTGCTGTTGAACTTACTCTATCTCATGCCGCCGTTAACAGCGCCAATAAGGACTAAAGCGATACGAGTATGCCCTTGCTGTCAGCATGAGATGGCGTGTGTCGGAGTGAGCCGACCCACGTAGCCGAAAGGCATGAATAATAAGGATAATGGCAAAAGTAAAATAAGAGGAGAAGTAACGACAGACACCATAAAAATAGCTAACTGGTTGATAAGATTGCTATCGCAACCTTATCTTGACCTCGCTCGCCTTGAGAAAAGCCTCAAAGCGGTGTGCCCTTCAAATCCAATCGTACAATTTACTTAATAAAGAGACTTCGGGCTTGTTCAACACTCGGGATTTAACGTTGGCTGCGCAACGCTTAATCCTTATTTGTTGCAACGCTTAATCCTTATTTGTTATGTCACTATCAAATATTACGATGGAATTGCCATAAAAATGGCATTGTGTCTCAAATCAACGGAACTGAATCAAGAATTTACCATCTGATCCGCTGTAAGGATTTATAGACTCATTATTTAGACTGGCTAACATACCGCTAGCTTGTCAGCATTATACCTGTATATGCCATTGCTCTAAGGACGATGGGGTTTCATTTAAAGCTAAAATCAGAGGGTCTGATACGACATCTATACATTGATGTCATTGGTCTCTAGGTTTATATAAGAGAGTGAATGTAAAATCAAAAAGCATGGCACTGACGGGAAGCATAGAGTTTGGTGTAAACTGCATATTGCAGTAGCCCGCGTAACATAGTAGCTGTAGAGCTGACTTTATCTAACACAATCAATGCCGAAGAGCTTCTAACCAGCTTAAACAGGTACGTCGAAAAATCATGTACGTTTCAGACGATAACATTTATTACTCTAGGAATTGCCATGATTCCTTACGGTTCAAACGAGCGTTTCCGCCCATCCCACCAAGTGAGGGAGCAGCCTTCTGCGAACAAGGATAACCTCGTAATTTCGCGTTAAATTGCAGAAGCTCTGCGACTCCAACAATAAGTAGAAAAGCGGTATGGATACCATAAGCCGTATCTATCAAAGCAAAAGTACATTGAGTGAAACAATTTCCAGGTGGGAAATTAAGCCTAAGAAATTAGAAAGCTCAGGCTGGCGAGTATTTCTCTATAATAAAAGCTAAGCTTGATGATGGTGAAGTTCCGATTGAGTGCCAAAAGTTCAATCTTCTAGACAGAAGAGTGTTAGATTAGGTTGCCTTAAGCCCTTTCCGTCACTTTAGGAAAGCTATATTGGTACCATAGTCGTATATTAGATGTTTTATAATTTGCGTATTGGCTAATGCTCTTGCTACATTGCAATCACGCGGATATCAATGTCGGATGGCATTACCTACATAGTTCTGACCATCTTTAGAACTAAACTAACTACTATCCAGACTGATTTTTGTAAAGAATAAATGGGTTCGTAACTTAGGTTTTACCCCTTTTTTAATACAAAACCTTATTCGTGACAAAAATGAACTAATTTGTAATACACTTGCGCAGAAAAAAAAGGAAAATAACTTACTTAACAAAAGGATAGGATAAATAAACATTTTTAGATTGATTTCTTACTAGGAATACCGGAAAAACCGTGAAAATCTGACGGCGAGCACCACTCATAAACGTGAGCGCATAGTACAACCAGTAACGTTTACGCAGAATGAGTTTCTTGTTTTGAGGCACTTTTGTTTTAAATTGAGGGAAAGCAAATGCCATCACCAAAATAAGCACAAAACCTAAACCACCTGCCATTAGATAGACCGTTTTAAAATCAAGTTTGAGCTGTTCGAGCGAAACCCAAATGGCGCCGTAGGTAAACAGAGAAGCCAAAGCTCCAACAGAAATAAATTTACCCAACATTTCCGGTGCTTCTTCTTTCGATAGCCATTGTAAAGACAAAGACTGCTTCAGCGTTTCGAAGTAATGAAAGCCGGTAGACATCAATAAGGTTGTAAAAAGTAGACCGTACAAAGTGGGAAAATAACCTGTTAATGCCGTACCAAGCGTAAGCATCGCCAAAGAGACGAGCATAAAGCGTTGTTCACGGATAAAAAGTAAAACGAATACCGCAGTGAAAGCTAGAAAGCCAGGTACTTCCCTAACACTTTGAAGTAAACCGATATCAGCGCCATCAAAGTTCGCTTTCTCGATAACAAAGTTGTTCAACAACGCCATCCAAGTAGAAAAAGCAATGGGCACGATAATGGAAATTAACAGGAGGAAATTTTGCGGCGTTCTCCAGCCTTGCGATGAGGTAGTCATGATGTTTCCTTTAAATATGAAGGCATCATCATAGCTTCAAATGTAACAAATTCGCAATATCATTATTATTTTCAACCCAAACCAAGCAGATATTGCATAGGGATATTGTTATGAAGATAAACATCGCACTCAATTCCTTGGCTAAGCGCGATGTTGAAATATCGAGAGAAATAGGTAAAAACGCCAGTGATGAGGCTCAGTAACTTAATCGATATTCTTTACTGTTAGACGATTCTTAAATTCAAACACATGTTCTGGACACACATCCAAACAGCGGCCACAACTTATGCAGTTTTGATCCATAACTCGACGATCTCCCTCTTTCAATGGTTGTCGAAGCACCTCAGGTTCTGGGCAGACGTAAAAGCAATCCATGCATTTGGTGCAATCTTCGCGGCGAACAGCAGTAACGCGCAACAGGCTTTTTCGGCCTATCACACCATAGGTAGCACCCAGTGGACATAAGTGCCCACACCACCCATGCTCAACTAAGAGTAAATCCAGTACGAACACCAGTGCGATCAACACCCAACCTGCGCCCATACCAAACACCAATCCGCGATGCAGTGCCGCCACTGGATCTAACCATGTCCAAAGAATCGCGCCAGACAGCGCGCTGCCCAACATCAAAACAGGGATCAGCCAATAGCGAATAGCAGGAGACCAACGATAGCTAGCTTTAATGTTGAACTTTCGGCGCAGCCACGCCGCTAAGTCCGTCACGATGTTCAACGGGCATACCCAAGCACAAAATGCGCGCGGTGCTAAAATCGCGTAGAACACCACGACAATCACTACGCCTAACAGCGCATTAAACTCCGGAACATGCCCTGTCGCCAAAGCTTGAAGCAAAATTAACGGGTCACTTAACGGCACTGCATCGAGCAACATACTTGATGACAGATTACCGGTTAGAATTCCCAACGTCGGCCCAGCCATAAACAGCGCAATGATGGTGAGCTGGCATAGTCTGCGTAAAATCAAAAACCGATGCGCGCGCCACCAGCCAAGCTTTTCAACCGCTTCTTTGCCAGCATTTTGAGCTAAGTTCTTTGCCATTACTTACCTCCTTTTAGCGATTCAAGCGCACCTTCCGGTACAGGCGTCTCACTAGGGAGGATATTTTCGAGTGGTTTGTCGATCTCTTTCCAACCAAAATTGTAGTGACTGCCCACTTTGCCTTTCGCCAAATCCGTCGGGACGACTTTAATAGCAGCGACATCCAACACGCACGCTTGTTCGCACTTGCCACATCCGGTACACACTTCGGAATTCACTGTAGGGATAAGTTTGGCGTGATAACCGGTTCGGTCGTTGTGAACCATCTCTAATGTGATGGCTTCATCAATCAGCGGACAAACGCGATAACAAACGTCGCATCGTAGCCCTTGCCAGTTAAGGCAAGTTTCATGGTCAATAAGAACCGCTGTCCCCATGCGAGCGTCATCAATATCGGTTAGCTTCGGATCCAGCGCCCCACTCGGACAAGCGACCACACAAGGGATGTCTTCACACATTTCGCAGGGAATATCGCGCGCAGTAAAGTAAGGTGAACCAGTGGCTACAGGAGAAAGTAATGTCGCGAGTTTCAATGTGTCGTAAGGGCATGCTTGAACACACAAGCCACATCGAATACAGGCTGATTCGAAATCGCCTTCTGGCAAAGCACCGGGTGGGCGAATAGGCACACCTTTCGTTTCTCGAGCTTGGCTTTGTAGCGATTGTAAGCCCAATACACACGCAGCTGCGCCAACACCAGCCGCAGTTCGAGCTGTATCACGCAAAAATCGACGCCGACTTTGCGATGTTTTAGACTGAGAGGATTTCATGCTATTTCCTCAACGAAACTCCTTTATCAAGTTAAGCATAAATAGCGCTAAACGTACCTCTTCCCCATACCTCATAAGAGGTAACTCCATCCTCAATTGATTCAAGTCAACTGATGTACAGTGCCGTCGTCACAGTTTGAATCATTCCATTTATTTCCTCCAACATGAAATTCACCACGATACTCTACCGTGCACGCCATTTTCAGTACAATAATTCAACACCTTTGCAATCTATTCGCTAAATTCAAAGATAAATGACTACTAAAATTTAGAAAAACATCGCTATAACAACCTAATTTAAAAGGTGTTTATCTCTCAAACTTCAAAAAATACTATCCAAAATAAGGAACTGTGGTTAGATTGAAAATTAATACTAAAAAGCGAAGGAGAGAAGCATGGAAATTATCGTACGTCCAACAACCGTTGAAGACGCAGCGGCACTCGTAGAAATCTATTCACAACCAAAAGCACAACGTGAAACCCTGCAACTCCCAAAACCTTCGCTCGCAATGTGGGTAGAACGATTGTCAAATATGCCCGCTGGCGTTTACAGCTACGTCGCTGAAATCGATGGTAAAGTAGTGGGTAACATTGGCTTTCATCACTCACAGCGTCCAAGAACGGCGCACACGGCCGCGTTTGGTATTGGCGTTCACGACCAGTTTCACGGCCTAGGCGTGGGAAGTAAGTTAATTGAAACCATCATCGAGTTGGCGGATAACTGGTTGAATGTAAGACGCATCCAGTTAGAAGTGAATGCCGACAACGAGACCGCCATTGGCCTGTACAAAAAGCATGGATTTCAAATTGAGGGCGAAGCGATTGATGGCTCCTTCCGAGATGGCGAGTTCATCAATACCTATTACATGGCACGTATCAGGCCAAGTAAAAACTAAATCAAAGCCTCCTAATTGGAGGCTTTTCTTTTTAAACTTCTACTCACTTTCGTAAGTGAGCCAGCGCTCTGCGAGTCAATGCTTCTGTGTAAGGATTGATCTTCCAGTGATCGGGGCTCCAACCTTTCACAAATCGTTGAAAGTCAGCCCACGCAACCGCAAACAAAGGACGCCATTCGCGCTCGACTTCATTGGGGTCGAGATTCGGCTGATAAACCATTAACGCCTGTTGCAACTGAGCAAAATACGTGTCCAAAACCCAAACTTCCATCTCTGCACAACGTTCTGGCTTGACGGCGCTGCTCATGAACAGTGCTACATCTTTCATCGCACAGCCCTGTCCGACGTATTGAAAGTCGACCGCAGCAACGCTTGATTCTTCTCGATCAAAACAGAAGTTCGCCAATTTGGCATCACCGTGTACAAGCGTATTGAACTTGGCTTGCGAAAGCGTTTGATCAATTAATTGAGCGGCATTTTTTAGCTCGGTGTCTTGCAGCACCTCAAGCTCATCGGGTCTGGTTGCCAAGTGCCAATACGTGCCGCTATGCCACAGCTTATCCGAGCGAACACCGATGTAGCGCGCATGAAAGTTCGCCAACCAAGCAAGGCAGGCTCGTAGATGTTCTAGCTTTGCATCGGTGATGACTTTTGGAAAGCCTGCCTCGGCGAGATCTTCCATCACGATGAGCCATTCATTCTCCGATTGGAACGTTTTTAGACCTTGTGGTACTCGGCAGCGAGTGCTCACCTCTCTGGAAAAATCCGTATACCAATTCACCTCCACCTGATAAGAGTGCAGCTTTCTTTGGTGAGATCGGTCAGTATTCCAGCCTCTTGGATGCTCTGAAGGTTTAGGGAGTTTTACATGCTTAATGATCAACGAGCAAGTTGAATAAGTAACTCGGACTAACTCACCATAGCCTCCCCATAGCGATTGTATGACTTCTACCGATTGATAATTCCCGAGCTTTAGCTCCTGGCCAATGCTTTGGTAACGTTGGTGGTTGTCGTTCATCATCATGCAAGCAGATGTGACCACGCTTGGTTTTTCTCCATATAATGAATGACATATGGACAGACTGGTTTGATTTGATAACCGAGTGCCTCAATTTCTGGCAATACCGCTTCCATCATCACTTTTCCGTACCCTTTACCTCGTAATGCTTCAGGAACTACGGTTGATGTGATGTGCATGACATTATTCTCAAGCTGATAAACCACCTTGGCTTTATAACCTTGTTCTAAATCAACCCAAAATGTGTTGTTTTCAACTTCATGAGTTACTTTATGCATATCTTGCTCTCTAATTTTTGTTACGGATTGATTGAATCAAACTATATCACTGAATAGAATCAACACCATGCGGAAGTGCTCTGTCACTTCACGCCCTTACCTTCTCAAATCAGGTACGACAATAATAATGAGAAATATGAGCCCTATTGCCAGAGACGGCAAACTACCTCTGCAAAGCAAGAAGGCCCCCGAACGTCAGGCAAGTACACTAAATAGCACCGATGCAATGGCAATGGTCGAACATGGCAGTGAAGTAAGTTTAAACGTCACGACACCTGTTGGTACCAAGTTTATTACAACCAGCACATTTGTCGGCTGTCACTCAAATAATACCGCATTGATAGAGGTTCCGAACATCTCCGATGAGGACTTGAAATTTTATTTTCAAGAAGGCTTTTGGATCAATGTAAAAGCGTACTCTCATCGAGGGGAAGGTGCTGTCATTCCATTTCGGGCGCAATTGCAGCACCGACTCGGCGACCCGTATCCAATTTTGGTGCTAAGTCTACCCAACACCATGCAGGTCTTTCAGCTTCGTAAAGAAGTACGTTACGAAGTGAATTTGAGGGCGCGCGTTTGTTTAGAAGCCTATCGAACTGAGTGCGAGATAAGAGATTTATCTCGCAGTGGGTGCCGCTTTGTGACATCACCAATGAGCCGACCACTTCAGGTTGGTGATCGCGTTTCATTGGACCTAACCATGCCCGGTGAAAGCCACATGCTCGCGCCATTGAGAGGTCGTATTTGTAACTTACAAAAATCGACACACCATGCTCGCTATGGAATGGAGTTTGATGAGGTTGGTAAAACCAACGCTAAAAACCTCCTGAGTCACCTAAAATTTGATGGGACTAAACTCACACTAAAAAGGTAGCTTTGATAACGAGCACCAAGTAGCGGCCAGTTTTGATACCCGGAAAACAAGAAACCCCTTACTTTGCAGTAAGGGGTTTTGTTTACTAAGAATAAGGCAGAATCTTAGATAACAGTTTCGACTTAGAAGTCGTAACGTAGACCTAGCGCTAGCTCATCTTTTTCATCAGCGCCTTCGTTATCCATTAGATCGAAGTTGTATGATGCGTAGCCACGGAAGTTAGGCTTGAAGTAGTAAGTAACATCAACAGCTAGGTTTTCTACAGTATCAGCATCTTCTAGCTCACCTTTGTTGAACGTAGAAGTAAATACAGTTTGACCCATAGTGTATGATGCAGCTAGTTCGTAGCCTTTGTAATCCGCAGACTCACCTGCAACATCCACGTCTGCGCCTGTGTAGTTACCAGCGAAGTAGAAATCACCTACAGAGTATGCAGCAGCAAGCATGAACTCATCACTATCGTTTTGGTCTGCATAACCAGCACC
Organism: Vibrio sp. ArtGut-C1; assembly: GCF_002105475.1. Lineage (NCBI taxonomy): Bacteria > Pseudomonadati > Pseudomonadota > Gammaproteobacteria > Vibrionales > Vibrionaceae > Vibrio > Vibrio sp. ArtGut-C1. The sequence continues at coordinate 302,000 of NZ_NCTH01000001.1, read as the reverse complement.
TAGTTCAATACCAGTATTAGCAAATGCGTAGATACCAGATAGAGAGAAGCCATCTTCCTCGTTGTCTGTAAAACCTTTTGCATCTGTTGTGCGATCAGCAAAGCGGTAGCTAGCACGTACAGCTAGTTGCTCGAATTGGCCTTTGTAAGAAAGCATGTTGTCTGTACGGTCAGATACAGGCAGCTTAAGTGCTGCAGTGTTACCGTGGTAAGCCATAATATCGGTAAAGTCAGTAAGAACGAATAATGCACCGTCGTTTTTACCGTAAGTTAATTCACCGTATTTACCGCCTAGGCCTGCGTAAGCGTAACGAGTTTCAAGATCACTGTTGTTATCTACGGCACCTTCTTCTTTTGTTTCGAACTCACCTTCCCAAAAACCAACACCGTATAGATTTTCATTGATTTCCTGTTTGCCTAGGAAGTTAAGACGGATGCGAGTACGGTCTTTTGCCTTACCATCCATCATAGAAAGACGCGCTTCAGCGCGGCCGCCCATCTCAAGAGAAGTGCCATCTTGGTTGTATAGTTCTGAAGCGACAACTTGAGATCCTGATGCCATTAGCGCCACTGCTACAGCTAAAGTTTTTAATTTCATTGTTATTTTCCATATCATTGTTTTATATGTGTTTTCTCACCAGAAAAACAGGACTTTTCTGTACCAACGAGAAAACTGGCGGCATAGTAGCAGCTGTTATTTTTCACGCAACGCGTTGAATAAACAGCACTTATAGAAGAAAACACCAAGTAAAATGACGATATGAATACCTCTCAACCATCAAGTTATCGGTTGAGGTAAAAAAATCGTTCGCGTCAAAAAAATTTTGACGCAAAAAATGTAAAAATAATCTCACTATATGTGATTTTGCTCGCAAAATATTTTCACTAAATGACTGTTTTAGATAGACTTCCTGATTTTAAATCAGTTTCTCACAAACAAAAAAATCCCCAAGCAATAGCTCAGGGATTTATACATTTTGTTAGTCGAATAGCGAATTAAAGCTTAAAGAAGCTCAATTGCTCTTTCTGCTTCTCTGCAAGTAATGAAAGTTCCGTACTCGCGCTTGCGCTTTGACTAATACCCGCCACATTCTGGTTAACCAGTTCAGACATGTTAACCACGTTGCGGTTGATGTCTTGAGTGACTTGAGACTGCTCTTCGGCTGCGGTTGCCACTTGCGTGTTTGAATCGTTAATGTTGGCTACCGACTCGGTAATACCAACCAATGCCTCATTCGCTTGTTGCGTCAGTTCGTTGTTACGACTGAGCATATCAAGGCTGACTTGCATGCTGTCATTCGCAAGCCCAGACTGCGCTTGAAGTTCTTCAATAATCGTTTGGATCTCTTGAGTCGAGTCTTGCGTGCGTGCCGCGAGCATACGTACTTCATCCGCAACAACCGCAAAACCACGACCAGACTCACCAGCACGCGCTGCTTCAATCGCAGCGTTCAATGCGAGTAAGTTGGTCTGCTCAGAGACACCGCGAATCACTTCAATAACGTCGTTGATCTGAACCGACTGCTCTTTTAAACGCAGTACGACTTGCGCTGCATCGTTCAATGCCTGAGACATCTGTGCGCTTGCTTCTGCGCTCTCTTGGAAGATAGCCAGACCTGATTGCGCAAGGCCATCAGCTTCGCGAGCTGTCGAATCCGCAGACGTTGCGTTGTCGCTCACGTTGTTTGCCGTGCTGGCAAGTTCATTAACAGCCGATGCAACTTGTTCGATCTCAGCGAGCTCTAGCTGAGCATTCGCTTCTGCTTGCGTCATTACTGCGGCAAGCTCAGTCGATGCCGAGGCAACCTCTTCACTGATGCGAGTAAGCTGGTCGACCGTGTTATAAAGCTGTTCTGCTGTTTGGTTAACATCTTTGCTCAGCTTCGCAATTTCGTTATCACCGTCTACATCTGCGCGAACTGACAAGTTGCCCATTGCTAACTGACGCATCACTTCTTGAAGTTTTTGAATAGGCGTAACAATCATGCCTGATAAGATCCACGCCCCCACCAATGAGAACGCAAATACCGCAAGAACTGTCAGCATAGCGTTGTTTTGTACACGCTCATTCTGTTGATGGCTTCTTATGGTTGACTGCTCTGCTTGATCATTCACATGCTTCGACAGAGTATTGATTTGTTGAACCATTTCTCGGCCAACATTACGGTACTCTTTAATGAATGCACGGTACTCACTGTCCGATTTCAAGCCTTGATCGTACTGGTTAAAGAAAGCCACTGAGCGCTCTGAATATCGAACATAGGCTTCGATCGCTTGGCGAACTTTAATCGCATCTTCACGAAACAGATTGCGAGCTTCAATCGCACTTAAATCAGCTTCAACCTGCTTTAAGCCTTCTTTCAATTCATTAAGAAAATTTTCACGACGGGAAGCGTCGTAGATAGCGTAAACCGCTGTAATACGAAGTGGATAAATTTCATCGTCAATACGCGCCAAAGTGTCTTTATGGAAAACCAAAGACTCTTGGTTGGAAGCAATAACATCTTGCTCAGCTTGAAGATTGTTTTTAGTAATCCACAAAGCAATAAACAAAACAATCGCGGTAAATAATACCGGAACCAAAATTTGCGTTCGTACTGACAAATTTTTCAGTGATAACTGCATGACTGGACCTCAGTTGTATGCGTGATGCCTATATCCAAACGAACTCAAGCAACTCTTAATACTGAAGCTGCATTTCGGTTATTTGAATATCTATGCTTCCTTGCGACGGGAAAGTTCCCAGACGAATAAACAAGTGGCGAATATTAGAGGTCGATCACACTTTTGTCTAGTACAAAAAGTCCCCATTTTCAATCTGTTATTGACAATATCCCGACAGTAGTGTCGGGATATTGTCGTTATGATAAATTGTGATCACTTATGATGAGATACATTCACATTTAGGACGGTTTTAGGCTATTTTCTCAACGAATTGAGCTTAGCTTGAGCAAGGCCAAAAATCGTATCTATTGGATAAGAACCTTCATCGGTTGGCTCACCGGCGACTTTCCCCGTGAACAGCTCGATGGCTTCAGTGACATGATCAATCGCCCAAATATTAAACTCACCTTTTTCTACTGCTTTCACGATGTCGGAACGGAGCATCAAGTTATGAACATTAGATTGCGGGATAATGACCCCCTGCCCTTCATGACGACCTTTAATCACACACACATCGTAAAAGCCTTCAATTTTTTCGTTCACACCACCAATCGGCTGAGCTTCACCAAACTGATTCATTGAGCCTGTAATCGCAATGTCTTGTCGGTTTGGTTGCTTTGAAAAAGCAGACACCACAGCACATAGCTCTGCCATGCTGGCACTATCACCGTCGACACCACCATAAGATTGCTCAAACGTAATCGTTGTGGTTAATGGTACTCGCGCCGTTTTACCAAACACGGAAGACAAGTAGGCCGATAGAATCATCACGCCTTTAGAGTGAATACTGCCGCCCAAATCCACACTGCGTTCGATATCGATAACATCCCCATCGCCGTAACACGTCGTCGCGGTGATGCGATTCGGCGCGCCAAACATGTAGTCGCTAGTGCTTAATACCGAGAGGGCATTCACTTGACCGATAGCCTTCCCTTCAGTGCGAATCAAGGTTGTACCGTTAACAAACGTTTCCATCACATTGTCACGTAATCGGCTCACTCGCATTTCTTGGTTCTTGAGCGCCTCTTCCACATGACCGATACGGATCATGTTGGAGTTGGCTTGACGAGCAACGTAGTTTGACTCACGTAATAAATTCGCAATATTGGCAGAGTGGAGTGATAGCTTGGTTTGATCACCAGACAAGCGTGAACTGTATTCGATAATCCGTCCCATGGACTTTCTATCACAGTGCAGCATATTGTTGTCGTTCACGACGCTAGAAATAAAGCGCGCATAGTGCAGTTCCGACTCTGGCGTTCGCTTCATCTCATCTTCAAAATCCGCTGTCACTCGGAACAACTCACTGAACTCTGGATCGTAATGCTGCAGTAATTGATAAGTTCGGTAGTCACCAAACAAAATGATTTTAATGTCGAGCGGGATAGGCTCGGGATCGAGTGATACCGCCCCTGTCAATGTCACTTCTTTTTCTAGGGAGGTAAAGCTCAATTGACGAGCACGCAGTGCGCGCTTCAAACCATCCCAAACGTAAGGCTGTTCAAGCACTTTCTGTGCATCCATTAACAGAACGCCGCCATTCGCCTTATGCAAACTCCCCGCACGAATCAGCGAAAAGTCGGTAAACACGGTTCCCTTGAAAGTGGCTGTCTCAATCGAACCGAAGAGCGAATGGTAATTGGGGTTTTCTTCAACAACGATAGGAAAGTCACTGCTGTTGCGACTTACCAAGACGTTCACTTTATAACGACGTGGCAATTTTTTATCCAACGACGCCGTTGCAATTTCGCCTTGCTCACCACTTTGGTCAAGGAAGATATCTGCGTTTTCAACAATATCTTTTTGCAGCTCAGTTAAGTACGTTTTGATTTCAGAATATTCTGCGTAATCCACTTTGAGCTTTTTAATGAAGTGAGTAATCACATCGAGCGTCACTTCATCATTAAGCTTTTTGATTTTGTCGCTGTAAGTTTCTTCCCACTCTGTGAGTTCACGGACCATCGAACGTAATCGTACTTCGAGTTCATCAATAGCATCACTGAACTGCTCTTGCTCTTTCTTACTTAGTGCATCAAAAGACTCTTCCGTATGAAGCTCGTCACCATTCATGGCGACAAACTGGTAATCGCCTTGTGTGGTAAGCGTCAAGCTAATGCCTTTCTCTTTTGCCTCTCGGCTAATGCGGTCCAGCTCGTTTTGTTGCTTCGCCGCCAATTGGTTTTTTAATCGCTCAGCTCGGCTAAAGTACATTTCATTGTCGAACGCTAGGGGTAAAGCATTCAGTAGTTTGCCCATTAAGGCTTCAATATCAACACGTAACTTATTCCCGATACCACAAGGCAGCTTCAACACCTTGGGTGTGCGGGTATCTTCAAAGTTCGCAACGTAACACCAATCAAACAAGGCTGCTGCATCGTGCTGGTGACGATTCAGATAGCGCAGGATCATGGTGCGTTTACCTAGCCCATTCTGACCAATGGCGTAGATGTTATACCCTTTCTCTTTGATGGACATCGCAAACTCGACCGCTTTTTGCGCGCGCTCTTGGCCCACAATCTCATCAATTGGAGGTAACTCCTTGGTCGACTTACATGGCATATTCTCTAGATCTGCTACAGAATATAGCTGCTTAGCTTCCAATCTTAGTATTGCCATATCCACTTCCTTTTTTCTTATTTTCGTCATTTGAGTGTAGAGATTATTTGCTTAATTTTAAGTGATTTACCTTCCACCCTAGTTTGATTGGACATTTTATGAGCACAAAAGTGATATCAATACGCACTTGCAATTGATAATCAATTTCATTTAATATCAAAACAAATCAACTCTTGTGGAGATGGACATGAATATTGAGCAATGCTGGATGCGCTACTTGAAAGCAGAGCAATTGATGGAACAAGGCCACTGGCCCGAGGCACATCGTTTATACGACGATGTACTCAGCAATCTACCCAACCACATTCATTCGGCGCTCGAAAATGCTCACACCAAACCTTGTCAATTTGTCTGTCTCATCACCGGGCTGAGAGATGCGTGCGTTGCACAATCGGAGATTCTCAACAAACTCGGATTACAGCGCGATGCTTTTTCAACACTCAATCAAACGTACGCACTATTCCAATTCTTGCAATTAGAGAATCATGAACTTATTGAGCGTGTGGGTCATTTACTTGGTCAACAAAGTGAAGACTTGTTAGCTCATATGGCGGCATTTTGCTCTGCTCAACGCAATGCTCAATGGATGATTGAGCTAGACCATGTGACGCGCGCACATGAGCAGTTTTTGCATTTGCAAGCGATGAGTTCGGCAAAGTCTTCGCCTTCTCACCTTTATAATTAATCTAAAGCCCAAGCATTGAGGTCTGCCAGACTTAGCGCAGCCCATTGCTTGTGTTTCATTTGCTTTATCAACCACAAGGATCTGTGATGTCTTCTAAAACCATTCTTTCGGTGAATAACCTATCGGTCAGCTTTACGACAAACGATGGGATCGTCGATGCAGTAAAGAAGGTTAGCTTCGATTTAAAAGCAGGCGAGACGCTTTCCATCGTTGGCGAGTCTGGGTCTGGCAAGTCAGTATCAACCAATGCACTGATGAAACTATTGCCAGACAACGCTATTTTGCATACGAACTCATCCATCATGTTTGAGGGTAGCTCCATCTTGGATAAAACGGAGCGTGAAATGCAAAGCATTCGCGGTGATCGTATCGGTATGATTTTTCAAGAGCCGATGACCTCACTGAACCCATACATGCGGGTGGGGATCCAAGTTGCTGAGGCCATCATGTGCCACCGTCCAGTGGATAGACGGAAAGCCAAAGCGAGAGTGTTAGAGCTGTTTGAACTGGTTCACATGCCAGAGCCAGAGAAAGCGTACAGCAAATATCCGCACGAGTTTTCTGGCGGTCAGTTGCAACGCATCATGATTGCAATGGCACTGATTAACGAGCCCGATATTTTGATCGCCGACGAACCAACAACGGCGTTGGATGTCACGGTTCAAGCAGAAGTGTTGCACCTGATTAAAGAAATTCAGGCTCAGATGGGCATGGCAATCCTATTTATTACTCATGATTTAGGCGTCGTGAAACACTTTGCCGACCGTGTCATTGTGATGTGTAAAGGGGAAGTCGTCGAAGAAAGCGAAACGCAAACACTCTTCGAAGACCCAAAGCACGAATACACACGTATGCTGATCAACTCTATTCCAAAAGGCAGTAAGGACCCTATTAGCGAGAGTGCTACACAACTGTTAAAAGCTGACGATATACGAGTCAAATTCTTGATAAAGTCGCATTTTATTGCCAGTAAAAATGAGTACTTCGAAGCCGTAAAAGGCATTTCTCTTGAGCTCAAACAAGGAGAAACACTCGGGATTGTTGGGGAATCCGGTTCAGGCAAGTCTACCCTCGGCCGCGCACTGATAGGCCTCCTGCCATCCACAGGTAAAATCGAATACAAAGGCCAAGATATGGCTTTGCTGACAAACAAAGAACGTTTTGAGCTGAAAAAAGACGTTCAGATGGTGTTCCAAGACCCTTATGGTTCGCTTTCTCCTCGTATGACTATCGGCGAGATCATCACTGAAGGATTAACTGTCCACCAGCCAATGTTGAGTAAAAAAGAACGTATGCAGAAAGCACGCGACGTGCTTCGAGAGGTTCGCTTAGATCCCGCGTCCATCAACCGTTATCCGCACGAGTTTTCGGGAGGCCAGCGTCAGCGTATTGCTATCGCGCGAGCACTGATCCTTGAACCTTCGTTTATTTTGCTTGATGAGCCGACCTCTGCATTGGACCGCTCGGTTCAACTGACTGTGATTGATCTCCTGAAAGATTTGCAGAAAAAGCATAACATTGGCTACTTGTTTATTAGCCACGATCTATCAGTCGTCAAAGCCCTTTCTGATCGTGTTCTTGTCATGCAAAAAGGCGAGGTCATGGAACAAGGTACGGCCGAAAATATTTTCCAAAACCCTAAAAATGACTACACGAAAAAACTGATAGATGCCTCATTTGATCTTGAAAACAGTGAAAATCAGCACAATGCGGCTTAGGTTCATCACAGTTTCATATTCATAAACTAGGATTAAGAAAAGGTGATAAATTCATCTTGTCTTAAGAATGGCGTAGCTGCCTTTCGGTTTGGCCGCCGAGACTGGTTGGTTCAAGAGTCAGACTTAGTCAACCTGGCTCACATACAAGCAAACAGTATGAATTGAGTTCCCCCAACCATGAAAAATGCCGCGACAGTGTCGCGGCATTTTTTATTCTCAGAAGCTTCGAGCAACTAAGGCATTAAATCGACTCAATACCCATATTATGTAACGTAAATGCATACACGTCTGTGGTGAGGTCAATTTGCTTACTCAGCGGCATCCCTGCACCATGACCAGCATTGACATCAATGCGTATCAATACTGGATTAGCACCTTGCTGCTTGTCTTGCAGCTCCGCAATAAACTTGTACGAATGTGCTGGAACCACACGATCGTCGTGATCGGCGGTTGTCACCAATGTCGCAGGATACTGCACGCCTTCTTTTACATTGTGAACAGGAGAGTAGCCAAGCAAGTATTGGAACATCGCTTCGCTTTGTTCAGACGTGCCATAGTCATACTTCCAGCCTTCTCCAGACGTAAACGTGTGGTAACGCAGCATATCAAGCACACCCACGGCTGGCAGCGCCACCTTAAATAACTCAGGGCGTTGCGTCATACACGCACCAACCAACAAGCCGCCATTTGAACCACCACGAATCGCTAGACGCTCGGAGCTAGTGTAGTCGTTTTCAATCAGGTATTCCGCCGCCGCAATAAAGTCATCAAATACGTTTTGCTTTTGCTGCTGAGTGCCTGCGTTGTGCCAAGCTTTACCGTATTCACCGCCGCCTCGCATGTTGGCTACAGCGTAAATACCACCCAATTCCAGCCAGTTGGCCACATTGCCAGAAAACATCGGAGTGAGGCTGATGTTAAAACCGCCGTAACCATACAGCATGGTTGGCGCACTGCCATCAAGCGCGATGCCCTTCTTGTATGAGATGATCATCGGAACTTGCGTGCCATCTTTTGAGGTGTAGAACACCTGTTTTGATTCATACTCACTGCGATCGAATGGCGCTTTTGATTCTTGAAACAGCGTCGATTCACCAGACTCAACATCAAATGAGAAGATCGTCGGTGGCGTCACGTAGTTAGTAAAGGTGTAATACAGCGTGGTTTCTTCTTTTTTACCCGCTAGACCATAAGCCGTACCCTCTCCCGGCAGTTCAACATCTCGAATCCATTCACCTTGGTAGTTAAACTGCCGCACTTTAGAAAGTACATCCACCATATAAGTCGCAAACAGATAACCGCCACCTTTGCTGATTTCTAACGGCTGTTCTTGTTCAGCAATCACATCCATCCATTGCGCTGTTCGGGTGTTGTAGCTGACAACTTTGCCATTCGGCGCATCTAGGTTGGTGTAAAGCAGCAAGGTTTCGTCTTGACTATCAATCAAGTAGGTGTCGCCTTGCGTTGTATCACGAAGCGTCACAATCGCTTGGGACTCAGACTGTAAATCGATATAAAACAGACGATTACCCGATGTGGATTCTGCGCCAGAAATAATGAGGAAGCGATCGTCCGTCGTCGTGGTACCAGACACATAACGGTGAACCTGCGTATCCAACTCACCGAAAATCACTTTATCTTCAGACTGAGGTGTACCAAGTTCATGATAATAAAGCTTGTGATGTTCAGTTCGCGCAGATAACTCACTGCCTTGCGGCTTATCATAGCTTGAGTAATAGAAGCCTTTGCTGCCCCGCCAAGAAATCGACGTAAACTTCGCATCCACAATCTCAGGCTCTAACTGTTCTTTGGTTTCGGCATCAATAACAAAGATCTTGCGCCAGTCACTGCCCCCTTCCGAGATGGAATACGCGACCAAACGATAGTCTTTAGAGAAGCTAACTTCGCCAAGAGAGATCGTGCCCTCTTCGGAGAAAGTATTTGGATCAAGGAAAACCTCGGCTTCTCCCTCCCCTTTATGGCGATACAGCACGCTTTGGTTTTGCAAACCGTCGTTTTTGTAGAAGTAGGTGTAGTCACCACGTACAAATGGCTGGGAATATTTTTCGTAGTTTTGACTGTTCGCCACTAAGTCACGGATTTGTTGGCGGTACGGGATCTGACCAAGGAAATCGAACGTGACCGAATTTTGACCCGAAACCCATTGTGCGGTTTCTTCACTGCGATCATCTTCTAACCAGCGATGAGGGTCGGCAATGTCGTGACCAAAGTAAGTGTCCACGACAGAATCTTTACGTGTTTTTGGGTAATGCATAACGTCCGTGTTACTCCGTTGTTTTTATTAAGTTGTTTATCTTCAATCGTTTTATTGCGGTGATTACCTTAGAGCACCCAATATTGATTTCAACGACATTGTTTTAAATCTATGAAGAACCTAGAAATAATGAGATATCGTTAAGTAACGATCACGAATGTGCTCAATAAGCAGCTTCACTTTATTCGGTGGTTGACGAGTAAACGGGTACACCGCGTAGATACCCAGCTTTTTACCCACTAGTTCAGGAAAAATATCGACCAGTTGACCATTGCGAATATCGTGATACACCAAGCAGCGCGGGACGTAAGCAATACCATGGCCGCCCAGAGCGGCTTTACGTAATGCGGTCGCGTTATCAGTAGAAAAGCAGCCAGATACTTTGACGATGTAATTTCCGTCTTCGCCTTTAAACTCCCAATCCGTTGCACCTGTGGTTTGGTAAGCGTATTGCAGACAATTGTGCGTGGTGAGATCAATCGGCTCGATCGGCTTCCCATTTTTAGCGATATATGAAGGGGACGCGCACACCACCCATTGAGAATCGAGAATATGTCGAGCAATTAAGCTGGAGTCCGCTAGGTAACCGGTTCGAATGACCAAATCATAGCCATCAGCCACTAAATCGACAAAACGATTATCCAATGACATGTCCACGGTCAGGCCCGGATGAAGGTTACAAAATTCCGCAACGGCATCAGCAAGTATCAAATCTCCAGAGATACAAGGCACGGACATTTTTATGTGACCGCTCACATTCTCTCCAAAGCCTGCAACAGCGTCCATAGCCTCCTGAGTGGCCTGCTTCACATTTTTAGCACTGTGGAGTAACACCTTACCTGCTTCGGTTAAGGTCAATTTACGCGTTGTTCGATATAGTAGCTGCGCCCCTATCTCTTCCTCCAACCTTGCCATTCTTTTGCTAACTACCGAATTTGTAAGGTTATTTGCTTCTGCAACCTTACTAAAACTGCCCAGTTCGATTACTTGAGAAAATAGGATTAAGTCGTCTGCTCTCATACGATTATGTCACTTTTGGAATTAATTATTTTCATTATTTCCCTATATCAACAAAAAATAAAGGAGTAAATTCACGCCAAATTAACAAAACCATTACAACAAAAAGTCACCTCTACAGCGGATTGACACCGTTCGAGAAGTCAGCGTACGAAGGATGTACAAATGAGTGAAACCCTACTTGCCCTAGTGGCATTTTCGCCAATTGTTGTTGCCGCCATCTTATTGGTTGGTCTCAACTGGCCTGCTAAAAAAGCCATGCCTGTTGCGTTCGGTTTAACCGTCGCTATTGCCCTAATGTTTTGGGATATGTCAGCCAATCGCGTACTGGCTTCTGTATTCCAAGGGCTAGGCATTACTGTTTCTGTTCTATGGATCGTGTTTGGTGCCATCTTCTTGCTCAACACTTTAAAACACACTGGAGCGATCACCACTATCCGTAATGGATTTACCGATATTTCAGCTGACCGCCGTGTGCAAGCCATCATCATTGCTTGGTGTTTTGGCTCATTCATTGAAGGCGCATCAGGGTTCGGTACCCCGGCAGCAATTGCTGCACCACTACTGGTTGCAATCGGCTTCCCCGCGCTTGCCGCTGTCCTAATGGGTATGATGATCCAGTCAACGCCAGTTTCATTCGGTGCGGTGGGTACGCCAATCATCGTGGGTGTAAACAAAGGTTTAGACACCCATAACATCAGTGAGTCTTTGGCTGCACAAGGCGCAACATGGGAAATGTACCTGCAAGATATCACCGCGCACGTTGCTGTGATTCACGCTGTTGTAGGTACTATGATCCCTGTATTAATGGCGATGATGTTAACACGTTTCTTCGGCAAGAACAGAAGCTGGAGTGAAGGTCTGGATATTCTACCATTTGCTTTATTCGCAGGCGTCTCTTTCACTGTGCCATACGCGTTAACTGGTGTGTTCTTGGGTGCAGAATTCCCTTCACTAATCGGTGGTTTGGTTGGTCTTTCTATTGTTGTTACCGCAGCCAAAAAAGGCTTCTTAGTACCAAAGACTAAGTGGGATTTCGAAAGCGAAGACAAATGGCCTGCGGAATGGCTGGGCTCGCTAAAAGTCGATCTAAACGACAATCCAGGCAAGCCAATGAGCATCGTAAAAGCTTGGGTACCATATGTAATGCTGGCGGTAATTCTCGTCGCAAGCCGCGTAAGTCCGGAACTGAAAGGCTTTGTACAAAGCGTAAGTTTGTCGTTCAGCAATATTCTTGGTGAGACTGGTGTGAGCGCCGCTATTCAGCCGTTGTACCTGCCAGGTGGCATCCTCGTGTTTGTCGCACTGCTTGCCGCAATGTTACAAAGTGGCAGCGCAAAGCCATTGCGTGAAGCGTTTGGCGAGTCAAGCAAAACACTGATTGGTGCGGGCTTTGTCTTGGTATTTACCATCCCGATGGTTCGTATCTTCATCAACTCTGGTATTAACGGCGCTGACCTAGCAAGTATGCCGGTCACAACAGCGAACTTTGCCTCTGACCTTGTCGGTTCTGCGTTCCCAGCTCTGAGTGCCACCGTTGGTGCGCTGGGTGCGTTCATCGCTAGCTCAAATACGGTTTCAAACATGATGTTCAGCCAGTTCCAATTCGAAGTGGCACAAACACTGTCTATTTCGAGTGTGATTGTTGTGTCGCTTCAAGCCGTTGGCGCAGCCGCAGGTAACATGATTGCGATTCACAACGTTGTTGCCGCATCAGCCACCGTAGGCTTACTTGGCCGTGAAGGCGCAACATTACGTAAGACTATTATCCCTACGTTCTACTACATTGTAATGACGGGCATTATTGGTTTGGTGTTGATTTACGGCCTCCAAATGACGGATGTCTTGATGAAGTAACGCGAAACGCAGGGTTTGTAGCCCTGCCTAATTTGGCACAGCTGTCAGCACTACTACCCCGACATGTTGATTTAGCTTGCTACATCAATCCCCCCGGCAGCTGTGTCATCCTTTCCAATTTGTATAACTGATTGAGTGATTTAACAAAATTTTTCAATCAATTATGTAAATGAGTTACCAACATCAGCAGTTCAAAAGTAAGTGAACCATAGGTAACTATACTCATTTTGATGCCTTCACTGCTTTGCGATGAAGGCTCAACGAAAGAGCAAATTGCTCCACAACTTTGCTTAGAATAACCGCTAGGACACCATTATGATTATCTCAGCTTCTACTGACTACCGCGCTGCCGCGAAAGCCAAACTTCCCCCGTTTCTATTCCATTATATTGATGGCGGCTCTTACGACGAACGCACGCTGAAGCGTAATACTGACGATTTAGGTGATGTCGCCCTTCGCCAACGCGTCCTACGCGATATGACAGATTTGAGCCTAGAAACCGAGATCTTCGGTGAGAAACTGGCAATGCCAATCGCGCTAGCTCCTGTTGGTCTAACTGGTATGTACGCGCGCCGAGGCGAAGTGCAAGCAGCAAAAGCGGCCGAGAAGAAAGGCATCCCGTTTACTATGTCGACCGTTTCGGTTTGTCCTATTGAAGAAGTCGCACCTGCAATTGAACGTCCAATGTGGTTCCAGCTTTACGTGCTTAAAGACCGTGGCTTTATGAAGAACGTGCTTGAGCGTGCAAAAGCAGCGGGCGTCACAACGCTGGTGTTTACCGTTGATATGCCAGTTCCTGGCGCGCGTTACCGTGACATGCACTCAGGTATGAGTGGCCCTAACGCAGCCATGCGTCGTGTATTCCAGGCGATGCGCCACCCAAGCTGGGCACTGGATGTGGGTCTACTTGGTAAGCCGCACGACTTAGGTAACATCTCAACGTATCGCGGCGAACCAACAAAACTAGAAGATTACATCGGCTGGTTAGGCGCAAACTTCGACCCGTCTATCTCCTGGAAAGATCTTGAGTGGATTCGTGACTTTTGGGATGGCCCTATGGTCATCAAAGGCATCCTCGACGAAGAAGACGCGAAAGATGCGGTACGTTTCGGCGCGGATGGCATTGTGGTATCTAACCATGGTGGTCGTCAGTTAGATGGCGTACTTTCAAGTGCTAAAGCACTACCAAGCATTGCAGATGCGGTAAAAGGCGATCTTAAAATCTTTGTTGACTCAGGTATCCGTACTGGTCTTGATGTGGTTCGTATGCTCGCACTTGGTGCAGACTGCACACTGCTTGGTCGTTCATTTGTGTACGCATTGGCTGCGCAAGGCGGCGCAGGCGTTGAAAACCTACTGGATCTGTACGACAAAGAAATGCGTGTAGCTATGACGCTTACTGGTGCGAAGTCTATCGCGGACCTTTCTCGCGATTCCTTGGTGAAAATCCCATAATCTTTGCAGGCGAGCAAAACAGAAACGAAAAAACGAGCCACAGTTGGCTCGTTTTTTATTGCTCTTCAACCCGATAATTTGACGAGCAAGCTAGCTTACTTGGTGAACGTACTCAATCACGACTTGGTTGCCGTCGATAAACACGTTACTGATATCGCCATCCACCGTCACACGATTTTGTAAATAAACCGTACCAGATGCAGATAGATCACGCTCCGTCAAAGACGGAATCACCTGACCAGGACGTACATGTAGCTGCTCGCATAGCTGTTTTACAAAACCTAGCGTCAGTGGAGAATTACCACGTAACAAGCCAGAAAACTCGTGTAGACTCAAACCAAGGCGCTTCGCCATTTCCATTTGAGTGATGTGCATTTTGGCTTTTTGTGACATCCAGATGTCGTAGAGCGCGTTTCGATCCAGCTCTGTAAATTCCATATCTGCCTCCGCTAATTCAAGAGCCAATACACTCTCACACTTACTTAAGATAAATGTTAGCGATAAGTCAGAGAAGTTATAATTGATCGTTCAAATATCAACGCACATCGGAGATGGCGAAGCTCCGCACACGAATGGAACGGCGGCTCATCACCCAGTTTCGACCACTCACTTTTCACCTCACGAAATAGCCTACCTCAGGCGATTTATACATAAGTAAATGATTTAAAGGAAATCACTGGGGTGAAGGAGTAATATCTGCTACCTTTCCTTCCATGGTTCACTAGAAAGAAGTTACATATGTCACAGTGGTTTACCGATTTGCAAAGCTATATTGAAACATCTCATCAAGATTGGAGTGGGAGTGTCCTTTTCATTACACTCGCCAGCTTTATTGCTTGGATAGCTTGGCGACTGATCCGCTCTCGTCTCGCAGTACTAGTAGAGAAAACCCCTTTCCACTGGGATGACATGTTGCTTGATGCGCTAAAAGCGCCAGTCAGTACACTCATTTGGTGTTGGCCAGCAACCGTCTCTATCGGCATCATATTAGAGAGCGAGCTCAACGATAAAATAAACTGGTTAAGCACGCTGAAACTGATTTTGGTGATCAGTATCTTCGTCTGGACCGTTATGCGACTCATTACCAATGTTGAAGAGTACGTCCTAGAACAAAAAAACCGAGATGAAACCACAGTACAAGCGATAGCTAAAGTCGCGCGCTTGTTCTTTATTACCGTCGGAATTCTCACTGTGATGCAGGCGTTTGGCTTGTCACTGTCAGGATTGCTCACCTTTGGTGGTGTCGGTGGTTTAATCGTTGGTTTAGCGGCGAAAGATCTACTATCGAACTTCTTTGGCGGCCTTATGATCTACTTCGATCGTCCGTTTAAAGTTGGCGACTGGATCCGCTCTCCAGATCGCCAAATTGAAGGTACGGTAGAACGAATTGGCTGGAGAATGACCATCATCCGAACTTTCGATAAGCGTCCTCTTTATGTGCCAAACTCTGTGTTTAGCAACATAGTCGTAGAAAACCCATCTCGCATGCTAAACCGACGCATCTACGAAAAAATTGGACTTCGTTACGACGACGCCGAAAAAATGCCGCAAATCATTACAGCGGTGAAAGAGATGCTTAAGAATCACAAAGATATTGATGCACGCCAAACGCTTATCGTCAACTTCGATACGTTCGGTCCATCGTCACTGCATTTCTTCATTTATACCTTCACAAAAACCGTGAATTGGGTGAGATACCATGAGGTTAAACAGGATGTTCTTCTTCAAGTAATTAACATCATTAAAGAACACGAAGCAGATATCGCCTTCCCAACTCAAACACTCAAGCTCGACCCAGTTCAAATGATAAAAGCTGAAGAGCAAGAAGATCACGGCTTCTAATTTCCATCAATACCAATAACAAAGCCCGCTTTATTCAAGCGGGCTTTTTCATTTTTTATTTGCTTGGATTGGTTAGTGTTGTATTAACACCATACGAGCATTCAATGGTTGGATGGGACGATTGTTTTCCCCCATCACTGTCGTAAACGCTTTAATCTGCTCAGGGGAAATGGTTTGTGCTTCTTTCATCACTAACCAACGTACCCCTTCAGAGCATGGTGGTGTCGTTAGTGAGCCATTAAAGCGATAATACGCTTTGTCTTTTGGAAGCAACGCATCCGCTTCAAATGGCAATTTAATCTCTACACCTTGATCTTTACTTGGTATGTTTGCTAGTAACTTCGCTAAATCTGGGTTCGCTTTTCCGGATTGAAAAAACACGGCCACAACCGCCAAATGGCCAGTTGTATCAGCATGCACAAAGTGCGCTTCTAATGGGTATTCTTTGCCATCCACATGGTTTTCTGACGGAGTATGGAAGTGGAACTGCTTTAACGTGAATGCATTGCCATCAATCAACAGTGTGTTGTCACCCTCTAGGCTGGTTTGCAGGGTGTGGCCGTTATTGAGCAATGAGATTGCTTTGCCATGGTAGTCGAACTGCAATTTGTCTAACTTCGCTTCTGCTGCGGAGACAATATTAATTGGGCTTTGGTTTTGACCTTTGGAACATTCAGACGCAAACTCGCCCCAATGCTCAGGCCCGTGACTCCCCTCGTAACCCCAGCTTGCTGCGTAAGCTGTTCCTGTAAATACCAACGCCAAACCTAGTGCTGCCAGTGACTTCTTCATAGTTTTCCTTATTCCTTCAAGTTAAATGTTGTGAAAACAAAACCATACTAATCGCACAGAATTAAGCGGGAATAGAGTGAAAACTATGATTACAAAAGTTTTTTGGAATAGATGCCTCTAGTTATGCAATTGATATGATGCTCAAAATTGAACATCAACGATTATCGAGTCGGTATAAGTGCCAGCTGGTGGGGTGTTTTTTTGTACAAGAAAGATTTGTGGTATTGCCCTAAATCACTTGGAACTTCAGGCTGGAAATGTTGCTGTGCATGATCTAGAAAAAAGACTATGGACATTTGTAAAATGAGGGCTATATGTTCTATGTTACCGCTTATGTTTACAACATATCGCTAAAAAAAACGCCCCTTTCGGAGCGCTTTCTTATTTGAGCAGATTATTCCCAGTCAAGGATAACTTTGCCAGACATGCCTGAACGCATGACATCGAAGCCTTCTTGGAAGTCATCAATCTTGTAGTGATGCGTAATAATTGGTGATAGATCCAAACCAGATTGAATCAGTGAAGCCATCTTGTACCATGTTTCGAACATTTCGCGACCATAGATGCCTTTGATAACTAGGCCTTTGAAGATCACTTGGTTCCAATCAATGCCCATATCTGATGGTGGAATACCGAGTAATGCAATACGACCACCGTGGTTCATTGTGGTTAGCATTGAGTTGAATGCCGCTGGGTTACCAGACATTTCTAGGCCTACGTCAAAGCCTTCTGTCATGCCTAGTTCAGCCATTACATCTTCAAGCTTCTCTTCAGCAACATTTACTGCGCGTGTTACACCCATTTTACGAGCTAGCTCTAAACGGTACTCGTTTACGTCTGTGATAACCACATGACGAGCGCCGACGTGTTTCGCAACTGCGGCGGCCATGATGCCGATTGGGCCAGCACCAGTGATGAGCACGTCTTCACCGACTAGATCGAAAGAAAGCGCAGTGTGTACCGCGTTACCGAACGGGTCGAAGATCGATGCTAGATCGTCAGAAATCTCGTCAGGGATCTTAAACGCGTTAAATGCAGGAATCACTAGGTATTCTGCAAATGCGCCTTCACGGTTTACACCCACACCGATCGTGTTGCGACACAAGTGAGTACGACCGCCACGACAGTTACGGCAGTGACCACAAGTTATGTGACCTTCACCAGATACGCGGTCACCAATTTCAAAGCCACGAACTTCCTGACCAATCGCAACCACTTCACCCACGTATTCGTGACCGACAACCATAGGAACTGGAATTGTCTTTTGTGACCATTCGTCCCAGTTGTAGATGTGTACGTCTGTACCACAGATAGCGGTTTTCTTAATTTTGATCAGAATATCGTTATGGCCAACTTCAGGTTTATCAACCTCAGTCATCCAGATGCCTTCTTCAGGCTTTAGCTTTGATAATGCTTTAATTTTCATAATGTAACCTTAATTAAAGGCCCTATTATCTAGGACCTAGAGTCTTAAATAAGACCCATGTCCTTACCAACTTCGATGAACGCATCAATTGCACGATCTAGCTGCTCACGAGAATGCGCTGCTGACATTTGAGTACGGATACGCGCTTGGCCTTTTGGTACCACAGGGAATGAGAAGCCGATTACGTAGATGCCTTTCTCTAGTGCTCGCTCAGCAAATTCTGCTGCCACTTTCGCATCACCTAGCATGATTGGAATGATCGCATGGTCAGCGCCGCCCATTGTGAAACCAGCAGCTTCCATACGTGCGCGGAAGTGTGCTGCGTTTTCCCATAGACGGTCACGTAGGTCACCGCTCTCTTCTAGTAGATCTAGAACTCGGATAGAAGCGCTTACGATTGCTGGTGCAACAGAGTTAGAGAATAGGTATGGACGAGAACGCTGACGTAGCCAGTCAATCACTTCCGCTTTACCAGACGTGTAACCGCCTGAAGCGCCACCCATTGCTTTACCTAGCGTACCTGTAATGATGTCGATACGGTCAACCACGTTGTGGTATTCGTGCGTACCTGCACCCGTTTTACCCATGAAGCCAACCGCGTGAGAGTCATCAACCATGGTCAGTGCGCCGTATTTTTCAGCTAGGTCACAAATAGCCGGAAGGTTCGCCACTACGCCATCCATTGAGAACACACCGTCAGTAACGATAAGAATGTGGCGTGCGCCTGCTTCTTTCGCAGCAATCAGTTGTTGCTCTAGCTCTTCCATGTTGTTGTTTGAGTAACGGAAGCGCATTGCTTTACATAGACGAACACCGTCGATGATTGACGCGTGGTTTAGTGCGTCTGAAATAATTGCGTCTTCTTTACCGAGAATGGTTTCAAACAGACCTGCGTTTGCATCGAAGCAAGAGGTGTAAAGAATCGTATCTTCTTTACCTAGGAACTTAGACAACTTCCGCTCAAGCTCTTTGTGGATGTCTTGAGTACCACAGATGAAACGTACTGAAGCCATACCAAAGCCGTGTTCGTCCATACCCGCTTTACCCGCTTCAATTAGCGCAGGATGGTTAGCAAGACCAAGGTAGTTGTTTGCACAGAAGTTTAATACTTCTTCACCGGTAGAGATTTTAACAGCCGCTTGCTGCTGAGACGTGATTACGCGCTCTGATTTGTAAAGACCTTCAGCCTTCACTTCTTCAATTTGCTGCTGAATCTGTTGGTAGAATGCAGAAGACATTTGAAATTCCTTCCTGGTTATTTTGGCGAGTATTTACTCGTTTAGAATTAGGTTGAGCCTTTATGTGACGGGCATCACGGGCTATCGCTCATCAATTAATTGTAGTGTAATTCAAGGAAGGAAGAAGGATTATCCCTTAAGGTGGAAAAGCATTAATGAATTCAAGGCACGAATTCAATTAATGCTTTCCTATAATATTGTAATAAAAGGAGTTATCGCCCAGTTGGTTGTTTAAGTAGTGCTTCAAAGTCTTTGGCTGGTAACGGGCGGCTATAGTGGAAACCTTGCCCGAACTCACAGTTTAAGTCTTTTAGATAATCGACATGACGCTGTTCTTCAATGCCTTCAGCAACAATCTTAAGGTTCAGCGCTTTCGCCATTGCAATGATCACGTTGACGAGCTCACGATCGGAGTCGTTTTCGAACATATTTTGCATAAAGCTGCGATCAATCTTAAGGCGATCGAACGGAAATTTCTGTAAGTAACTCAACGCAGAATAGCCCGTACCAAAGTCATCGATGGTAAGCTTAGTGCCTAACGCTCTTAAGTTATTGAGCATGTCTAATAGCTCTGAGTCGTGGTTAAAGAGAAGGCTCTCTGTCACCTCAATATCGAACTTATCTGATGGAAGACCAGATTCCTCAAGGCTTTTCTTAATAAACGCAAGTAAGCGATCACAATACCTAAATTGAACACTGGAGAAATTCACAGAAACAAACAGCGGCGTCAGACTTTGCCATTGCGCCGCTTGGCGGCACGCTTGCTGGATAGCGAATTCACCAATTTGATGAATCAAGCCATTTTTCTCAGCAATAGAGATAAACTCTTCAGGATTTACGAATCCGTACTTCTCATCATTCCAACGCATTAACGCTTCTGCGCCAACAATTTTATTACTGCTCAGCTCAATAATAGGTTGATAATACAACTCTAGTAATTGGCTGGAGATGGCATTTCTTAGTCGATTTTCCAAATCCAAATAGCGTTGCAAGTCTTGGTTCATATTGTGGTTATAAAAGCAGAAGGCATCGCGTCCATCTTGCTTCACGCGATACATCGCCATGTCAGCACAGGCGAGGAGCTGCTCGGCATTATCTCCATCATCCGGAAATACAGACATTCCGACGCTGCTACTCAAGAAGAATTCATGGTTGTTCCATACAAATGGATCGTTAAACGCCGAAAGCACGCTTGAAGCAACGCGCTTCGCGGTGTCATTATCAGGCAAGTCAGGAATCACTAATAAAAACTCATCCCCACCAATTCTCGCCAATAAGTCTGTTTTTCTCGCGACTTGATGCAGTCGTTGAGCACTAAGTTTAAGGATCTCGTCGCCAACAAAGTGACCCATTGAATCGTTAATCTGCTTAAAGTGGTCTAAATCAATAAACATGACCAATACTTTTGAACCACTACGTGACGCTCTAATCAACTCCAAAGCCAGTCTCTCAGAACCGTAGCTGCGATTAGGCAAGTTAGTCAACGTATCGTATTTAGCTTGGAAGGCGAGTTCTTTTTCAGACGCTTTTCGGCGTTCAATTTCGTTAGTTAGTTTTTGGTTCTGTTGAGAAAGAATGTCTTTTCGCTTTTTCTCTTCTTCAAGTTTAATTTTCAATTCAATTCTATTATTGTTTGTAATGAACGCATAACACAGAGCAATAACAACCATAACAGCAAGAATACTCAAACCGAGAATGAAGATCCGTGATGTGAAAATATCTCGCTCACTCAAAGGCTCAAACCAAGCCATAAGTTTGAAGTGATGTTTTTCAACAGGCACTTCAAAATATATCTTTCCATCAACGGCTTCAGATATTAAATAATTCTCATCTTTATTATGAGAAGACGTTTTATTTATTGTATCCCATACGACCATCTCAACGTCTTTTATTTTGAGCACCATCCGGCTATAACTGTCTTCGTGCTCTTGATTAGTGAGCTGATCAATAACAATGTTTTTATTGAGATCTGCAATTAGAAAGGCAACTGGCTTTCCAGAAAACTTAACTTGCTTGATGACTTGAATACGCACGTCGTCGTTATATCGAGTTGCACAAACCTCTTCGGGATGCCCATGTTGAGTCATTAAGGTTTGGATATCCATCTTATGCTCTATGTTGTCTTCAGAGCCCGTCGTGACAATCGTTGTGCCATCACTGCCTACCAGTGTGAGCTTTTTATAGATTTGGCTGCTATTAATTAACTTACCATCTATCTTTTCATCGAAACGACGCTTCAAGTTAATTAAACTCGCTCCTAATCCGTACTCCATTGACATGCCAGAGGCTAAATTAGCAAAGAATGTTTGTACTGTTTTATCTGTAGATAAATTATCAACATCCTCACTGGCAATGGTAAATAAATTATCGAGTGTGCTTGCGTAGCTTTTTACTTTTAAACCGAGTTCCCTATGTTGGGATTCTTTTAATTTATTTTGCCCCAAACTTGTCACAACAATAAGCATAGCTAAATAAATAGAGACTAATATTGCGCTTATTGCAATAAATTTTTTACTGGATATTTTTTTAACGGCCTTTTTCATCGGGTTTTCTTACTATCTTCTATGAAGTAATCGTTATAAAAGTAGTAAATAGATGGATAGTATTTTTTTACTAATTTTTCGTAGGTTCCATCTTTCTTTATTGAATCTAAATAACGATCAAATGCTTTGCGTAATTCCGGCGAGTTTTTCCGGAATGCAACAGCCATTTTCTGATTTTCGGATACTGGACCAATGACTTTTATTTCACCTGGCCATTTTTCTAATGCAATTAACGTATCGGCGACGTCTAGTAATGTGCTTTCCGCATCATTTTTCATTATCGCTGGCACCATCTCATTAAGAAGACGAGCCCCATCAGGCAGTATGACTTTTGCGCCTGTGTCATATAAGTCATAAAGGTTAGGGTCCAAACAAGAGTGCTCCAACGCCAACACTTCGCGACCATGAATAAGCTGCTTGACGGTTTTTACATCTTCATCAACCGACCCACTTGGTTTAATCGGACTCAGCGTGGAATCTGTTCTGGAAACTAACCAAACGCCCGACGGGAAGTAATCTTGTGAAAAGTCTAAAACTTCAGAGCGCCAGTCAAGAATGGTAACGCCATTTGCGATCAAGTCACCCTCGATTGGAACACTTTCTCCCACGACGGCTTGCTTATTATGGTATTGAACATCTTGGCCCGTCAGCTTACCGACCATATCGCTCCACTGAGCTGGAACATATTGGTACTTAACGCCCAACGACTTGGCAAAGCCTTTTACTATCTCTACATCTAAGCCAGTCAAGGTTTCCACTTCACCTTGTTCAATATAAGAAACGAAGTTAGCGTACGGCACACCAATATGGCGCAACACTCCGCGATCACGGATCTGTTGTAAGTCGTCTGACCAAGCGGAAGAGGACATAACAGAGGCCGCCATAAGCGCCATCGCCGCTAAAGTTCTTTTGAATGTTTTGACTGACATAATAATATCCTTACCTTTCACAAAGCGCCCAATCATGGGCGCTTGAGTGATAAACAACGATGTTAGAACGACGAGTAATACAAATTCGTCATCGCCACCACGAGCCCTTCAACATCCTGCTCGTCATGGAACAAGTGCGTGGAGATACGGAGTGCGTAAGTATCAAAGTCATCATCTTTATGCAGCTTAAAGCTGGTTGTTCGAATGATGTAGCCATATTCTTCACGCAGACGATCTCTGAATTCAGTCAATATGTCTTCATTCGTCACATCAGAGAATGGGTTAACTGTGGTTAAGCCACTCGTTAAACCTTCCACGTTTGGTGAGTACATTTGGGCTTGTGGCAAGTACTCTTGAAGTAAGGTTTTACACAAACTACCAAGACTTAGAACACGTTCCTCAATGCGGTCACGGCCAATCTCATCCCACATTTTACAGCTATCAACTAACGCTTGTTTAGCAGGATAGTTGTCGTTCCCGATGTACTGCATCTGTAACTGCTTGCCTAAGTAATCCGCATGAGAAAGTGAAGAGTTGATCAACCACAACGGGTTATCACGATCACTCCAATACTCATTCAAGCGATTGGCGTTATCACGTACGTACAAAATACCGGTTGCGCCAGGACCACACTGCCATTTGTGGCCAGAACCTGCATAGAAATCACAATCCATATCATGGAAATCGAGGTCAAACATACCGACAGTATGCGCTCCATCTACAAGCGTAGGCACACCATATTCTCTCGCTAAAGCACAAATGGCTTTGGCTGGTAACGCCGTTCCCGTTTTATAGGTGATATGAGAGAACATGATGAGGCGAACGTTTTGATGCGCATCAAGCGCGTCGCGGAAAGCTTGGATGTAATCTTGTTCAGAAACGTCTTCAGTACCGGTAAATACTGGTAGTTGAATTTCAACAACATCGACGCCAAAACGATGTTTTGCGACGTTCATCGGTGATGTTGCAGCCATATGCTCATGGTGCGTCGTTAGAATCACATCGCCTGGTTCAAAGTGTAAGCCGTTAATGATCGAACATAGACCATCAGTAGTATTGCGGCTGAGAATGATTTCTTCTGGGTTAGCACCAAAGCCAGGCGCTACTTCTTGAACCATCTCAGAGACATAAGGCCAAGAGCCAAATTTGCCCTTCATATCCCAAGGATACTTAGCCACCAACTTGTTGTTATGCTCATAATCTTGAAGAACTTGTCTTGGCATAGAACCCGTTGTGCCAATGTTCATGTAAGTCGTACGTTTATCCAAAACGAACTGTCGTTGCACTTTACGCCAAAAGCGCTTATCGTGTTTTCTACCTAGCCCGCGGCTGCTCCAATCAATTTTCTGTTCTCGTGCTTGAACTGCGCCCGAGAAAGCGGAAGCACTCACACCAGCAACAACAGCTCCTGTTGCGCCTTTCAGAAAATTACGGCGGCTGCTATTAGTCTGAATAGATTCCTTGTCTTTCATCTTTTCAATCCTTGTCGGAAATTAGCCATATTATTAATTTTAAGTGCGTAACTATCTGTTACTAAAACATTATTACCCATTAAAACCAGAGTTTAATTTTCTCCTCTGCCATTAAGTGACTTTAGTTCCAATTTTTTATCTTATTTGATGATATAAGCAACAGTTTGACCACAAACCTATAAACAACCATATTCACATTAAAATATTCATTAAATTGATTATTTTTTATAGAAGACAATTCCGACAACTTCTTTATAAAACAATTATTAGCTTTGTTATAAAGTCATTAAAAATTTAACTTTGCGTTAATTTAAAAATATTCAGGCTATTTTTTGATTGACGTCTATTCTTTTTATATCTGAACAAACTCAATATGTTAAGTCTTAATAAAGGAGAGCTGGTTTCGCAGATAGATACCAGTTGAAGACCATAGAGTGAGACACATCACTCTCTAACATAAACCCACCGCTCAACAGACATAAGGAAGAGAAGTTTTCACTAATATGTGCTTGAGCGTACAACCAAAAAGAAGGAAGTCCCATGTTAAAAGGATTGCTATGCATTTCAGTTGCTGCCACTCTCGTAGCCGCTCCTAACGTACTTGCGCAGACTGTCGCGATGACCGATCTCAACAGCAAGAAGAGCGCTGGCACCATTGAGATTTCACAAAGTGACTATGGCGTGGTATTTATGCCTCAGTTATCAGGTTTGTCATCAGGGGTGCACGGTTTCCATGTTCACACTAATCCATCGTGCGATAGCGCGGAGAAGAATGGCAAAACCGTCCTTGGCGGTGCAGCAGGTGGTCACTATGACCCCATCAACACAGGGAAACATGGCTACCCTTGGACCGATGACAATCATTTAGGCGACCTGCCTCCACTCTACGTGGACATGGATGGTAATGCTAATCAGCCCGTTGTCGCGCCTCGCCTAAAATTATCAGATTTAAAAGGCCGAGCATTAATGATTCATGCTGGTGGTGACAATCATTCCGACCATCCTGCTAAATTAGGCGGCGGCGGTGCGCGCGTTGTATGTGGCGTTATTAAGTAGTCATTCGATAAGCCAAATTCGCGCTTCTCCTCAAGCAGCGAGAAGTGCGAATTTTTGTTGATACTCAGTGTCCGTCTCGCACGTCTCTAAGTAGCTGTGGTGCAACATTAAAATTGACTGCACTATCTTTGTACCAATTCCTAATGCGCCCCCGACGGCATCTTTATCAATTCGATTGACAAAAGTGAACAGGATTCGCGACTTATCCTCACTCAAATGCGCTTGGCAATGCACTTCCGAGCCGACTGGGCTGTGGCGCAACGCATTTTCAAGCAGGTTCAATACCAACCGCTCTAAGAGTCCTTTGTCACCCACAGTTTGGATCTTGTTATCCATATCCACTTTCAACACCACTTCTTTACGAGAAAACTGGCTCTGCATCGTCTCGGCACATTCTCCCATCAATGCGCCAAGATCTATGGGGCGGTATTCGTAGTTTGGCATTGGTTCCTCTTTACGCGCGGCGTCTAATAAAGAATGCAATTGAGTTGAGAGCTTCTCACAATTTCGGAACGCGACATCAATCAGCGGATCGGATTCCGGATGCTGCAAACGCCACGTTTCCAGATAGCCAAGCACGCTCGATAACGGCGTTTTTAAGTCATGACTGAGCTGCAATAAGCTTTGACGGCGATGAGAAGACTGATACTCCAACTGTAAAAACTGCTGCTGAATGTGCTTCGCCATCATCTGATAAGAGTGCGCAATCGGCACGAGCTCCGGCACTTGGTAAGTAAAGTCAGGTTGCAGGTGAAAATCATGTTCGGCTTGCTGTTGAAGTTGCTTGGTCACACGCTCAATCGGGTTCAATAGGCTACGTTTGACCAGCACATAAGCCCCGAGAGCAAAGCCTAAAATGGACACTAAGACCAATCCTGCCAGCGCGATGTAAGGGGTATCGACTTGCGCATTGGCAATGGCGTCATGTCGGGTACTGCCAATCACCACATAGAGATAACCGACCGTAGAGCCTAATTCCTCTATCGCCGCAACAGAAAACACTTTGTGTTCACCGCGATTACGAGGATCTTCGCCTAAGATGGGAAGCGGTTCGTTGTTTAAGAATTGCTGAATGGGGTTCAGATCCACCGTGTCCATAAGCTTTGCACCATCTGGCGCAGCATGGGTGGTGATATTGCCTTGGCTATCGAGGAAATAGATTTCAAAATCAGGGCCGATCAGCATAAGGGTATGAAAGATCGACTTGAGCGCTTTAGGGTTGTAATCCGTACCAATCATCAGCGGATTATCATCGCGCATGTGGCTGGCTAGCTCTTTGTGCAGGCTTTGCTTAGTCCGTAACTCAATGGTTTCTTTTTGCCAATTGTAAGTCAGTGCAATCACCACCGCCGCGAGGCAAAACCACAAGCTGGTAAATACTACCAAGCGAGATTTGAAGCTCATCCTATCGCCTCCTTAAACAGCGGTGTTTTTGAAACACCCGTGATGATTGAAAAATGACGGTGAAAACAACTGCCGACTTACTGTCTTGGCTTGATGTTTTGACTTGCTTTTTTGCATTAGTGTCTTGGTTGAAACTTATACCCAACGCCCCACACGGTTTGGATGAAGTGATGATCTGAATCAGACAAAGACAATTTGCTGCGTAAACGGTTAATGGTGCTACACACCGTGTGGTGATAACCAGAATGACTGGTGTTCCATACGTGATCGAGCAATTCATCTTTACTGTAGACTCTGCCCGGACGAGTCGCGAGAAACTGCAGCAAAGTAAACTCTGTCGCGGTAAGAGTGACATCCTTGTCGTTTAGGGATACTTGGTGCAACTCCGGAATGATTCTTAGCGGACCAAAATCCATCGCTTCGTCGAGGACTTCATTTGCTACTTTGGTCTCTGCGGTTTGACTGACTCGGCGCAGCACGTTTCGCACTCGTGCTTGGAATTCTAATACGCTAAATGGCTTAGTGATGTAGTCATCAACGCCCGCTTCTAAACCGTCAACCTTGTCCATTTCACCGTCTCTGGCTGTCAGCATGAGCACTGGATTCCAATCTTGTTGCTGACGCAAATAATGGCAGATGTCTAGGCCATCGCCGTCTGGTAAACCTCGGTCAAGGATCAATAAATCAAAGGGTTGTTGTTGGTATTGCGTTTTAGCATCGGCGACATTTGTGGCTCGCGACACTTGGTGTCCTTGAAACTTGAGATGCATCTGAACCAGTTCTGCCAAATCATCGTCATCTTCCACCAACAAGATGTTCGCGACTAAATTGATTGCCTGTTGTTCCATGGTCCTTTCCTTGCCTTCGAGTATCCTCACTTTGCAGATGACCGGAACAAATTAGAAATTCTTTCAAAAAAGGTTCCGATGACGCCATGAGGGATAAAGCGCTCGGCTACAAGCGCTTTGGAAAGGAGACGTCATCGGAGCCTGTGTTACTCGACTCGAGTGATGGTGACTTTCGCACCTGGATTCAAGAAACGATGGTTCGCAGAAAGTGCTGAGTTTGCTAATCCATCATCGTGGCTAACAACACCGGCATGGAATGCAACAACGTCACTGCTGTCATTACGAGCGGCATTGAAGCCCTCACCGCCACCTGCTGGGCCCGGAATGGTTGCGGCAAGTTCATCGTTCAGTTCCGTGCCAGAATCCCAAACGTTCATGCTCATTTCATAGCTTTCACCCACTGCGAGCGATTTGAGCGATAGCCCCGTTTCGCCAACAAAGGCATCGTTGGTATTCACGAACATAGACGCCACAGACAAGTAACCGTAACGACTTGGGTCAACCGTGATAGTGACTTCGTCCGATGCACCCGGCAACACCAATCCATTACCCGAAATACCTTGGTAAACACTGTCATTGCTGTTCATCAACTCAATCAGCTCAGCGTTACTACCGCCTTCGGCAAGGTGCTCAAGTTCAACAGATGCGGCTTGTCCAATTTCAAACAATTGGTAGTCACCATTGTGAGTGAGTACAGCGAGCGGAGACATTGGTTGATTCGCAGTCAAGTTCGCCACGTTGACGGTGTAGCGGTACGATTTCACTACGTCGTTATCATCATCGCTTGGACAACCGGCGAGCAAGCTGACTGAAGCTGCTACTAGTAAGATTCTGACTTTCATACATCCCCCTTACTTCACAACGATTGTGATGGTTGCGACTGGGTTTAACCAACGATGGCTGCTGCTGTCTAGGTCACTGATGCCGCCAGTTGGGTCGCTATCACCAAGGTTACCCGGATGCACGTGGACTTTATCGTTAGTTACCGTTGCTTCAACGCCTGTGCCGCCAGTACCAAAGGTAATGAAAGGTGGGTTTGGCATGCTAGACGCAAGTTCATCGTTCGCTTCTGTACCGGCATCGTAACTTCTTAGCGTTGCTCGGTATGTACCCGCTTCCGTTGGAATCTTCCAGCTATCTAGACCGACGAAACCGTCATTGGTTGGCAGCAGCATCGCGCTCAAAGAAAGATAACCGTGGTCGCCACTGTCCAAGGTGAAGGTGGTTGCAACACCCGGATTCAAAATGCCACCAGCAGGATTCTCAACCACCGCACCACCAGCGTTACCAATCACACTAGCAAGACCAGAGATATCACCGCCTTCTGCCATTGCTTCTAGTTCTGGCGTTGCTGCTTGACCCGTTCTGAACATTTGAAGCTCAGAACCATGTGCGGCAACAATAAGAGGCGTAAAGTAGATGCCTTTGGTTGCGTTTGTCACGGTGATTTCCAATTCCGCCGCATTCACTGATGCAGAGCCTAGCGCCATAGCGACTGAAGTCATGACGAGTCCGAGTTGGGTACGTTTTTTCATTGTGATTCCATCCTTTAATGAGGGTTGAACTACCCAAGCCCATGTGTACGGCTTTACTTCTTTGTTTGTAACTTGAGTAGGTTAAGCATTACGTTTCGAACGTTTTGCGTTCTTGCCTCTAAGAATGACGAACAAATCTATCAGCAACTTCATCGAATTCTCATAAAATTCTCACAAGTTCTGTTCGATTTTTTCAGCAGCGATTTTTTACTCTTAATCAGCTATTTACACTTCTCGCTTTCCCCTCCTACAATGCGGTATTCTCAGTTTAAATCACGATTCTCACCATGATTCATAACGTTCTGTCTGCCTACTATGGCGAAATCTACGGCATCGCTTTTTTCAACCACTACTTGAACCATTACGCCCAAAGTGAACAACAAACGCTGTGGCAAACCTTGATTGAAGTGGAAAAGCTCACCGCAGAAAAGCTCAAACCTGTACTGCTGACAAATGGCATGGATATCGAAAGTCGACACCAAGAGATGCTGGATAAAGGCTTGGCAGATGCAACCAAGTGGATTGGTTTGCCATGGCAAGAGTTGGTGGCGACTCTTCTGAAATGGGTAGAACCTTATGAGGTCAAGTATCGAGAGTGGCATGAAGAAGTGAAAGCTTCACAGCAGTATTCAATCGCTGAACGAGAAGCTATCGAGTTGATTGCAGACCACGAAACGGCCATTTATCACTGTTGGCAGCAATACCATACTGGTGAATCTGGCTTGCCTGCACTCAATGCATTTTTGGCAAAATATCGTTAAAGCGAGACGGTGACACTTGAACCTCGTGAAACCGTACCAGACAATATCGTTATTCCGCTGCGCAGAACTGAACAATTATGGTTAATCCAAAACTCATTGCCCTACTTCCTGATCTTGCTTCGTTTATCTTAGTGGTAAACGAGGGCAGTTTTACCGCTGCAGCCAAACAGCTTGGCGTGACGCCATCGGCTTTAAGTAAGTTGATCACACGGTTAGAACAAGCCCTCTCAGTGAAACTGTTCGAGCGAACGACTCGCAAGTTGATCATCACTCAAGCCGGGCAAAAGGTTTACGACCAAAGCATCGCCATGGTGAATGCGGCGCAGCAAGCGGTTGAATTATCGGCTGAAGATCATGCCGAGCCCACGGGTGCACTCACAGTGGCTGCACCCGAAGCGTTTCTTAACTCGGTGCTTCAACCATTTGTGTTGCCATTCCTAGATCGCTACCCAAACATTCAGCTCAAGCTACGTGCTGCTGATGGTGAGATTGATCTTTTTCGCCAAGGTATCGACGTAGCATTTAAGCTCACCGACAAACCCGATGAGAATCTGGTACTCAAAGAGATCAGCAAGACCAACCTTGTTTTGTGTGCCTCTCCAGATTACCTCACCAAACACGGTATGCCTGAACACCCAACCGAGCTTGAGCAGCACGACTGTATTTACCTTGCCGAGAACGACAAAGACAACATCTGGTCATTCTTTAAAGAGGAAGCCTTTCATTCGATTGCAGTAAGTGGACGCTACGCCGTCAACCACTCTCAAATGCGCTTGAACGGCGTTAAGTCTGGTTTGGGAATTGGGATCTTCCACGACTTCGTGATCAAAGACGCGTTAGAGCAAGGAGAAGTTGTGGAGGTTCTGCCGGATTGGATGATCAAGAGTAACTACCACGGGGCTATCGCGATGCAGTATGCACAAACCAAATATATGCCTGCTCGTCTGCGCGTGTTTATCGACTTCGTTAAGGAGCATTTAGTCTCCGAGGACACTAACCATGTTTAATGCCATTCATCACGTTGCGATCATTTGCAGTGATTATCCAAGGTCAAAACGCTTTTACACCGAATTGTTAGGGCTAAAAGTCATTGCTGAAAATTATCGTGAAGCCAGAGACTCGTACAAACTTGACCTTGCTCTGCCTGACGGTAGCCAAGTTGAGCTATTTAGCTTTCCAGACTCGCCAGAAAGACCGAGCTTTCCAGAAGCTCAGGGGTTACGCCACCTTGCTTTTCAAGTGGATGATGTAGAGCATGTTAAAGAATATTTAGAGGCGAGAGAAATTGAGGTAGAGCCCATTCGCGTCGATGAATTTACAGGCAAAGCGTTTACCTTTTTCAAAGATCCTGATGGCTTGCCGCTAGAAGTTTATCAACGCTAACTTTGGTGGGGCACGAGGAACTGGCGTTTCAAATCGTACACTTAGAGCCAAAAAAGTGTAGCTTTCAGAAATGACCAAGCTCAGTTGTGGAAGTATTGGTGTAGTTGGAAGTGAATCATGATGAAAGGTCGAGAAGTGGCTAAAAGGACAAGGTTTGCCTTTATGGCTGACGGCATTGTCACTTTCTTCGATTTGAACCAATTCAAAACCGTTAAGCGTACATAGCGTCGCCCACACACCCATGCTGTTACCATGAGCATTGATAACAGGCATCAGGGTCACTAGCACCCAACTTAGAGCACTAGCAAATAGCATGGAGCGATAAAAAGGAATTAATCTACGCATAACGGTGACTTAACAAATTTAATTCAGCGTAACTAATTCTGAGTGTTAGCTCAAAAACAGGATCAATAAGTGAACGCTACTTCACAGGTTTTCTTCAATAACGCAATTGACAGACACAAAAAAGCCCACCAAAACGGCAGGCTATTTTCATATTCTATTGTCAGCTTTTATCGCGATTAGCCGAACAGCTTACTCCAAATACTTGGGTTACGCTTGTCATGGTATTCTTCACGTAGGCTATCAATTTCACGTAATTGTGCTTTCGCGTCTTGCAGGTTACCAGCGTCTAAGTCTGCTTCAATCTTGTCTAACGTTACCGTTAGTTTATTAAAACCTTCTAAGTAGGTATCGAATTTCTCTGGTGGATAGTTACCGCGCTTAGATTGCTCGACGATTGCTTGCAAGCTATCAATTGCAGACTTCATAGTTTCAACATCCGACGCTTCTGCCGCCTGTTTGAATTCCATCTTCATCTGCTTCATGTTTTGTTTTAAATCAACCGCTTCTGCCATTGCGTATGTTGAGCCAAACGCAATCGCACACCCTAGGACTAAAGGACGTAACATTTTCACTTCTCCATTTATAGTGCCGAATTCTGTGTCGGCTTTATTTACCCAAGTAACCCACGCCATAAAAGGCGACAAACTAGCTTAGTTGAGTATTTCCGGGTCGCAGTGTAAAGCAATCTTACGCCAGGTGCATACCTAAAATGTAATCAAGTTTATGCGTTGCGAATGTCGTCATACTCTGGAATTGGCTTACGGCCTCTCAGAGCTAAGAAAGACAAAAACTGCTGAGCGGTGTGAGTAATCACTTTTTTGCTATCGATACCCACTTTATCCATTAGCTCTCCAACCAAATCCAGATTACCAACATCATGACAGAAATGCGCATCACTTCCCGTTGTGAAGAAGACACCGAGATCTTTACCGATTTGTGCAATCTCGTGGCAACGGTCTACGCTACCCACTCGGCTATTCCCTTTTAGCGTGGTGTTATTGATTTCAATCGCAACATTATGCTCTTTCGCGCACGTTAAAACGGCCTGAAAATCAAAGTCGAAGTTTGGATTCCCAAGATGGCCAAGCGCATCAATACGACCGTTTTGAATCACATTAATGAGCGCTTCCGTATGAGTTTCTTTGTTTGCAGGACGAAAAACAGGTTCATGGAAACTTGCAATAACCCAATCTAGGTTACGATCGACACTCAGCGGAATATCGATGTCGCCTTCGGTATTAAGAATGTTGGATTCCACACCCCGAATGATCGCGATACCGTCTAAAAATCGAGGCAGGATTTTTTGGTTGGAGAAAAACCAGTAATGCGGCGCGCCCGGCATTGATTCCGCGTGATCAGTCGTACAGAACATATCCAAGCCGTTCTCTTTCGCCAATTTTGCATTTTCAATCAAGGTGCTGTACGCATGACCACTGGCGTACGTATGTGTATGGGTATCAACTTTAAATTCCATCATCCACTCTCTTAGGTGCGCTATCTTGCGTGCTATTGTATACCTACACGTGACGTACCGTCAGCCCAAGATGAGTATCAGACTTAAGCTTGCTCCTCACTGATGGCTTTTATTAGGGGCAACGCTTTTTCCCATCCGTGATTAAACATAGAAACAAAGTCGCTGTGCGTATGAATGGTGACATTGAGTAACAAACGATCACTATTGGTGTCGATCTGATAGATCTCTCGTGATCCAATCCACTTAGATGCTAAATCCCCATCCAATTGCTGCCTATTATCCGGATTAAAAATAGCAATGTGATGAAATTCAAGACGCTGTTGCGGTTGCACGATATCGATAGTCGCTCGCGTTCCGCCCATATCGGGATCAAAAAAAGTGATGTCTTGCCCTTCTTCCCATATCCCATCAAATTGAGACTGGGGTGAGAAAGCCTGTGCCCAGCGTTTGTATAACTCAGCATCGGTTAGCACTTCCCACACCCGTTGCGGTGTAGCTGAAATCTCAACGTAATAATTTAGCGTAAGCATTATTTCTCTCCCTGAACCTTTCTTGACGCTAGTTCATTGTCAGAAAAAATCAAACCTCACCTCTGATTTGCCTTACTTAATCCTCTATTTTCCGACAGGCTAAGAAGTTCTCGCTTGTAACCTACCACCACGATGCGCCGTAAAGCGAACCCAACATGTGTTCAGTATGGTTGCGAGCACGATTAAACTCATCCCGATAATTTGGCTTTGACTCATTCGGTCATCGAAAAACGCACTCTGCCAAACCGCGGTGAACAGTAGGTTAGTAAAAATAAGTGGTGCAAGTTGAGAGCCGCTGCTTGCCAGTTGATACGCTTTGGAGCGGAAAACTTGGGTGTTAATGATCATCAGGGACATCACACCGAGCCACAGCATATTAGAAGAAACAGTAGATTCCATCACATTGGCTTTGAGGAAAACATCGATGTCGTTAAACAACGTTAGCGGTAACAGAAATACGGCAGCAAACCCAAACGCCCAAAAGTTGATTTCTAATGGCGACATATCAGTTTTACTCACTTTATATAGCGTAAGCTGAGAGCCGGAATTGAAGAGTCCACCAGCTAGACCGAGTAATAAATCCGAACGCCAAGTAAACTCCCCACCAACTCCCGCCAACATAACCACTCCAGTAAACGCCATTGCTAAAGCCGCCAATGTTGAAACGCGAATGTGGCCTCCCATAAACAGCTTTTCAACCAAAGGAATAAATAATGGGCCAGTGGCAAACAATACCACCCCTTCTACCAGCGTTAACGTTTGTAGTGACGCGATGAAACACAACTGTGATAAGCCGATACAGAAGGCGCGAAGCAAAATCGGTTTTAACGTCCCAGCTTTAGGAAAGGTAAGATTTTTGAAACGAAGTAAGACAAGCAAAATAAGTGCAGGAGCCAAAAAGCGTAAGAAACTAAACAGTGTGACGGAAAGTTCACCTGTCAACTGCTTTGCTAACAACCCAGTAACAGATAAGCTTAACGTAGACATCAGCATGAAAATGATAGATTTATTTACTGCATTCATTCGATACTCCTTAATATATGGAGTATTTTATGAGATATCACTTATTGTAAATAGCGAGTAATATTAACCATTAATGTAAGAAAAACTTACAGGTTAACTTATCTCTCATCATGTTACGGTTTCTAAAATATGCGTAAATTAGTCCCTCTAAAATCCATCTATGCATTTGTCGCTGTGGCGGAATCTGGCAGCATGACAGAAGCAGCGCAGATATTAAGTGTGAGTCATTCGGCGGTGAGTCAGGCGATAAAATCACTGGAGACTCAGGTCAACAAGCCTCTGTTTGATCGCGTAGGCAGACAAGTTCAACTTAATGCTGACGGTAAAAAATATTATCGAAAGGTTGCGCCAGCTTTAGAACAAATTGTC
This sequence comes from Vibrio sp. ArtGut-C1, assembly GCF_002105475.1. Lineage (NCBI taxonomy): Bacteria > Pseudomonadati > Pseudomonadota > Gammaproteobacteria > Vibrionales > Vibrionaceae > Vibrio > Vibrio sp. ArtGut-C1. Next base: position 266,744 of record NZ_NCTH01000001.1, on the reverse strand, counting down.
GATGCCACAGAAGCGCTAATCCAAGACCAAAACTTACAACGTATTACGCTTAATATGGTGAATTCCTTGGCGCTGCATTGGTGGATTCCGCGAATGTCGAGTTTGCAGGACTTTGCTCCGCAATTAGACGTTCGTTTATCCAACCTGTCTGGCAGGTTTAATCTAGAACAAGAAGGCATCGACGCAGCACTCGTGCATGGAAACACCGAGGAATGGCAAGATTATTACTGTGAAAAGCTCAGTGAAGATGAACTGGTTTTGGTGTGTAGCCCTGAATTGATAGCTAAGACGAAAGACTCAAATATCGCTCAACTGTTAAAGCAGTATCCCATCATTGAAGTCACTAACGAACGAAGAAAAAATGACTGGAACGTGTGGCAGAATGCGACTGGCATCCTGCGACCTAAAAGCAAAAAACCAATCACTTTTAATATGTCGATACAAGCCGTGCAGGCGACGACTCGTCGTTTAGGCTTATTGGTGACTCATCGCTTGTTTGTGAAAGATGACATCAAATATGGTCAGTTAATCGAGCTGGGTAAACCCGTCATTAATCCTAACCAACAGTTTTACTTTGTTTGCCCACCACACAAGCTAAAGTTGGAATCGTTTCACCTTCTGCGCTCGTGGTTGCAACAATCATTCAATTAAAGAAACCTTTTGTTAAGCACATTCATTGAAAAATTAGTATAAAGTTAGAAAGAGCACTTTTCATCCAAGGATGGTTTATGAAGCGGTATCAAATATGGTTAAGCGTACTCTGCCTCACAGTACCCATGAGTGCAGTCGCTGAAAGTGAAGACGCTCATTCAGAGCAAGGCATCTCAACGGCAATCATAGGCGGCCAGCAAGCCACTCAAAATCAATTGCCCTTTTTCGCACGACTCATTCTACACAAAACTGGCGCTAATCAATTTGCCAACATCTGTGGCGGCACGATTGTTAATGACCGCTTCATTTTAACCGCCGCTCATTGTGTAGAGCCGAGTGTTTTTTCTGATGGATGGACAATCAATGATCTGCGAGTCTTAGTAAAAAACCCGACAATGAACGATGTGTTTGTTGAGGAATTCAAAGATGTTCGCTCTATCACTATTCATCCAAATTACGAGCCTAGTGATTTATGGATAAATGATATCGCCGTACTTGAACTTACCCACACGATCACCGACAACGTTCAATCCATTACGTTGCCGCAAGATTTTGGTGATTACAGCAGCAAATCGGTTTATCAGATATTCGGTTTAGGGCAAACCTCGACCAACGATGAAAATGGACCAAACTATTTGCGATGGGCGGAAGTAAAACCACTCACCGATGCGCAATGTACTTCTTTAGTGACGGGGTTTAATACTCAAGAAAGCTTATGTGCCAATGGGTTCCCTGAGCGCAGTTATACCGGTATTTGCAGCGGTGACTCTGGTGGCCCTCTCACCTATCAAGACAACAACGGAATGTATCAACAAATCGGTATTGTGAGCTATGGTTCTTCTGTTTGTGAATCCGCTGCGATTCCGAGTGTGTTTACTGAGGTTCTAAACTACACAACATGGATTGAAGCCCAAACCAGTTCGGGAGTGAAAACGCGTTACAATGCCCTCTTAGCAAGCACAGAAGATTATCATAGTGAAGGTGATTCCGGCTTTGAACCAGAAGATACCAACACATCTGGCTTTGAGGATAATGGCAGTAGTGGTGGCGCACTTGGCGCAGGGATGATCATGCTTGGGGGCTGGTTTGGTTGGCTAAGACGCCGCGGAACTTATTCGCGCTCCAAATAGCTTCGATAAGACATCATAATATCTTGCGCTTAACACGAGAGTTGATGATGTCTTCTATTATTTTTTGCTCTTTTTTCGCTTTTTCATAATTTTGCTTAGTACGCCATCGTTCAAGCACTTTTTCTAACCCTTGAACACGAGCATGTTTGTGCTCCAGCGTTTTTTGTACAGACGCGCATTCCGCTTGCATGACGGCTTGTTCATGCTCATGGTGGCGAAGCATTTTTTGCAGCATTTGATCGACACGATTAAAGTTCATCAGTGCTGCGCTTGTCAGTGTTGGAACAGTTCTGGTTGATTGTCCCGCATGACCTTTCAATGCTGACAATTGTTCCAACTGCATTGAAAGATGGGAGTGACGTTGACGCATGGCATCAAGTTGTTGACCCACACGATCACGTTGCTTTTCTTCCATTTGTTGCAGCTTACCCACTGCTTTTAACTTGGATTTCATCTCAACGATGCCACTCCCATTTGGTTAAGCACTTTGAAAAAGCTGCGCGAGCTCGGTCAAACTGGTTGGGTAATCCACTGACTCATTGGCGGCTTGTTGTAAATACGCACGTAAGTTTGGATACATAGCAACAGATTGATCTAATTCAGGATCTTGCCCCGGTTGATAGCCTCCTAACGGCAGCAGTTCTTTCACCTGAAGATAGTTGGAGTACATCTGGCGGAAATTATTCGCGATCGTGCTATGCGCCTCCTGTGTACAGGTACTCATACAACGGCTGATAGACGCATTAATATCAATGGCAGGATAGTGCCCTTGCTCGGCAAGTTGACGCGATAATACAACATGCCCATCTAAGATAGCACGCGCAGAATCCACGACAGGATCTTGCTGGTCGTCCCCTTCCGCCAACACGGTATAAATTGCGGTTAGGCTACCGTGCTGATTTTCACTGTTGCCCGCACGCTCAAGGAGTTGCGGTAACACGCTGAAGACAGAGGGCGGATAACCGCGAGATGCCGGAGGCTCGCCAAGAGAAAGAGCGATTTCACGCTGTGCCATGGCGTATCGAGTGAGAGAGTCCATCAACAACAGAACATCTTTGCCTTGGTCTCGAAAATACTCGGAAACGCGATGACAAAGCAGTGTGGCTCTTAACCTCATCAGCGGGGATTCATCAGCAGGAGCAGCGATGATAATCGCCTTCTTGCGCGCCTCTGGGGTTAAGTTTCGTTCGATGAACTCGCGTACCTCTCGGCCTCGCTCACCAATAAGACCGACCACAATCACATCGGCTTCGGTGTTTTTGGTGATCATCCCCATTAAAACACTTTTACCGACACCACTGCCCGCCATTAAACCAATGCGTTGACCTTTTCCGACGGTCAAGAGTCCATTGATTGCGCGCACCCCAACGTTGAGTGGGGTATCAACAGGACGTCGCTTCAAAGGGTTAATCGGTTTTGGTTCAAGTGAAACACGATCTCCCCCTTTTAGCGGTGCCCCGTCGTCCAACTGCTCACCTAAACCATTCAGCACTCGCCCTAACCACTGAGCACTTAACTGCACGGTACTGTCGCCGTCCAGAGGAATAACTTTCGCACCAGCAAATAAGCCACCTAAGCGCCGAATAGGCATTAGGTAAGCAATAGTGTGCTCAAAGCCCACCACTTGCGCTTCGATCATGTCGCCTTCTGCGGTTTCTACGAGACAGCGCTGCTCCAGTTTAAACCGGCACCCAACGGCTTGTAACATTAAGCCGTTTACTTTAATCAAGCGCCCTGTCACGCGAGCAACAGGGATTGAATCGAGCGAAGCCAATGCTTCGCTCAAACGCTCACTCAATAGCTCATGGCTTAAGGTATTACTCATGCTCTGATTCTACCTGCGGAATACTAACTTCATCCAAAAGGTGTTGTTTTACATTGTCCATACAGGCTTCTAAACGAGAGTCGCAACTTGCATCCGCCTCTGCATCATCGGTCACTAGTTGACAGCCACCAATCGGAAGTTCCGTATTAGCCACCAGTTTCCAAGATTGTGGCAGATCAGCATTAATGTGAGTAATTCGTTCTAAATCCTGCGGATTTAAATGCACGGTTACGGTTTCCGCTTTGCCTGGCATGGCAGACAATGTCTCATCCACCAAGGCAAGGATCTGTTGAGGCATTAAAGTGAGCTCAGCACGAATCACTTGCTGAGCCACTTTTTGTACCAGCTCACAAATCATATGACGTTGCTGTTGCTCTTTTTCGTCTTGCCAGCGAGACAGCGCATGAAAGAGCTCGTTCACGGGTTTCGCCGCCTCTAGAAAACTCTGTTTTCCTGACTGCTCACCAGACACAAAGCCTTTTTGGAAGCCTTCTTTTTGTCCATCTAACAGGCCTTGTTGCTTACCCTGCTCGATACCTTGACGTAAGCCTTCTTCATGCCCTTGTTGTAAACCTTGTTGAAAACCGGCTTCAAGCTGTTGTTGAATATCAACTTGCGGCTCTTGCCAACCTTGGTTATCTAGCCCGAACTCGTCTTCTATAGCCTTAGGCTGCGCCAAAGGCGGAAAGCGGTGCAAACGGTATCCACTCGGCGGCAGTCGCATCGTACTTGATTTTGTCTCTACCATGACGTTACTCCACCGTTGGCTCTTCATAAAGAAGCAACTGAACTTCACCAGATTCATCCAACTCACGCACCATTTGCATGATGTCTTGACGCGCTTTTTGAACACGACTTAGCGCAACAGCCCCGCGCGCTTCCATATCGTCTTCCAGTGCTTTCACCATACGCTGAGGCATAGAACGTTTAATGGCTTGCTGTAACGTAATTTCTGAACCTTTGAGTGCAACTGCCCACAATTCTAGTGGGATCTGCTGCACCAGCATGTCCATGGTTTCTTCACGCTGACGACCAAGAACCATAAAGTCGAACATATTCTCTTCAATGGCATTAACGACATCTTCATCATGCAACTTCAGCATTTCCATCAACGACCCGCGATCACCTTCAAAGCGGTTAATGATGTCAGCAGCTTGCTTGACACCAGATAGCGGTGTGCTTTGGCTTGCAGATACTTTTTCAATGCAGCGCTCAACGAGCTCATGCAAATCAATAGCAACTTGATGATCGATGTCTTGCAGCTGAGCAATTCGGAACAAGATTTCGTCATGGTAATCTTGTGGCAGGTGCTTCAACACCGCTGAAGAGCTATCGGCTGGCAAATAGGCAAGAAAAATCGCTTGCATTTGCGGGTGCTCATTCACAATGAAACGAGCAAGCGTTTCTGCTTCCACCCACTGTAAGCGCTGCATATTGTTGCGAATTTCATCACCATACAACGTATTCAGCAGCCCTTTTGCCAAATCATTACCCAATGCTTTACGTAGCGTATTGGACAAATATTCTTTAGAAGCTCCACGAATGCCACTGTGCTCACGAAAGTCTTCAAAGAAAGTTTGAATAACGCCGCGAGCGGAATCGCTCTTAATGCCATTCAACTTCGCCATTGCACGAGTCACCCGCTGGGTTTCATCACGGCTAAAGTGCTGTAAAACCTTCGCAGCGGCATCCTCGCCCATGCCTAATAGCACGAGCGCGGTTTGTTCTACATAACTAAGCGTCTGCTTTGATGGAACTGTGTTCATTGATGTTTACCCATTGTTTCAGTATTTCGGCTACGCGCTCTGGCTCTTCATTGGCAATAAGCTGTAGGTGTTTCAATTGAATCTCTAGTGGCGAACCGGCAGGAGGCAGCATGTCGCTGTTTACATCTAAGCCGGAAGAGGCTGAGATACCTTTTTCTGATAGACGGCGATCAAGCACTTCTTCATGTTCACGCTCTTCACGCGTTTGCAGGTTGTCGTAATCAGGCTCTTCTTGCGGCTCAGCAAAGTCTAACTCTGGTACTGGCTTATCAACGCCTGTGAGGTGCATGATCAATGGGCGTAGTACGAAGAAGATCATCGCCAAGCCTAACAAACCACCGATAACGTAACGTATTGGCTGCTGTACTGTAGGGTCTTGCCACCACGGCAGCGCAGGAGGCGCATCAATTTCAATTGGAGTGAAGTTGAAACTCATCAAGCTTAAGCTGTCACCTCGTGCCGCAGAAATACCGACAGCATCCATGATCATATTTGAAATCTGCTCTTTATCTGCTTCACTCCAAGCAACACCATCCGGAGAGGCTTTCGAGTTCAACAGTACCGACACGCTCATTTTCTCAATTTGACCTTGTTGGTATTGAGTACGACGAACACTACTCCCCACTGCATACTGACGGTTTACTTCAGAGCGTGCGTTGGTGTTTTGGCTATCGTTCGTTTCTACTTCTTCACCAGTTACCGGCGGTTGGTTGCTTAGAGAACCTGGTACGCCTAGCGCAATTTGGTCAACTGAGTTGTTGTGAATGGTGTGCTCGTTACGTACGACAGGTGCGTTATCCAAAATCTCTTGCGTTTCTTCAACTTGGCTAAAGTCCATATCGGCAGCAACTTGCACACGGAAGTTACTCGGACCCACAATTGGCGTAAGCATGTCTGCTGCGCGTTGAATGATCTGCTTCTCAACGTTCTTTTGATATTCAAGGTATTTTGCATTGACTTTACCTGCTTCCGCCGAAGCAACATCTGCACTGAGTAAACGGCCATATTGGTCGATAACAGATACAAATTCAGGCTTCATCGCCGTCACGCTACCAACCACTAGGTTGATGATTGCTTCAACTTGCTCAGACTTGAGGTCTTCGCCAGGTTTCAGCTCAAGCATCACTGACGCTGAAGGGTTCTCGCTGTTTTGACGAACAAATAAGGTTTGACGAGGAATAGCTAAGTGAACACGCGCATTCGCCACTGAATTCAGAGACATGATAGTGCGTACTAACTCACCTTCTAAACCATGACGGTAACGCGCCGTTTCCATAAATTGGCTTGTACCGAGAGAGCTGTCTTCTTTAAGCGAATCCAAACCTGTCGGCAGTTTGGCTTTAACACCTTTTGACGCAAGCAACATGCGAACTTTCGCAACTTCGCCTTCTGGCACAAGAACTTGGCCATTTTGCTCTTGCATACGGTAGCTCACACCTTCACTTTCTAATACCGAGACAATCTCTCCGATATCAAAACGTTCTTGTTGGCTATACAGTGGACGGAAGCTTTGTGAGGAACTCCAAAGAGCGACCACAATGATTGCCGCAACAATCGCAGCGAGTACGGCAGATAACACTAGGTTTCTCTGGCTACTCGACCAGATTTGCTTCAGCTTCGTTGTTACATCGTCCATGCTATTCGCAGTAGAAAATGTCTGTGCTGAGCCGGAGGTCATGGCTGTATTTCCGGCGACTTGGGGGGTTAGTTCTGACATGAATTACACCGGCATCTTCATAATATCTTCAAATGAGGTCACGACTTTGTTGCGCACTTGCATCAAAGCATTAAATGATAAACTGGCTTTTTGGCTAGCGACCATCGCACCAACTAGGTCATCACTTTTTCCTGTTTCTACGGCCGTCATTTTTTGACTAGCCACTGATTGATGTTGATTCACTGTATCCAACACATTTGTCATCGCTTGTGAGAACGATAATGGTGCGTTTAGTGATTGTTGATCTAAAGGATTTGCACTCACGATAAACTCTGGCGGCTGCACTTGTGCCTGCATCGCCTGCATTTTTGACAACATAAGTTGCTCTGCCGAGACCGCATGAGTAGGTTGACTTGCCATCTATTTTTTCTCCTATTAGGCAGCCGAGCCTAGTGCCGACTGTAAATCAATACCATGTTCTCGCATGGCTGCGAGTTTGTAGCGTAGCGCTCGAGTTGATACTCCAAGCGCGTTTGCGGTTTTCGTTCGGTTTCCACCAAACTGACGTAATTTTTCTAAAATAAATTGATATTCGGCCTGCTTCTTCGCTTCTACATGACCAAAGCTTGAAGCTGGCTCAGCGGATGGAACTGGCGCAACAAGTTCAATAGGCAGCATCAGATCATGGGCAGTAATGTAGTCACCATGACGCATGACCAATGCACGCTGAATGACATTTTCCAACTCGCGAATATTACCTGGCCAGTGATACTGACTCAGCGCACTGATCGCATCTTGGGATAGATGACAGCGACTGCTATCTTGATACTTTTCAATAAAGAATTGGCTGATCGGTAAAATGTCTTCTTTTCTTTCACGCAAAGGCGGCCAGTGCAGAGGCAAAACATCCAATCGGTAATAAAGGTCTTCACGGAATGTGCCTTTTTGAACTTCTTCACGTAAGTCTTTATTGGTTGCCGCAATAACACGAATATCAAGCTTCACCGCCTTGTGGCTGCCTACGCGTTCCACTTCACGCTCTTGAAGAACGCGTAATAACTTGGCTTGAACTGCAGGGGACATTTCACCGATTTCATCTAGCAAAATCGTCCCGCCATTCGCTTCTTCAAACTTACCGCTTTGAGAGTTAGTCGCTCCTGTGAAGGCACCTTTTACATGACCAAATAGAACCGCTTCTAGCATCGACTCTGGAATGGCGGCGCAGTTAACCGCCACAAATGGACCATCAATACGTGGAGAGTGCTCATGCACATATCGAGCCAGCACTTCTTTACCCGTTCCCGATTCGCCTGTAATTAACACACTGGCGCTGGTGCAAGCGGCACGATGCGCCAATTGCAGTACCTGCTTGCTTCGCCAAGATTCCGCAACAATGTTGGCCATTGGCTTACCTAACGCTTCAACGCGCTTCAGTAAATTAAGCAGCTGATTCGCTTCAAATGGGCGTAATAGATAATCGGTTGCTCCCGATTTCATCGTCTCAGCCGCCAAGATTCCCTGCTCTTGATCGACAATAGCGATAACAACACCAGAGTTACGTTGCTTTTGGTGGCAAGCAACAAACTCGCGGACACACATGTCCGGTAAAGTAGAGCTCACAAGAGTGATTTCTGCTCGCTCTTCAAGTAATGCGCCTCGGCCAGTACGAGTGTGTTTTGCGGTGTAACCTGCATTTTGCAACACATCCAATACTGGTTGAGCAAGAGCTTCATTCGGCTCAACCAACAAAATTTTCGTTTTCGTCATCATTGAACCTTAACTTTCGTTTGTTGATTTTGTTGTTGTACATCAGGGTGGTGTTTCACTGCCGTTCGCTCGTTATCTCTCACTAGGCGCAACGTTACACGTCGATTTTTCGCTTGGCCCTTCGTCGAATTATTGCTGGCAATTGGGTAACGAGAACCATGCGCTCTTGTTTCGACCATCGATTTATCAATACCAAGTTCAACTAAGGCCTCGGCAACTTGCTCTGCTCTAGTACGTGATACTGAAAGGTTCGCCAAGCTAGAACCAACGTTATCGGTGTGGCCATCAATTAAAATCTTGGTCACACGATCATCAACAGATACATAGCTATTTAACGCTGCGAGCGTTTCTTGCTGCTTACGACTTAGCGCCTTCTGACCAAAGTCAAAAGACAGAACAAGATTTCGTGCCTCTGAAAACGAAAGCTTAGGCAAACGCGCTCGACAGGCATTAAATGACTTGAGCGCGTTTTGAATTTGAATAGTCGGAATCACAATCTCCGACAAAGAGGAAGCATCACTTCCCTTTAGTGACAACGTCACCCAATTACCAGTAGCAATTGAATCCATGAGTTCATCAGCACCTTTGCTGAAGACAAATCGTTGGGATGGCTTAGTAAAATCAAGGGTGGCAAACTCTTTTCTATAAAGCTCACCAGACCAAGGAGCACTTTGACTTATTAGAGCAATCGTTTTCCATTTATTATTTTCATAATGTATATCGGAAATAAAATAAGTTTTATTGTTAGGTTCCGAACGGAAATAAAACTTCCCATACGGCGTGCTTGAGTGCAATAAGTTGCATTCAAAGTTGTTTCCTTTATATGTCCACTTTGAAAGGTCCATGGGGATGGTCACAACTTCACCTGAATATGTCACCTTAGACACTAGCAAACTGACAAAAATAAATATTTTACAATTTATTAAACCGTTAGGGTTCATGTATATCTTACAATTCCATGACCTTATCAATTTAATTAAATATGCCACTAAGCCGTGATAACTGGCATAGCTAATCATGTTAATTACCTATTCTGAATATTGAAACTGGTTACAAAATACTCACAAGAGCATGGCCAAACCTTTAAAATCAAGATTTAAGCTTTAAAAACAATGTCTTATATTTTAATTATCTAAATTAGCCGTTACACCATTAAGATGGTTTTAAAAAGTTAATAACAACTAAAAACGCTTAATATTTTTATATTTTCTTATTAAGCAATTTATAAAGGAAACTAACCCTTTTTAAATTTTATTAAAAGATTAAGACTATATGCTCAAGGCAACATGTGAACTAAAGTCACAATCTTAGAGTTTGAAACTAAAAGATCATTAAAATTTCTGTGTAGACTACACGCCATTAAGTTAAAACAGTTTCGATTGTTAACGCACGGTAAAATATAAATGGAAAATAGAGTTAGCGAGCCTATTTCTGATATTCAACTACTTGATGTAGAATTATTAGGCAAACCTATTCATATCATTCGTGAAAAGCTTGAAGGCTTGATTTCAGAGTCTTGTTCCAGCCTTACGATTGAATTACAAAATTGGCTCAGTACGAGTAAAGTGGAAGCTAGCTTAACCTCTGTAGACTTGCATCGCTTTACACCGATAAAAATGGATAAAGACCAAACGTCAACCTATCAACACCAAGAAGGCGGCATGGTATTTGTTCATGGAGATTCTCACACGTTAATAAAACTGGCAGATCGGTTCTATGGCGCCAGCACTGAGCGTTCAGCAACAACACTGACAGCAAGTGACCTCCGCTTACAAGAGCGAATCAGTCGTATCATTATTGGTTGGCTTGCACCTGGTGAGATGTGGGAAATGGGTGAGTACGAAGCGCCCCGAGGGATTGGAATTAACGTGCAATTAAACATCGAGTTTGACGATCACCAAGGCTCAATTCATCTCAAACTAGATAGCCACCTTATTCAAACACTAATCGAGCAGCTTGAACTGCAGCCCGATACTGATTTGTACCAACCATTCTGTCGCTCTTTAGAGGCAACGCCTGTTCGACTGAATGTTGTTTTAAGTAAAAAGAAGATGCCGTTGAGCGACGTTGTTGGCTTACAACCTAACGATATTTTACCAATTGAGCTTCTTAATACGGTTCCAGTCAGCATTGGTAACCAATCTTTATTTACAGGTCGTATTGCTGAGCAAGACGGCCAACTTGTTTTGATCTTTAACCCTGATAAGGAACCGCAGCGATGAGCGAAGCGCCAGAAACGAATGCATTCGACGCAGAAGAATTGAACTTTGACGACTTTCAATTAGAAGACTTTGAAGCTGAAAGTACGCTCCAACAAGAACCAGCAACTGCGGAACGTGATCTTAGCTTTTTCAAAAGTATTCCCGTCACTGTCACGCTGGAAGTTGCAAGCAAAGAAATCCCACTTGGGGACTTAATGAAAGCCGGAGAAGGCACGGTTATCGAACTTGAAAAGCTCAATGGTGAGCCTTTAGACGTAAAGGTAAACGGCTCTCTAATGGGTCACGCTGAAGTCGTCGTTGTTAATGATAAGTACGGACTTCGTCTGATCGATGTACATGACTCTGCATTGAGTGGCGTTGGTCAATAATCTTAGGTAGGCATCACAATGAAAAATCTGAGCGCTTGGCACCGTTGGTTACCTCTTTTGGTACTGGTGTCACTTTTGTTTGCTTTCCCAACCATGGCGGCAGACAACGGCTTAACTATCTTGTCCGTTTCTGATGGCGACACACAGCAAGAATACAGCGTTAAATTGCAAATTCTGTTGTTGATGACGGCGCTCAGTTTTCTTCCAGCATTCATTCTGATGGCAACGAGCTTTACTCGGATTATCGTCGTCCTCGCGATTTTGCGCCAAGCCCTTGGTCTTCAACAAAGTCCTCCTAACCGCGTATTGGTTGGGATTGCTTTGGCATTGACCTTGCTGATCATGCGACCTGTTTGGAGCGATATTCATGAAAATGCATTTCAACCGTATGACAATGGTGAAATCACGCTAATACAAGCATTCTCTGTAGCAGAGAAACCAGTGAGAGAGTTCATGCTGGCACAAACTCATCAAAGCTCTCTTGAGCAAATGCTGCGTATTGCCAATGAACCACTCGACCAAAACGTTGAGGATATTTCTTTTGCGGTTGTCTTGCCTGCGTTTGTCATCAGTGAACTAAAAACCGCCTTTCAAATTGGCTTTATGCTCTTCATCCCCTTCTTGGTTATCGACTTGGTTGTCGCCAGTGTGCTCATGGCAATGGGTATGATGATGCTATCACCTTTGATTGTTTCACTCCCTTTTAAACTGGTGGTGTTTGTACTCGTGGATGGCTGGGCAATGACGGTTGGCACGTTATCTGCCAGTTTCGGTTAAATAGGAGCATGCTATGACCCCTGAACTAACCGTAACGTTATTTTCCGATGCAGTATGGCTGATCATTTTAATGGTTGCGGTACTGGTTGTTCCTGGCCTAATTGTCGGTTTGTGTATCGCCGTTTTCCAGGCCGCCACACAAATCAACGAGCAAACACTCAGCTTTTTACCACGTTTGCTCGTTACGCTATTGATGGTGATTTTTGCGGGTCATTGGATGCTCCGAAAAATCATGGAACTGTTTGATTTCTTATTCCACAACATACCGGGGATGATTGGCTAATGGCCATCACATTTGCAGAGCTCTCAGCGATACTCGGTCAACTCTGGTGGCCGTTTTTTCGTGTGGGAGCTGTATTTATTTCGATGCCCTTCTTTGGTGATGCAATCATTCCCGTTTGGATCCGTACCTTACTGGCACTTTCGATCGTCGTGATTACCGCACCATTGATGCCACCAATGCCACAAGTCGAATTATTCTCCATGACGTCTCTATTCCTTGCTTTTGAGCAAGCGATTTGGGGCGTGATGTTTGGGCTAATTTTGCACATGCTCTTTAACGTTTTCACCATGCTTGGCCAGGTCGTTTCTCTGCAAATGGGATTGGGTATGGCAATGATGAATGATCCTATCAACGGACTTTCTGTCGCCATTTTGGGCCGCATATTTCTTATATTTTCAACCTTGTTATTTCTCGCGCTAGAAGGACATTTGCTCGTCATTGATATCGTGATTCAAAGTTTTGTCGTGTGGCCGGTCGGTTCTGGCATCACATCGCTTTCTCTGCAAGGCGTTGTAAATATTTTCGGTTGGATGTTTGCCTCTGCTTTAGCACTAGCGTTGCCTGCTATTGTTTCAATGCTCTTAGCCAACATAAGTTTTGGTGTGATGAATCGCGCCGCCCCCTCACTCAACGTGTATGCATTAGGTTTTCCAATGACGATGCTTCTTGGCCTGTTCAGCGTATTAATTTCAGTATCTGGTGTGCCGGGTCGCTACACCGCGCTTGTGCACGACACCATCAGACACTTGAGTAACTTTATGTTGGGGGGCGCATGAGCGATCAATCGTCTCAGGACAAAACTGAAAAAGCCTCGCCGCAGAAAGTAAAAAAAGCACGTCAGGAAGGACAAATTCCTCGTGCAAAAGAGTTTACTACTGCGGTGATATTTCTAGCGGTAGCGCTCTACTTTTACTCTCAGCTCAATAGCATTTGGGAAAGTATGTCAGGTATTTTTCGCTACAACATGATGCTGACGCGAGCCGACCTAGAAAACCCTAAACAGCTTGTCGAGCAATTGGGACAAAGTTTAGCGGTAATCATCGACATGTTATTACCGTTGTTTACCGTCATTATTATCGTGACCTGTGGTAGCAGCCTTGTACTAGGCGGTTGGATGTTCCGTCCGGCGAACGTGATGCCAAAGCTGAGCAAAATTAATCCTTTAAGTGGGATAAAGCGCATTTTTTCGACACGCTCAGTGGTTGAGCTCTTAAAGTCCACATTCAAAGTAGCCGTTATTTTCGGCATCTTATATGGCTATTTAGACAACCACTTACAGCCTCTGCTAGGTATGCAAAACTTACCTTTAAGCCAAGGCTTTTCCCTCGTGATGTCTATTCTCTTTGAAGGCTTATTGTTGATGGGGTTTGCGTTGTTGTTATTTGGTGTTGTAGACATTCCCTACCAACGTTGGGAGCACCTAAAAGAGCTGCGTATGACCAAACAAGAGCTGAAGGAGGAATTCAAGAACAACGAAGGCCGCCCTGAAGTAAAGCAGCGAATCCGTCAAATTCAACAGCAGTTTGCACGCCGTAAAATCGATAAGATGGTACCAACGGCTGACGTAATCATCACTAACCCAACTCACTACGCTGTCGCTCTGAAGTACGAACCTTCACTTTCTGATGCTCCATTTGTGGTTGCAAAAGGCGTAGACGAAACAGCCATGCACATTCAACGAATCGCCCGAGAAAACAAGGTGGAGATCATCAACTCACCACCGTTGACTCGTTCGATCTATCACACCACGGCGATTGAACAAGCAATCCCAAGCCAACTGTACATTGCCGTGGCACATATTCTTACTTACGTTTTGCAATTGAAAGCCTTCCGTAAAGGTGAAGGAAAAGAGCCAACTCCTTTGCCTCATTTTTCGATTCCAAAACATTTGCAGCACTGATTAACCCGCGTTTATCCAAGGACACGAAAGTATGCTTAACCGGTTAAAACAACTTCAAACATCAACCAAAGGCTACATTGGCATTCCAATTGTCTTGCTAATGATTTTGGCAATGGTGATTTTACCTTTGCCTCCCCTGCTATTGGATGCGTTGTTTACCTTCAATATCGTCTTGGCAATCCTAGTATTGCTGGTCAGCACTACCGCAAAGCGACCATTAGACTTCTCTGTTTTTCCAACGATTTTGTTAGTCGCGACATTATTACGTCTTACACTGAACGTCGCTTCCACACGAATCGTACTCCTAGAAGGACATAATGGGGGGGATGCGGCAGGTAAAGTCATCCAAGCGTTCGGTGAAGTCGTTATTGGCGGTAACTACGTCGTTGGTATGGTGGTGTTTGTTATCTTGATGATCATCAACTTCGTCGTAATTACCAAAGGTGGCGAACGTATCTCTGAGGTGTCAGCGCGCTTTACTTTGGATGCCTTACCGGGCAAACAGATGGCGATTGATGCCGACTTAAATGCCGGTCTTATCGATCAGGAAACCGCTCGATTGCGTCGTAAAGAAGTCGCTAACGAAGCCGATTTCCACGGCTCGATGGACGGTGCCTCAAAGTTTGTGCGAGGCGATGCTATCGCTGGTTTGCTGATTCTGTTTATCAACATCATTGGTGGTATCAGCATCGGCGTCTTTGAGCATGGACTCGCAGCATCTGACGCCTTTAAAACCTACGCACTACTTACAATCGGTGATGGCTTAGTAGCTCAAATTCCGTCACTTCTATTGGCAACGGCTGCAGCGATTATCGTTACGCGAATTAATGATAGCGATAATGGCATGTCGGAAACCATGCAAAAACAATTGCTGGCAACCCCGGCGACACTGTTTACCGTCGCAGGCATCATGGCTGTGATAGGCATGGTACCAGGCATGCCACATTTGGCCTTTTTTGCTTTCGCGGGTGCTTTAGCTTTCGCGGGTTGGCGTCAAACGAAAAAGCCCGTGCAAGACTCCCAAATCGAGGAAGTCGAAGCACTTTCACAAGCCATGCAAGAGGACGATACACCACTTACGTGGGACGATATTCCTCATGTTCAAACGTTGTCGCTTTCCCTGGGCTACCGTCTCGTTCACCTAGTCAACAAAGAACAAGGTGCACCTTTATCACAGCGTATTCGCGGTGTGCGCCGTAACCTATCTGAACAAGTCGGCTTTTTATTACCAGAGGTGCGTATTCGAGACAACCTAAGCCTTAAGCCGAATCAGTATACAATTTCTCTCAATGGCGAAGTGATCGAACAAGGCTTTATCGAGCCAGAACGTTTGATGGCGATTGCAGTCGGCGAAACGTACGGTGAAGTAGATGGTATTTTGGGCAGTGATCCTGCTTACCAATTACCAGCAGTGTGGATTGAACATCAAGACAAAGCGAAAGCGCTGAACATGGGTTATCAAGTGGTCGATGATGGCACGGTCATCGCGACTCATATTAGCAAGATAATGAAAACAAACCTTGCTGAGTTGTTTACGCACGACGATGTTGAAGCCATGACGCAACGTTTGACACAGCAAGCACCGAAGTTAGCCGAAGCCCTAGCCGCGGCACTTAACCCTGCGCAGCAACTCAAAGTATATCGCCAGTTGTTACTAGACCAAGTGCCACTAAAAGATATTCGCACGATTGCTAACACGATGTTGGAATCCGCAGAAAACACTAAAGACCCGATTTTACTGGCATCTGATGTGCGTTGCGCACTAAAACGCACGCTCGTAAACCTGATTGCGGGACAGAAAAACGAATTAAATGTCTATGCTCTCTCTGATGAACTAGAACAAATGCTACTGACTTCGCTACAACAAGCACAATCTTCTGGTACAGTAATGTTAGACAGCTTCCCAATTGAGCCAAATATTCTTGGTCAGTTCCAACAAAACTTGCCACTGATAAGACAACAGCTCAAACAACAGGGATTACCTCCGATTCTTCTCGTTATGCCTCAGTTACGTCCACTTCTGGCTCGTTACGCACGCACATTTACGCAAGGACTGGCAGTATTGTCTTACAACGAAATTCCAGAAAACAAACAAATCAATGTGGTAGGAAACCTTGGTTAATCTTATTTCAACACATGCGATGTACGAACATTTGGTTGGTCTCGCAGTACAACATATCGTCACGGATGACGATCAATTAGTATTTGATGCTTTAAAGCACAATGACATTCAACACGCGTGCCAAGCCATTCGCGAGACTCAATCAGGAGAGGTAGAATTCCAACACCTGACGTTGAGATTTGGCACGCGTGGCGAACAAAGCGTCTATCAATTCGAACTCTCTGAACAAATGCAGTACTGCCTAGATTTGTTCAGCCTTTATCTCGCATTGCGACAAACACAGTTTCAGCTAGAAGCCTTTCACCCCGACTTAATCAGTAACGTCGTCGTACCGATAAGAATTGACGCATTACTATGGGAGCCAGGCATATACTTTCTCGAACAGATGATTCAGTTTCACTCTTCCGCTTTTCAACATGTGATTCCTTCTCTTCAAGCAGACAAAACGCTATGCGCCTATGATAAAGTCTCAGCGCTGATAGAGAAGTTAAGAGAAAACGCCTACTCACTTTGGTTTGAAGTCGCGACATCACAAGTGAACTTCGAACGAGTCGCTGACTTTAGCCCCGACATGATCAAACTATCGGTCACATTAGAGGATAAAGAAGAAAGACATGCTTTCCTACCGATTGCTAAGTTCTTAAGAAAGCACAAATACCCTTGGGTAGCCGGGCGGGTAGCGAGCCAAACAGAGCTAAACCGCTATCGCTTGTTAGGGGCCAATTATTACTTTGGTTATTTCAGTGACATCCCGACCTCCCTCTCTTTTCAATCTTTTGGTGAGGAATGACAGAATCCTAACTATTAATCTTTATAAAACAGCGCGAATTATTCGCGCTGTTTTTTTATTTATAACGAAGAACGACAATATTGATAGGTGACTGCTTCCCTGATTAAGTCAGGCTTATTCAGGTTATTTGATGTTATATCTGTACTTTCATGGAATACAAGTCACTAAAAATCATCAATTTTGATCTTTTTTAGGAATTTTTTAATTTTCAAATTAATCATTAAAGCTGACCGACCGCCTCTAGTTAGTGACTAGGGAATATCCCGAGGCCTGAAAGATATAGTGACTAACTAAGGAGACTAAGATGGCTTTATCAATGCACACTAACTACGCATCGCTTGTAACTCAAAACACTCTGAACAACACAAGCGGTCTTCTAAACACTGCGATGGAGCGTCTAAGCACGGGTTACCGCATCAACTCAGCAGCAGATGACGCTGCGGGTCTACAAATTGCTACTCGTCTTGAATCTCAAACTCGTGGCATGAACGTAGCGATGCGTAACGCACAGGACGGCATCTCTATGATGCAAACTGCGGAAGGCGCAATGGATGAGATGACAAACATCACATACCGTATGAACGACCTTGCAACACAAGCTTCAAACGGCTCTCTATCTGCAAACGACCGTACAGCACTAAACGCAGAATACCAACAACTAGGTTCAGAACTTGCTAACATCATGTCTTCTACTAGCTTTGGTGGTAACAAGCTTCTATTAGATGGTGCTGGTCAATTTGAGCAAGCTGCTGTTACTTTCCAAATCGGTACGCAAGCTGGTGAACAACTATCAGTCGACGTTTCTGGTCAAGTTCAAGCAATCAACACTGCTGTTGGTACTGCTGGTGCTCTAGCAGTAGGTGACCTAACGTCTGCAGCAAACGCGCAAACTGCAATGACAGCACTAACTGGTGCGACTGGTGAAGCTGGTCTTCTAGGTGCAATCGGTACTGCACGTTCTGCGTTAGGTGCAAACATCAACCGTCTAGAGCACACAATGACTAACCTAGGTAACATGGTTGAAAACACTTCTGCAGCGAAAGGCCGTATCACAGATGCAGACTTCGCAGTTGAATCTTCAAACATGACTAAGAACCAAATGCTAATGCAAGCTGGTACGACCGTTCTTTCTAAGACTAGTCAGCTTCCTGGTATGGCAATGTCACTACTACGCTAATTATTTAGTTAATAGTGCGCTCAATTTAAATCGTCCTAATGATAAAGCCTTCCCGCGGAAGGCTTTATTTTTATCTACGAATATAAATAGCGCTAGTATTACCAGTCAGGTGCTCTGGAATTCGAAAGCCTATTTTTAACATTATATTGTGTAGTATTTTATTAAATAGTTCTAGCTCTACAGGTTCAACTCTGTTTTCTAATTGGCTAAGTCTAAGCTCCGGGAATTTAGACATTGCTTCCTGTTGAATACTAGCGATTTCATCAGAATTAATACTCTGTTTGCTAAGTAGCTTTGTGCTAATAAAACCCTCATATGCACGAGCACATTTCATTAATCGTAAAGCAAATTCATTCATAACAGACATTCTTTTTAAGTGGTGGTCTAATTAATACAAGATCACTTGCATATGTAACCTCTTCAAAATAATACCAAAACACAATTAAAATACCGTATCAGAATTATCTGAATTGAATAGAGGGAAACACTTAATACAACTACGTCCTATTCAGCTCCCCCTATCTAACATCATAACTACAATTAAATATTTTCTGCCTCTAGGTCGCCTTTTCTATTAGGGAAAAGTAATTATCCCTTTAGAGGAATGCGGAATATCCAAGGTGGAAACATAGCTTCCTCTCAACAAAAAACATCAACTTAAGTTATTGTTTTGTAAAAACTTAAACATACGGCACGCATCTTGCGATGAAAAGTTAAACCAGACTTAAAAGAACACTATTTAAGTCGACTAAATATGAGAGAGGGAGCGACCTCATGAGTTCGTTAGATCCAATCACTATGGCAACGCAGTTCGCCACTTTAGATGTTCAACCATTCCAACAGCGCTATCAGCTACAAACGAACAAGTATCAGGCTCAACTTTCCGCATTAGGCAAAGTTGAAACCGCGCTACGAGACTTTCGTACTGCAATCAATGAGATGAATAGCAATACAAACAGTATTGTTAAGAACAGCGCTACGCTGTCTCAAGAAGGCAACTTTACAGCCAGTGCAGATGCCAAGGCTCTTACAGGAAATTACCAAATCTTCGTAGAGCAAGTAGCAACTTCACATCAAGTTTCAACCGGCATGCCCGCAGACCTTGAAGCAACAACGGAGATTCCAACAACCGGCTCACTTGAGTTCACTATAAACGGTGAATCAATGACGCTGGATTTATCAACCGTCGATAGTGACGGAGACGGAGTCGCTACCGTTAGCGACCTTGCAAGCGCAATCAACAACAATGTGGATAATCCTGGCGTCAGCGCAACACTAGTTCGCTCAAACGGTCAAACACATTTTATGCTATCGAGTACAGAAACTGGTGTTGCCAATAAAATCAACGTATCAGCCTCTGGTACAGGTCAAGCATGGTTTGAAGATGCATTCACTAACCTAAACCAAATTAGCGCCCCGCAAGATGCCGTTATGTGGTTGGGATCTAAAGACTCAGGTCTCAAACTGACGAACGCAAGCAACACTTTTGAAGGCGTAATTGACGGTGTTGATATTACGGTCTCAAAAGCGCAGTCAGCAGGCGACGCACCTATTAGCTTGAAGGTCGGTGCGGATAGTGAGGGAACAAAAGAGCAATTGGATAAGTTTGTTGAAGCATATAACACTCTTATGGGCGCAATGAACCAACACACCCAAATAGGTGGTGAAGACAAAAAACGCGGCGTATTGGCAAGCGACCCTACACTGCGCTCTATTGAAAGCCAATTAACAAGCTTAGTCCGAGGTGAGCATGGCGGCATGCGTTTAAGCGAGATCGGTATCAGTCTAGATCGCAACGGCAAAATGAAAGTTGACCAAGAAAAGTTTAAAAACGCACAACAAAACAACAGTGCTGGTTTAGAAGCAATCTTTAATGGTGATGGTGCGTTACTTGATTCCATTGATGACATGGTGGAACCGTTTTTGAAGTTTTCATCAGGTACTTTCAAATCTAGAAAAGACGCTTTGCAAGCAAATCTAGACCGAGTCGAAGATAAACAGACCACATTAGAGCGCAAGTACGAGATGTCGTACAACCGCTACCTAAAACAATTCACTCAAATGAACTCAATTATGACCCAAATGAGCCAAACCATGACAATGTTTGGCTAAGCCTTTAGGAGAAAAAACTCATGCTTATGGACTCTGGCTATGACTCGTACCAACAAGTCGATCTCGACGCGCAAGCGGCAGCAGCAAACCCACACCAATTAGTCATTATGTTGATCGATGGCTTACTTGATGAAGTTGAACGTATTCGTGGCCATTTGGCTGCGAATCGCTTGGCTGAGAAAGGTAACGGAATCAACAAATGCATGAACATCTTGATTGGGCTCACAAGCGCTCTAGATGATGAGAATGGTGGCGAAATTGCTGAAAACTTACGCCAGCTGTATGACTTCTGCCAAGTTGAGCTTTATTACGCCAGCGTGCAGAACGATGCGAATCGCTTGGTTAATGTCGAGCGTGTAATGGGTAACATTCGTGAAGGTTGGATGAATTTTGGACAACAAGCATAAAGTGTCGCCAGAGCGATTTCGTCATTTATCTCAGCTCATCCAATTCGCTACAAAAACAGCAGATTGGCATGCGCTTAAGCGCTATGACTTGCAGTTGCGAGAGCTATTGATCAGTCACAAACCTTTTTTGAAGGATCCTAAGCTTGCACCTGAAATTCAACGTGCCAAAACCGTTCATGCTGATGCATTCGCTAGATTAGAAAAGTCGAAGAACGAGTTAGAAAAAGAGATGAACATGGTCAATGACCATCAAGAGCGCGCTATGGCCTATCAATTAGCGATGACCATGGAGCTAACTCAATGATCGTATCTCCTTCAACTCAAATATCCGGCAATGCATCACCTAGCCATGAAGGCAACATAAAACAAGCAAGAGCTGTACACGGTTTTTCTCATAACCCTATGTCTGAGCATAGCCAGTATGACGGCCAAGGTTTCGCCTCAACTTCAACCGTGCCGAGTTTTCATCTTACCGCTCCAGCTTTGGACAGCGAAGAAAAGGCGTATGATCGTGGTTCGGATACTGACGAACACTCGGCTTCTGAAGCAGATGCTCACCTGACAAGTACACTGGGTTCAACAGAATCACCTGATCTTGCTATGCAAGCTCAGGCTCTAACCCAGAGTATGCTCACTATGGCCGAAAAGCAGCCGGGTCAGTTCGGAAAAACTCCGCCTTTAGCGGTAGCTAACGACGTTAAGTCTGCAACACAAAACTCAAATAACGCCTTGCTAAACACCTCTCCAAAGCAACAAGAGGTGCAACAAAGCCAACCGATGTCATCGAACTCGCGTCTATCAATCTCCAGTGCCGACTTTCAGACCCTATTGAGTCAACCAGCTCAAGGGCAACCAACGGCCTCACCACTCCAAGGACAAACACCAACGCCACAAGCCCCGAACACCGCCGTTGCCACGAGTCATATTCAAACTCAAGGCTCTGAGTGGGCGGCTGTGCGCGTTGACACCAGTGCTGGAAAATGGGGAGAGCAAATGATGCAAGTTCTGCATGACCGTGTGACTCTTCAAGCGCAACAAAATGTACAAGAAGCCAAAATCCGCCTCGACCCACCGGATTTAGGTAAGCTGGATTTACTTGTACGTGTTGAAGGCGACCGACTAAGCGTGCACATCAATGCCAATACAGCCGCAACACGAGAAGCTTTAATGCAAGTGTCTGAGCGTCTGCGCACAGAACTGCAAGAGCAGAACTTCGTCCATGTCGATGTCAACGTGGGCTCTGATCAAAGCCAGAGTCGCAATGACCAACATACAAATGAAGAAGACGCCACTATTTTCGCAGCACGAGAATCTGGTGCATTCCAAACCACAACAACAAACTATTCAGAACACTGGCTGAACACTCAAGCCTAGTTAATCCTCGAGGAAAAAGGTTATGACCAAACAACAAATGATCGCCCTGTTTATCGCCATGATCATCACCAGCGCCCTCGTTTCGGCCGCCACGATTATGGGCGGAATCTGGTACTTAAACAAACACGCTCAAGAGTCACCTGACTCTGGTTCCTTGATCGATGATTCTCCATTGTCATTTTTAGTCACAGAAGAACCGACAAGCAAAGGTCCTAGCTTCCATCCTTTAGACAAAGTCGTTTTGACCGTAAAAGGTAAAAAACAGACTCACTTTGTCATGCTAGAACTAGCAATTGAAACACGCCGTCCTGAGCGCATCAAAGACATTGATGAGTACATGCCAATGGTACAAAACTCATTATTAAAATTGTTTAGCGACAAAACATTTGATGAGTTACAGCAAGCGGGTGCCATCGATATTCTGCAAAACGAAGTAAAACAAACGCTTTTACTGGCTTTTGCTAAGACAGACATCGTTCGCGAAATCGACGATGTTTTGTTGACTAAATATGTTGTGCAATAACGGAGCACAACCATGTTAGACATGAATATACAAGACACCTATACCACAGAAGAGGAAGTGACGACGCCATCACGCCCAATTGACGAAAATGCACTGCTGCAACGTCATCAAGTTATGGTGAAACGCGTCGTTAACCAGCTACGTGTTCATGCCACTTCTCACTGTAGTATTGAAGATATGCAGCAAATTGGCCTTATCGCTCTAGTTGAAGCTGGACGCCGATACGGCGATGTTGACGATCCTCATTTCCCTGCCTTTGCCGTGTGTCGCGTTCGAGGTGCAATTTTAGACGAATTACGCCGGTTAGATTGGCGCTCACGTAAAACTCGCCAACAGGCTCACGAACTCAACGACGTGACTCGAGATCTCACACGCTCTTTAGGTCGGATGCCTACGGATGCAGAAATCATCCAAGCCTTGGGGACGAATGAGCAGGACTATTACAACCGCCAAAATGCCGCCCTTGCGGGAGAGATGCAAAGCCTTGACCAACTGATGGAAAGCAGTGGTGATAGTTATATTGGCGGGCAATATGATGGCATGGAACATGAGCATATTCGTCGCAGTTTAGATAGCGCTTTAGGCAAATTGCCGAAGCGTGATCAATTGCTGCTTACTCTGTTCTATCAACATGAACTCAACTTACACGAAATAGCTCTGGTATTGGATCTGACACCACCTCGTATATGTCAGCTTCACAAACAAGCGCTGAAACAACTCAACCAATTAATGTCCTCTTAGGAGTCACAAGATGCAAAAGTTTTTTGGAGTCCTCACTATCCTGGTGTGCGTCTTCGGTGGATACATGTGGGCCGGCGGTAACTTAGGCGCTATCTGGCAACCAGCCGAATTCCTTATCATCATTGGCGCTGCTGCTGGTTCTTTGATCATCGGTAACCCACCTCACGTACTGAAAGAAATGCGTCGCCAAGTGCCTGCGACCATCAAAGGCCCGACAGAAGAGCATGAGTACTACATGGAATTAATGGCGCTGCTCAATAACTTGCTCGAGACAGCGCGCAACCGTGGTTATAAGTTTCTCGACTCTCACATTGAGTCGCCAGAACAGAGCTCTATGTTTCTCGCTTACCCGACGATTGCTGAGGATCATCGCCTAATTTCTTTCATTACTGATAATTTACGTTTAATGGCAATGGGACAAATGTCGCCTCATGAATTAGAGGGACTGCTAGAGCAAGAAATTGAAGCTATCCAAAACGAAATGCTTTTGCCTTCACGCTCACTACAGCGTACAGCAGAAGCACTACCTGGCTTCGGTATTCTTGCAGCAGTTGGTGGCATCATTATCACCATGCAGGCCATTGATGGCTCAATCGCTATGATTGGTTATCACGTTGCAGCAGCTCTCGTAGGTACATTCATTGGTATTTTCGGTTGTTACTGTGGTTTAGACCCACTAAGTAACGCCATGGCTCAGCGAGTAAAACGTAATATGACTGCTTTTGAATGCGTACGCGCAACCTTGGTTGCCTACGTAGCGAAGAAGCCGACATTGCTCGCCATTGACGCTGGTCGTAAACATATTCAGCTAGACATCAAACCAACATTCAACCAAATGGAGAAGTGGTTAGCTGAACAGGAGGGATAATGCAAAAACAAGAGCATGTAGTGTTCAAACGTGCCAAAGCACACAGCCATGATGAACCTCATGGCGGCGCGTGGAAAGTCGCGTTTGCTGACTTCATGATCGCCCTAATGGCGCTGTTTCTTGTGCTTTGGGTTATGCAAGTGGTAGACAAAGAAGAGCGTAAAGCAATTGTCGCCCACTTACATAGCTCAAGCGTATTCGACAAGAGTTACGGTAATCCATTTGATACTTCACAAAGTATCTCTCCTATTGACTTGGCACAGGACTCTTCTGTGCCAAGTAAACACAATTCCAACCACGTGGTAAGCTCATACTTTCGAGGTGACGGCGATGGGCCAGAAATCGACTCGTTGATTCCTGGTAACTTCGATACTCAGGAGCAACTTGCAGCGTTGGCGAAAGTCATTGAACGAATGACCGCTCAGATTAACGCACAAGGAAATGTCAACGTCACCGTGACCCCACAAGGCCTACGTATCGTCCTTCAAGATGATTACAAACAGCATATGTTCAGTCGTGGTGGCGCAGAGCTAACCCCTTTCTTCGAAGACTTATTACTTGCACTTGCGCCTGTATTTCAGCGTGTGAACAACCCACTGATCATCAGCGGACATACGGATGCGATTCCATTTAAAAAACGCTTTGGTCGTCAATCAAACTGGGCGCTATCTGCATCTCGAGCTGATGTCGCAAGAAATACGCTGGTTGAAGGTGGCATGCCGGATGATCGAGTCATGCAGGTCACAGGCATGTCGGATAGAGCACTGCTTAACCCTGATGAACCAGATTCAAGCGAAAACCGCCGTATCGAGCTGTTCGTTTTAACGACGCCAGCAGCCAAAGTACTCGAAACTCTTTTTGGTAACCACCAAGAAAGTGAACTGCAAAAAGCGAAAGATAAAGCCGAATTTAACCAACCAGTCATTCGACAAGAAGTCATCAATTACTCGGGTGATACGGCCACCAACGAAGTAAATATTCAAGAATTATAACCTCAAAAGGTCACCTCGCCTGATGGTGACCTTTCTAACTGAAACCTCTGTTACTGTGACTTTTTAGTTGAGTTCTATATGCACATAACACCATCCGAAAACAAAAAACGCGATCTGTTGAAGAAAGCCTTTTTATGGTTAATTGTCTTCGACTACCTTTTATTGGCGTTTTTCTTAACTCAGCTATCCAGTTTAACGCTTAACAGTGGGACCATGATTAGTATGCTGCTCGTCGTCTACAACGTCTTACTCGTTTCTCTGTGCTTTCAAAGAACCAATAAACAGGACTCTTATATTATCTACCCTGTTTTATCCGCGACGTTGTTGGCATTTGTCTGCTTTCTTTATTTCTTTTTTTTAATTTAGATACCAGACTCCACCATTGATTTGATTTTTAATGCTTTTTCGAAGTGGTCGAGCCGATGGGTCTGAATCCACCACGTAGCCGCCTCCATCAACTGTTCAGGATCATCATTTTTGTTGGCGAAAAACGCATAAAATGAGAGCCCAACCTGCTCACCTTTGCTTTCGATCTTTTTGTCACAGACCTCTATTATTTTGTCTCTCAATGAAGCTCTCATTTCTATTCCCTTACGCTAGTACATACTCACTAACCATACGGTTGAAAGAAATCAGATCAAACGAACCTTTAATTTCAAAACGTACTCTTCCCACCTCACTCATGAAGAACTCAATTTCACAATCTAAGTCAAAAGTACCAGACGTCTCGATAGAAAATGCATTGATCTTGCTATAAGGCAGCGACGTGTAATCCACTTTTGAGCCCGTAATCCCTTGCACATTCGCCGCAATCACTCGCTTGTTGGTAAACACCACTTGGTCGCGAACCGTTTTAAAGCCCGCAAATACCGACTCGCCATCAATAAGAAACTTGTGAAAATCTTCCCTAACTTTTGATACCTCAATGGGTTTAAGCTTAAACACTGATGAATTGTCGAAATCGATCATAGTCATTCCTTTTTAGTTGATAGCGAACAAACTCAACGTAGCAGATACACAGACCGTTGCCTATCAGCTAAGTACCATCTTTCGATTTCAAACCTAGGAAAAAATTCAACAAAGTGCATTACTTCCAGCCCTGCCGCCATAGCTCTGGGTCTTTCAGCTCTTGCCAGTTCATCTCTTGCTCACGTTTACTCATAACCGCCTCAATGACACATTTCACAACATTGCCGTCTTCATCCAGTTCCATTTCAGTTACGACAAAGTGCTTCTCTTTATTTTTAGGTGACGTCGCCGTCCATTTGCTGTGCAATAGCTTCTTGGGGTGAATTTTATTCATAGTGGTATACCAATTTAACTAGCATCTTTATGTATACGACTGAATACCAAGAGAGAATCAGATTTTATTTTTAAGCATCCACGAAAAGAAAAAGCCGCAAAAGAGGTCATCCCCTAATGCGGCCTTACTTGCAACCCAATTAGGTCTTTTGACCGTTCAAACGAGGGTTTAAGTACTGACTCTGTAGCAACTGCAACGCCTTACCAACCAGCACAATCACCACCGCGCCAATCAATACGGGCGTGAACAGAAAACTCCACCCCTGCCCAGATGCCATGATCAAGATTGGATTTGCGCCCGCAGGTGGATGCGTTGTCTTCGTAATCAGCATTGCTGACACTCCTAACCCAGTCGCAATCGCGAGGGTGATTGGCGTGATCTCAACATATTGGCTAAACGCAATACCGATAGATGCCGTAATGAAGTGACCAATGATCACATTTTTTGGTTGAGCGAGAGGGCTGCTAGGCACCCCAAACACCAACACCGCCGTAGCACCAAATGGCGCCATGAGAAGTACAACCTCAGTAAGAGACACCTCGGCGTAAGACAACACACCAATAGCCAATGTCGCACCAAGCCCCGCGACCAACGATAAAATTAAATTATTCATAAACACCTCAAAGTAGACCGAATTGTCTACAAATTAAAATAGACAAACCTGTCTACCTTTGTCAATATGTGTTTGTAGAACTTTTTGAGGACGTAGTTATGAACAAAAAGAAACAGTTATTGATCGATACCGCGTTGTCGCTGTTTTACAAACAGGGCATCAACTCCATTGGCATCAATGAAGTCCTTAAAGTATCTGGCGTGGCTAAACGCACGCTGTACAGCCATTTTGAAAGCAAAGAAGCGCTCATCCTTGCCGCACTAGAACAACGCCACCAAATCTTCATGGCGTGGCTAGAGGAGAAACTGTCATCAGCACAATCGAGCACAGACGTGATCGACCAGTTGTTTACCGCGCTTAACGGCTGGTTTCATGGTTCTGAGGAAAAATTGGGCGAGTTTCGCGGCTGTTTTTTCATCAACACGTCCGCCGAATTCAGTGACGACCGCGGCGAGATTGCAACGTATTGCCGCCACCATAAACAACAGGTTCGTGAGCTAATTCAACGCTATCTCAAATCAGACAACACATCATTACTCAATGCCATTTGCATCATGAAAGAAGGTGCCATCACCACCGCTTACATGACAAAAGAGTACGACGACGTCACAAAGAAATGCGTGGAAATTTTGCATAAGCTGTAACGGTAAGAAAGCAAGAAACGAATCGACCGAGCACCAAACTGGCGAGAATATTCAGAAATGGTAAGGTTATTTTATCCACCTAATGAGACACGCTTGATATGAAAATTGGCGAACTGGCGCAAAAAACTGGCCTTGCTCCCTCGCGTATTCGATTTTACGAGCGCATCGGGCTGCTAAAAACCGTGACCCGTAAAGCCAACGGGTACCGCGAGTATCCGCAAGAAGCACTAATGATTCTGGACATGATCACAACGGGTCAGCAAGCTGGCTTCAGTTTGGATGAACTAAGTGCCTTACTGCCATCCGACCTTTCTAACTGGGATCATCATCAGTTATTGACAACCTTGCAGCAAAAAATCCAAGAGCTCGACGAGCTTGAGCGAAAAATTTCGCAGAGTAAAAGCAAGTTAAAAGAAGTACTTAAAGAGATTGAAGCTAAGCCAGATGACATGGACTGTGCAATGAATGCAAAACGCGTCATGTCTCAACTTGGTCAAACGATTCTGACCAAAGAAAATCCCTCAAATAAAAAATAAGACCGTCACCAAATCAAAGCAATGTTAACAAGCGAAGCTTTACTCTTGATGTTGGGTTAAAGTTTCGCCAATTCCCCTGCCCGCCACTAAATTGAGTCTGTCAAAACCATTCGCCCTTAGCTCAGGTGTGCCATCTCCTTGTTTCTATACTCAATAAAAAATCAATCCAATTTATCCTCAAAATGTGGGTTGACCTTAAACCTAACTTTAACGTTAGGATGAATATCAAAGTAACACAGCAGGAGATTGGTGAATGCAAACGATATTGGGTGCAAGTGGGCAAATTGGCCGTGAGCTGGCATTAAGCCTAAAACGAAACTTTACGAGCGACATACGTTTGGTGAGCCGCAATCCGCATCGAGTCAACGAGACGGATCAACTGGTAAAAGCGGACTTGCTGGACGCGAAACAAACATCAGATGCCGTAAAAGGTTCTAGTATCGTTTACCTTACTGCAGGGCTACCAATGGATACCCAACTGTGGGTGGAACAGTGGCCAACAATGATGCGTAATGTCATCGCCGCATGTAAAACTCATCAAGCAAAGCTTATTTACTTTGATAATACCTACATGTACCCGCAAACGGATACGCCTCAACAAGAAGATGCACCATTTCAACCCAATGGAGAAAAAGGTCGAATTCGTGCGGTCATTACTGACATGCTGCTAGAATCGATGAATCAAGGAGAAATCGAAGCCGTTATCTGTCGTGCTCCGGAGTTTTACGGCCCGGGGAAAACGCAAAGCATCACTAATTCCGCCATTATCGATAATCTACTTAACCAAAAGAGCGCAAAAGTGTTTTTACGTGATGACACCAAACGCAGCTTAATTTATACGCCAGACGCAAGCCGAGCGATGGCGCTAATTGGGAATACGCCCGATGCTTACGGACAAACTTGGCATTTGCCTTGCGATGATCGTCGACTGACGTATCGGGAGTTTATCGCTGTTGCAGCAAAGGTTTTTAACGTTCAGCCGAAATACAAAGTCATCAAGCGCTGGCAATTGTGGCTAGCTGGGCGATTTAATCAAACCATTCGAGATGCTGCCGAGCTTTTGCCTCGCTACGAATCTGACAACCTTTTTGTTTCGGATAAGTTTCAGACTCGTTTTCCAGATTTTCAAATCACCACATTCGAACAAGGCTTGACCACAATTCAACAAGAAAAAGCCAATGACCAGAAACCTCTTTAAGCAGGCATTGATAGGAGCTTTTTGATGAAATATAACACACCGGCATCATCCCCAGATCGTTGGATCATATACGGAGCCAATGGTTATACAGGCGAGTTGATTGCGAGAGAGGCCGTAAAACGGGGTCACCACCCAATCCTTGCAGGTAGAAGTTTAGAGAAAGTACAAAGCCTAGCGGCTGAACTAGGGCTGCAAAGTCTTGCTTTTTCTCTTGAGGATAAAAGCAGCGCGATCCAGCATATTTCGGGTTCCTCACTGGTATTAAACTGCGCAGGCCCCTTTTCTTCGACAGCAAAACCTATGATGAAAGCGTGCCTAGAAGTAGGCGCACATTACCTCGATATTACAGGTGAGATCTCTGTATTTGAGTTTGCACAAACGCTGCAATCACAAGCAAAGGAAGCTAGTGTCGTATTGTGCTCCGGTGTTGGTTTTGATGTTATTCCAACGGATTGCATTGCAGCCACATTGAAAGCTGCGCTACCAGATGCAACACACTTGTCTCTCGGTTTTGACTCTCGCTCTGGTTTTTCTCCGGGCACGGCGAAAACGTCTGTCGAAGGTTTGGCTCAAGGCGGAAAAGTGCGACTTAACGGAAAAATCACCACCGTTCCGCTAGCGTATAAAGTTCGCAACATTGATTTTGGTGACGGCGAAAAACTTGCGATGACCATTCCGTGGGGCGATGTTTCAACCGCCTATTACACCACGGGGATTGAGAATATTGATGTTTTTGTTCCCGGATCGCCGAACATGATAAAAAACGCTAAACGAGCGAATTGGGTTCGCCCCCTTCTCGGCATAACCTGGGTACAAAGCCTCATAAAAAGCCGTATTGAAAGAACCGTAAAAGGACCGAATGAGGAGCAAAGAAACCAATTACCCACATATGTGTGGGGTAAAGCAAGCAACAAACTCGGACAAAGCAAAACAGCACGAGTACAAACGGCCAATGGCTACAGCTTAACCGTAACGGGATCTCTGGCGATTGTAGAACACCTGCTACATACGAAGCCTGAAGCCGGTGTATACACCCCCTCTAAGCTCATGGGCTCCAATTTTGTGTCGCAGCTTCCCGGCTCTAGTGGCATAACCATTGAAGAGTAAACAAAAAGGCACCAATCGGTGCCTTCTGCATTAACAGGGGTTGAGGCCATCACAACTCGTGTTCGGTACGAGCGATGATGTCATCCTGCGCGTCTGGTGACAGCGCGGTAAAGAAGGCTGAATAGCCCGCAACTCGTACGACAAGGTCACGATATTGCTCAGGGTTCTTCTTCGCTGCCAGCAAGGTTTTACGAGAGACGATGTTGTACTGCACGTGCCAACCTTTATGGTGATTAAAGAAGGTACGAATCAGCATCGATAGCTTGAGCTTATCCCCTTCTGAAGCGACAGCCGCTGGGCTTAACTTCTGGTTAAGCAGCACACCACCCAAGATTTTATTAGCTTGAATTTTACCGACTGAGTTGTACACCGCCGTTGGTCCCAAACGGTCAGAGCCCGATGCTGGACTTGCGCCTTCTGCCAGTGGCGTTTTCGCTTTTCGACCATCTGGTGTTGCCATCGTGGATGCGCCAAATGGCACGTTAGCAGAGATGCTCGATGTTCCTGCGTAGTAGCCACCGCCAATTGGTCCGCGCCCATGACGTGTGTTGACAAATTGCGCCAACTCATCGATATAAACTTGGTAAGCATCAGCCAGCAGTTGGTCGACATAATCGTCGTCATTGCCGTATTTTGGCGCGAAGTTGATTAAGCGTTGGCGAAGTTGTTCGTTCTCAATACCATCGAAGTCTTCTTCTAATGCTTTTGCCAATTCCGTTTGGCTGATTTGTGCTTCTTCAAACACCAAATGTTTGATCGCCGCCAAACTGTTACCCAAATTGGCGATACCCACTTGCAAGCCAGATACCCAATCGTATTTCGC
This sequence comes from Vibrio sp. ArtGut-C1, assembly GCF_002105475.1. Taxonomy (NCBI): domain Bacteria; kingdom Pseudomonadati; phylum Pseudomonadota; class Gammaproteobacteria; order Vibrionales; family Vibrionaceae; genus Vibrio; species Vibrio sp. ArtGut-C1. The sequence goes on along the minus strand of NZ_NCTH01000001.1, from coordinate 235,068 downwards.
TCCGCCTTCTTTTACTGTTTTACCACGCGACAAACAGTCATCCACCAGCGATGAGCAGAAAATATCTTGCGCTTGCTGCTCAAGCACACTGTCGACTACGGTATCGATCTCTATCGATTTACGTGTGTAGTAGCGAATTTGCTTCGCCCAAGAAGCGGTGACTTGCTCAAAGCTCTCGAAGTTACCTTTTGCTAGCGACTTATCATGCGGCAAGAAGGCTTTGCCCGTCGTTGCATCCACACCTTCGTTAAGCGCAGCCAGTAAAATACGCGCAAAATTAATAAAGCTCATGCCCGTGCAACGGTAACCCCATTTGCCTGGAACAGCGGTTTCAATACAGCCAATAGACGCGTAGTTGTAAGCGTCTGCTTTCTCGACGCCTAGCTTGATGAACTCTGGAATGACGATTTCATCGTTGTTGAATGCAGGCATACCGAATCCGCATTTGATCACTTCAATACAGCCCATCAAGAACTCTTGATTCAGACCTTCATGATAGCGAACACTCAAGTTCGGTTGTGTGGAACGTAGCTGACCACAAGACTCTAAAATCGCCCAAGATAGCGGATTTACGGCGTCTTCAGGTTCTCCATTCTCATTCAGCTTTTGGCCACCGATACAGACATTTTGATACAGAGGAGAACCTGCCGATGCTTTTGAGTGCGCGCCAGAGCGAATCTTGTTTACTTCAAGCAATTTCAACCAACAGCTTTGCAATAACTCAAGGGCGAACGCTTTGTTCATCGTGCCACTTTCAAGATCACGCACGTAGTAGTCGTTTAGGAACTGGTCCATCCGACCGAATGAAACAGAGTGGCCATTCGATTCAATTTGCAACATCAACTGCACAAAATAGCTCAGTTGCAGAGCTTGCCAGAAGTTGGTTGGCGCATGGAAAGCCACATGACGACAGTTTTCTGCGATTGTCTCCAGTTCCGCTTTCCTCTCTGGTCGCGTTTCGTTTTGTGCCATTTCCAGAGCGAGATCGGCGTAACTCACCATGTGCTCCTGAATCGCAAGCAAGACAATTTCGACGGACTTATAAAACTGCTCTTTCTTCAACCCTTCATACGTCGACATATCGTTATTAGCGCGATGCTGACGAACCTCATCCAGCAGACCGTTCATACCGATCTTCAGGATTTTTTCGTTATCCACCGCAAGGTGCGCGTCGCCCGAAGTCATGTTGCCCTCGGCTTTAATGATGGTGCTGGCTAGGATCTCTTGTTGCTCGTCGGTAAAAAGTCCATAACAGCGATCTTGAACCGTTTTACCGCGCCAGTATGGCGTAATGGCGTGAATGCTTTGTTTGTCTTCTTCACTTACCGCAAAACCAGCCCCAGGTCGGTCGGCCAGTTCGTCGATTTCCGCTTCAATCCAACGCACCGTGTATTCAGGGAAGATCGGCGCAGCGCGTACTTTGCTCGCTTGGTTGCCTACAATCAGCTCGTCGTGCTTAATCCAAATGGTGCGAGTGCGTAAGTGCTCTTGTAACGCCAACGCTCGTTGCACAATCACAGGTTTGTCTTCATTTGCCTGATACGCTCGAGTATAAGCCTCTGCGCGCTCAGTACAGATAGGCGGCGTTACGATGTTGACCAGTGCCGATTTGTGGGCTTTGATTCGCTCTGGAAGGGTATGTAGGTCCATGGTTAACCTCTAACAATCACGTTAAGTTGAGTATGTTCGCTTGCGTATTGCATTGCGTTTTCTAGCAGTTCTGGATTATTTAATGGTTTGTCAGAACACTCGTAAGGCATATCGAGCAAACGGTATTTATTGATGCCGAGGGTGTGATACGGCAGCAAGTGAAGTTCTTGACAGCTTTCTAAAGAAGCAGCGAAATCAATGATCGCTTTGAGCTCATCAATGGTGTCATTGAAGCCCGGCACAACCGGCACACGAATCACAATGCGTTTGGCAATCGGTGCCAATTTTCTAAAATTGTCTTTGATGCGTTTTAACGATCCCTTCGCCCAGCGGAGAAACTTTTCTTCGTCGGTGTGTTTAAGATCCGCTAACCAGCAATCGATATACGGCGCGACTTTTTCTACGTTTTTCCACGGAACATGCATGCACGACTCCACCGCCGTAGACACATGGTTTTGATACAAACGTTCGGCAAGTTCTGCTACAAGATTTGGCTGCATCAGCGGCTCGCCACCAGAAAACGTCACGCCACCTTGGCTTTGATCGTAGAAAGGCTTGTCTTTCATCAACACTCCAAACAGGTCGTCCGATTTCGCCGCTTCTCCACATATGCTGAGCGCTTGTGTTGGACATACGTTTCGCAGCGCAATGATCTGCGCTTCGCTCATGGCTTTTCGATTGATGATGATTTGATCGTCAATGCGTCGAATACCATCGCTCGCCATGTCGCCGTTTACGGTTTGTTTATAAGCCGACACACAAAGCTGGCAGTCCGCTATACAACTGCGCTCATCAAACAGCAGAGAGTGCTTTTCACTGCGGCTTTCTGGGTTTTGGCACCAAGGACAGGACAAACTGCATCCCTTCAGAAACAGAATGGTGCGAATACCATCACCATCGTGGGTCGAGAACCTCTGAATATTGAAATACATTGCTGTCCGCCTCTTGGTTTGCTCTTCTACTTTTCACGCTTTTCTTTTTCTGAAAGCTTCATTTGATAATGAAATATTGGCACTTAACTTTCGCTTTATGAAATTATTATAGTTTCAATTGAAATTACAGTTGATCAAAATCAAGATCTCAGCGGATTGTCAGATCTATAGTGATCCCATCATCAAAACGAAGATTTTGTATAAGGTAGAACCCATGATCGAACTCTATTTAGATACTGCTGACGTGGCAGAAGTAAAACGCTTTAACCAATGCCTACCTCTGAAAGGGGTAACCACAAATCCAAGTATTTTGGCGAAATCAAAACAAGGCTTGAACCAAACCTTAGCTGGCATGCAAGAAGCGTTAGGGGGCACACCCCGTTTCCATGCTCAAGTGGTGAGCACAACTGTAAAAGGCATGGTGGAAGAAGCACGCCAAATCCATGAATTACCCTATGATATGGTCGTCAAAGTGCCAGCAACCGAAACGGGCTTAGCGGCAATTAAGTTAATGAAAAAAGAGGGAATTCAGGTGCTCGCCACTGCTATTTACTCTGCTCAGCAAGGTTTCCTTGCGGCATTGTGCGGCGCTGACTATCTTGCGCCTTATGTGAACCGTATTGATGCGATGAACGGAAACGGTGTAGAAGTGGTCGCAGACCTGCAATTGCTACTGGATCAAAACCAACTGCCTGCAAAAATTTTGGCAGCAAGTTTTAAAAATACCCAACAAGCGATGGAAGTGATGAAGTTAGGCATTGAAGCGATCACCTTGCCTGTCGATGTGGCCGCGCAGATGTTTTCTCATCCAGCAGTTCAGCCGGCTGTCGATCAATTTGATAAAGACTGGAAATCCGCGTTTGGCAACAAACTTTCATTTGAAAGTTAAGCGTAAAATTATCGAAAGTCCCATTCCTCCTCGATCGAGGGGCTTTGATATGGGAATCTCTGAGAAAAAGTAACATTCGCGCAGGCAACTGTATGTATATGCGACTTACGAAGAGGTTCCCACCCCACTAATCTCGCCTCTCCCTTCACGCAAAGCACTCTATTCGTAACATCACTACTGACGAACAACGCTCGTTCCACAAGCAAAAAATTTTTGCTTCAAGCCGACAAACTCACAAGCGAAACGCATCAATAAGTCGGTAATTATTAATTTTATCTATTGGAAATGAACACTGTTCATTTATAATCAGCGAACCTAACGCAGTAACAAGGAATCCACTTCATGAAACGCATTGCGCTTCTCTTTGCCATGTTTGCATTACTTTCTGGTTGTAGCAGCATGTCGCCAGAACAATGCCAAACCGCAGATTGGTATCGCGTCGGCTACCAAGATGGCCGCTCAGGCAACAACCCAAACATTTTGTACGAATACATTAAAGACTGTCGCGAAGCAGGCGTAACGCCAAATCACGTTGAGTGGAAAGACGGTTTTGATAAAGGCACCATTCTTTACTGTTCGCCAGACAATGGTTACGCGGTGGGTGTAGAAGGAAAAACCTACTATGGCGTTTGCTCTAACGATCTTTTCCTTAAAAACTATCAGTTAGGCCATCAAGAATATCAGCGTCAACAACGCATTAATGCGTTAGATGCGGAGATATCACGCCTTGATCATCAATTGGATGCAAACTTAGATAAAGACAACGCGAAGCGTATTAGAGAGAGAAGAAAACAACTGGCGCGTGAGCGTGCATCACTCATCTCGCCAGGAGCTAATTACTACTTTAACTTTTAGTCACGATGGGCTACAACGTTAGGGTCATAAAGCGGCTGTTTGGATCAGGTTGATAGTCGCCAAACGGCTCGCAGTGCGCGAAGCCATGTTTTTCATATAGGCGATGCGCGGGTTCAAAAAATGCCATCGACCCAGTTTCCAAACTTAGACGTTGTATCCCCTGATGTTTCGCTTGCTCAATCACGTGATTGAGTAAGCGGGATGCCACGCCCTGTTTTCTCGCCGACGGCGTCGTACGCATCGATTTCAACTCTGCGTGACCATCTTCTAGTTGGCTCATTGCCACACATCCCAATAGCTGCTCACCATCCCAGCCCGTCCAAACCGTGATTGAAGGCAACTTCAACTTGCTTACATCTAACGCATGCACGCTCTCTGGTGGCGATGTAGCGTACATGTCCTGTAAATGCTCTTCCAACAACGCAATCACCTGCGGCCGTTCTAAATTGTCGATTTCAATTCTCATATTTCCATCCTTGGTGTTTTTCTAGTTAAAGCGGTTGTCTCATAATGTGCTGCGGTCCAACGGGGCCGCCGTGGTAAAGCTCATTGGTATCTTCAAACCCTGATTTTAAGTAACACTGATAAGCGGGTATGTTGCGGCAATTCACGGTGAGATAAAGCGCATCAAACTCGGGATAATGGCGTTTGGCGAAATCGGCAAACTGTTGAATGGCTTGCTTGGCGATGCCTTTGCCTTGATGACGGTGATCCACCAGCAAAGCACGCACGCCTAAGCTGTTTTTCGGGCAAAAATCGTATTTCTCGCTGTAAGCAGCATCGAACAGAAAAAAACCAACCACGTCATCGTCTGCCAAAATCAGATGCGGAAGTTCTGTAGGTTCAAGACGTGTCAGCATTTCACCCACATCCGCGACCGTAAACTGCGATTGCTCTTCTAGCACGCTAAGTTCGCAAGTTTGTTCATGTCGCTCAGGCGAATACTTTTCAATAGTAATCATAATCTTCCTTGTTGTTTTTATGCTCAATTCATACAGGGTATGTCGTAAATAGAAATACCTAGTGTCGTATTTCCCACTCGCAGGCAAACGTTTAGCACTCTATTATCCTCGCCATTCGATAGAGAGGTTTCCATGTCCCGTTTTTTACTTTGTAGTTTTGCACTCGTTTTACTCTACCCTACTGCCATTGATTTGTATCTTGTTGGTTTGCCTCAAATTGCGTCAGATCTCAACGCCAGTGAATCTCAGTTGCATATTGCGTTTTCGATCTATTTAGCTGGCATGGCTACCACCATGTTATTCGCGGGGAAAATTGCAGACTCTGTGGGACGAAAGCCTGTTGCCGTCGTCGGCGCGATGATCTTCGTGCTCGCGTCTTTTCTCGGCGGGATGGCCGAGCAACCAAACGCTTTCTTGATTGCTCGCTTTTGCCAAGGCATCGGAGCTGGATCTTGCTATGTCGTCGCGTTCGCGATTTTACGCGACACGTTAGACGATGAGCGCCGCGCGAAAGTATTGTCGATGCTCAATGGCATCACCTGTATCATCCCAGTGATCGCACCCGTGATTGGTCACTTGATTATGCTGAAATTTCCTTGGCCGAGTTTGTTTACCACAATGGCAGGAATGGGCATTCTCGTCAGTGTATTGGCCATTTTTGTTCTCAAGGAATCACTACCCAGCCAACAACGTGAAGAACAGACAGCGCCAGAGAGCCATCAAGAGACTTTCTTCGAGCGATTTTTTATCAGTAGGCTGATCATTACTGCGCTTGGAGTGACCACCATTCTGACCTTTGTTAACGCTTCACCAATTGTCGTGATGAGCATGCTTGGTTTTGATCGCGGTGGCTATTCTTCCATCATGGCAGGGACTGCGACGATCAGTATGTTGATTTCGTTCTCGGCGCCATTGGCATTGGGGATTTTCAAGCAGCGTACCTTAATGATCACCTCTCAAGTATTGCTCGCTTGTGCAGGCATCGTGCTCAGTGCTGCCCATTTCCATGATGAACGATCTCTTTACTATGTATTCGGACTTGGGCTGATTTGCGCTGGCTTCGCTTGTGGCTTTGGCGTGGCCATGAGCCAAGCGCTCAGCCCATTCTCTCAACAAGCTGGCGTGGCAAGCTCGTTACTGGGCATTGCTCAAGTTTGTAGTTCAGCGTTCTATATTTGGTTTATGGGTTTCATCGGCGTTAGTGCTCTAAATATGTTGGTGTTTATCTTAGTGTTAGGTAGCGTAATCAGCCTTGCTCTAATACTATTGATTCCAAAGCCTGTTCACGATACCCATTATGAAGAAATCCCTAGCGCGACTTGATTTAAACTTATTGTTCACTCTGCAATTATTGCTGCAAGAACAAAGCGTCTCGAAAGCCTCGAAAAAGCTGAACGTTACGCCCTCTACCGTAAGTAAGTCGCTCAACAAACTTCGTCATTGGTTCGATGATCCTTTGTTTGTCAAAACACCTAAAGGTCTTGCGCCAACACCTTTGGCGCAAAGCATGGAGCAAGATCTTGCAGAATGGCTGCAAATTGGCAGCCAGATTGCAGAAAAACGCAGCGATATTACGCCTAAAGGAGTGCGTTTTGATATCACGATTGAGTCGCCATTAGTGCTCACGGTGCTGGACAGACTCATCGTCGCTATCCACCAGCGATACCCTGAAGCGAAAGTAAAAACCAGTAACTGGGATTACGATTCACTCGACGCCATCATTCGAGGCGAGGCGGATATCGGTTTTACCGGCCGAGAAAGTCACCCGAGATCGAAAGAGTCGTTGGATCTTCTGCCGTATTTTTTGGATTTTGAGATTCTTTTTTATGACCTGCCGATGGTGTATTTACATAAAGATCATCCGGCATTACAGCAAGAGTGGAATCTCGAGACCTTTCTGAGCTACCAACACATCAATATTGTTTGGGAAAAAAGTGAAACTTGGGCGTTGGATGAAGTGTTAACGGAACTAGGGCTACAGCGCTCTATCGGGCTGACGATGTCCAACTTTGAGCAATCCCTTTTTATGGCAGCGCAGCCCACGCATGACATGATCACCACCGCGCCGCACTATTGCAAAAGCTACACAGAAAAGCTGCATCTCGATTTGGTGTGCTTGCCAATTCCGTTAGACCAAACTCAACAAGACAAGTTACTGATTCCATTTACCATGATTTGGCATAAACGCAATGCGTACAATCCCAAATTGCTATGGTTGAAAAACACCATCAAGTCATTGTACGAACAACCATCCCTACCACAGTAACACTCAGGCTAAGGTCAGGTTTTCTTTGGTGATTTTTGATGGTTTTCTCGCTCTGACAGCTATAACTAATCACTTTATCAACTAATGAAAAAGGTCGTTTGACGCTACACTCAATCCATATTTCTGCGTTAAGGGCCAAGGATGTCGACCTTTTTACTCACTGCTATTACGATGCTGGCGTTCGCCGCCAATTCATTATTGTGCCGACTTGCATTGGCCGAAGTGTTGATTGATGCAGGAAGCTTCACTCTCGTCCGATTGATATCTGGCGCGATTACCTTAATCGCTTTGCTTGTCGTGAGAGGTCAATGGAAAACCGATCGGCCAACTTCTCGCTTTCGCTTTTTTGCTGGCGTGGCGTTATTTGGTTACGCTGCCCTTTTCTCTTTCGCGTACTTACAACTAGCGACAGGAACCGGTGCTTTGCTTTTGTTTGGTGCCGTGCAACTGACGTTACTGGCAATCTATTGGTGGCAAGGTGAGCGCTTTCAGTTTCTCGAAATCATCGGTATCGGCCTTTCAATTGTTGGCTTTGTTTGGTTAATGTTGCCATCTGCCACGCGCCCCGATATCAGTTCTGCACTTCTCATGTTGATTTCTGGCGTTTGTTGGGCTGCGTTTACTGCGCTCGGCAAACAAGCGCCCTCTCCAAGTAGTGGCATCACGTGGGGATTTATCGCTGCATCTATGATTGGCATACTGCTATCGCCGTTGATGCTGTCCTCAATCCATCTTTCTCTGGGCGGAATCTTGCTCGCTATCACGTCTGGCGCCATTGCATCTGGCCTTGGTTATACGCTTTGGTATCAAGTAATGCGTAAGCTCTCTTTACTTCAGGCCGCCGTCAGCCAACTTTCCGTGCCGGCCATTGCTTTGCTGCTAGGCACCGTCGTACTCCACGAACCTCTTTCACTACACACACTTTTAACCAGTGGCATCATTCTTGGTGGCATCGCTTTGGTTTTTTTATCTCGATCCAAAAAAACAAGCGAACAATCGGCAAGCCGATAAAAAATAATAACTTTCCCTCTCAAATACCCATTCATCATCTATGCTTTTTAAAGCAGCAAAGCTCATTGCAGATGGTACGAGTGGCCTGCTTTAGTATCAGGCGAAGGATATAAGGTGAGAATTGGCTCACACAACACAACGATTTTGTTTCAAAAGTGAGAATCGTCACAGATCGAGATTTTGCTCGTTTTAGCCGTTTCGTCAATAACGCCAAGGGCTAGCGCGAGATCGAGCCAAATACGCACTTTGTGTTTTGACAAAGGGTTTACAAAGCACACTTTTTCACCCGCTATATTCCGCCCCCCGAATTTATTCAGAACAAGATTCTGATTATTCATATAATAAATTCATCAACTTATAACGATAAGCCTGAGCAAACTTTGACACTATGAACGACAAAATAAAATTTGCTATTAAAGTATCGCTTAGCCTGACTCTGGCTTATCTGATCCCGTTTGCCATGGGTTGGCCGCAAGCATCGACGGCCGCAACCACAGTGATGCTGATTGCATCCACAGGCAGTCGTCGTGAGTCTCTCGCCAAAGGTACCTTACGCGTGTTCGGTACGTTGGTTGGCGCCGTCGTTGGCTTGTTACTAGTGGGATTGTTTGCTCAAGACCGCTTGCTGTACATGCTGAGCGTGTCGGTTGTGGTCTCTTTCATTTTTTACTTCCGTAATGCCTATCAAAAAGATCCAACGTTACTCATGCTGACCGGTGTGATGACGCTGATGATGTCCAATGGCGGTGACGCAGAAGGTGCGTTTCTTTATGGCGTTGACCGCGCTTATATGACGGTGTTTGGGGTGGTGGTTTACACGCTCGTGGGGACTTTCTTATTCCCGACCAAAACAGAACAAAATCTAAGACAGCTCATCGAACAACTCAACCAAGCACAACGCGCGTTGTTCACCGCTATCTTGCAAAATTTCGAGCAAAAATCGGCAGGGCAAGTCTCTCCTCAAGAAAAGGGAGAAGAAAATCCAGAAGCAAGAGAGCCACAACCTAGCGTGGATTCTCTTATCGAACAGATGTTTGCCGCCCAAAATGCGCTCGAACAGCGTTTTGCCACAGTCAGTGTGGAATGCAGCGACGTGTCAGCCTACATGAAAGAGTGGCGCTTGGCGGTTCATTTGAACAAGCAGGTAACGCAACAATTGACCGTCGCGGCGCACAGCCACTTTAGCCACCAGCTAGACCGTGAAAGCATCAGCAACTTTGATCAAGCCGTTGCGGAAATTGACGCGCTATTTGATACCTGCCAACAAGTGTGGGACGAAAAAGAGCCCGCTTTTCGTGCTCAAGAGTTCAAAGTCGAATACAACCAGGCGTTGCTTGAAGACGCGGCTCACCTAGAGAAAGGCTCTGCGCTTATGCTGGGGCACCTCTTGGGGCTCATGCATCAAAACTTGTCGCGTTTAGCGGAGAGCATTAGCTGCATTGACTCTGTGACGAACAATGTCTCCTTTGACGTGCCACTGCCGAAACCGAAAGGCAAGTTTCTATGGTGGGACGCAGAAAACTTTAAAACCGCGGTCAAAACCTTTGTCACTTATTGGGCTGCAGGGCTGATTTGGATTTATTTCAATCCACCAGGCGGCTACTCGTTCGTAGTCTTCTCGACCATGTTTATGTCTTTGCTGTCGTTCGTACCTGTGCACCCGATTTTGTTGCTTGTGCTGTTCACTTTCGGCTTCTTGTTCGCGGTGCCTTCTTACGTCTTCATTCTTCCGCAATTGGATCTCGGGTTAGAACTTGGTCTGTTCATCTTTATCTACACCTTTATCGGCTTTTATCTGTTTAACGGGCCAGTGACGATTTTCTACATGGTGGGCTTGTTTGTTCTCGGTTTAGACAACAACATGTTCTATCACTTTGGAATCCTCATGACGATCATGCTGCTGTTCTACATGGTGGTGTTCATGATCATTTTCGCGCACTACTTCCCGTTTAGCTCACGACCAGAACACCTCTTTTTGACCATAAAAGAGCGCTATTTTAGGCACACTCGGGATCTGTTTGACTCCTATCAGAAGCAATCCAGCTCGATTATCACGCCGCTCAAACGGGCCTTGCACTTGGTGACGCTCAACGTTTCATCGAAAAAGCTCAAAGTGTGGGGTTCGAAAATCAACCACAAACACTTTGACAAAACCACGCCAGAAGCGATCGGCGCGTTTAGCAAAGCGTGTGATGTACTCAGTAGTCACATCAACATCTTAATGGCCGCCGAGAAAAAGTTGCTGACCAATCCGCTGATTACTCAACTTCGCCAACAACACCGCGATTCCATCATTCCTTTGATGGCGGGCGCTTTAGCCAGCCATCAAGCAACACAAGAACTCGATTCCGTATTCGACCAATACAGTCAGGATTACCAATCATTCGAAGATAAACTGGAAGATTTTTTTAGTGAGTTAGATTTATCTGACTACGCTTATTCAGAGATAGCCGGTTTTTATATCTTGCTGAATTTAAAACGGAACGTGTTCGAAGCAATCAAGCATTGCAAGCAAACCTACGAGGATATCGATTGGGTGAACTTACAACAGAAGCGTTTTTAAAGGTGGGGATATGATGCTTCCAAAACTAACTAAACCAAGCCTCGCCATACTTTCTCTGCTCGGGCTCAGTGCGTGTACCGCTGTGGGGCCAGACTATGTTCATCCAAAGCAGGCGCCAATGCCAAGTGACTGGTCGGTGCAAAAAGCAGCCAAAGATACGCAGCAATCAGAGCAACAGCTACAACAATGGTGGCAGCAATTTAATGACTCAACTCTCAATCAACTGGTTGAGTTGGCGAGCAAACAAAACCTCGATTTAGAAGCCGCGGGACTGCGCATTGTCCAAGCTCGTTCATTGCTTGGCATTTCGACTGGCTTGCAATACCCGCAAGTTCAAACCGTGTCAGGAAATCTAGCGCGTGCCTACGTGAATGATCAGGGTGTAAACAACGCCGCTCTGTCGTTTGATGCTGCGTGGGAAATGGATATTTGGGGCAAATACGCTCGTGGTATCGAATCTGCAGAAGCTGGTTATTACGCATCCATCGCGTCGTATCACGACATCATGGTCACCATCACCGCTGAGGTGGCGCGCAATTACATCAACTATCGCACATTCCAAGAACGTATTTTGCTGTCTCGCCGCAACATCGAAATTCAAGAGCGTGTCGTCCGCATTACACAGGTGCAGTTCGACTCTGGCAACGTTACAGAGCTAGACGTACAGCAAGCGAAAAACCAGCTTTACACCACAAAAGCCGCGCAACCAAGCCTCGAAGTGGCGATGAAGCAGTCGCGCACGGCACTTGCTTTGCTGTTGGGTGTACTGCCTGAAGAAGTAGAGAAATTGCTGCAATCGGACGGTTTGACACAGCAAATTGCTGACTACGAAAAACAGTTCAAATCGACAGGCAGGAAATCGGCGTTATCGGGCACCGACGAGCGCTCCATTGTGCCGCGTCCACCGCTGTTGGATACCCAAGTGGATGCGAACTTAGTGATGCGACGTCCGGATTTGCAAGTCTCTGAGATGCAAGCTCGCGCGCAGAGTGCGCAAATTGGCGTGGCGGAAACCGCTCTTTACCCAAGCTTTTCACTGTTCGGTTCCATCGGTATCGACAGTACGGTTCCCGATGGCAGCAGTTTCAGTTTTAGCGATTCGCTCACCATGGTGGTTGGCCCAACGTTCAGTTGGAATATTTTCCAATACGGACGCGTGAAAAATAACATTCGTTTCGAAGATGCTCGCTTCCAAGAAACGCTGACCAACTACAACAAAAAAGTGCTGCAAGCCGTGAACGAAGTGACCAATGCAATCGAAGCGTATGACCTGTATTTACAGCAAAAAGATTTACGTTTGCAATCAGTCAACTCTTCCATTCGTGCATTCAACATCTCCATGACGCAGTACGAAAACGGCCAAATCTCTTTTGAACGTCTGCTCAACTCGGTAGAGAAAATGACCCGTGCGGAAGACAGCTACGCAACGATCAAAGGGAACGTCGCGAACCAAGTTGTCGCGCTCTACAAAGCCCTCGGTGGAGGCTGGCAAACCCAAACAGGCAAACCCTTCCTCAGTGAATCTATTGCCAAGCCAATGACAGAACGTACTGACTGGGATGGTTATTTAGATGAAGAAAACCGCGTATTGCCGCCTTTGCGCCTCGAAACTCCGGCTGAGAACAGTGATGAAAACAAAACGGAGGATCTCTAATGCCTCATGAACTTTCTTTGGGAGACATTTACTTTTCTCCCACGTTACTGGTGCTCTTTCTCGCCGTCACGGCAACGTGGATAACGGTGATGATATTGAACAAGACACGTCTGTCTCGCTTCATTGCTTTTCCGTCTCTGACGTTTATTGCCATCATGGTCGGTTATGTGGTGGCCATCGACAGCTTTTATATTCAATTTTAGGTGCCAAACAAGATGAAAAAACTATTCGTAATCGCACTCAATCTTGTCATTCTTGGTGGCGCAGCTTGGCTCGGCTATCAAAAATTTGAAGAGTATTTTAATAACCCTTGGACACGCGACGGCCAAGTGCGCGCGAACGTCATCAAAGTAGCTCCTCGTGTATCAGGCCCAATTGTAAATGTCGCGGTGCAAGACAACCAAGAAGTGAAAACAGGCGATTTACTGTTTGAAATCGACCCAGCGACTTACGAAGTTGCTTTGTCTCAAGCCGAAGTGGCACTAGAACGCGCCATTGTTAGCTCTCGCGGTAAAAAAATCGAATACGACCGCCTTAAAGATATTCGCGCGAAAGACCGCGGCGCGGTTTCTCACAAGGATCTGATTCGTCGTGAAATCGCTTACGAAGAATCGCTACTGCAAATCAAATCTGCAGAAGAGCAATTAAAATCAGCGCGCCTTAACCTCAGCTTTACCAAAGTTTATGCGACCGTCGATGGTTTTGTGTCTAACCTCGATATTCGAAACGGTACGCAAGCGGTCGCAAACCAGCCACTGCTGGCGCTGATCGACAAGAACAGTTTCTGGGTGTTTGGTTTCTTCCGTGAAAACCAACTCGCACAAATCGAACCGGGTAGCCAAGCACGTGTCACTTTGATGTCTCACCCAGACACGCCAATTGACGCAACGGTTGACTCTATCGGTTGGGGTATTGCGCCGAAAGACGGCACGGTCGGCTACAACCTTCTTCCAAACGTGAACCCTGTTTTTCAGTGGATTCGCTTAGCACAACGTATTCCGGTACGAATCTCAATCCAAGAACTTCCAGAAGATGTTGATCTTCGATTCGGGCTTTCTGCGTCCATCATGGTGATGAAAGATTCATCAGCAGAAAATGAACAGTAACTAAGTGAGAAGAACCATGGTCATTGGTAAAAAACTCAAAAACATTAATGAAGAAAACAACTTCTTCTATCTAACTTTAGCGCTGGTGATTTTGTTGCTAGGGAGTGCGATGGCACAAGTGGTGGGCGAAGGGACGATTGAACACATACTGCAGGCATTCACGGTTCTCACGTTCATTGTCTGTTTTGCCAGCCTTCGCTTCGACAAAATGTGGTCTCGTTTCCTCTATACCCTGTTTGGCGTTTGGGTTCTTGTGATTGTTATCAAGACCGTTTTCAACATCCGAGAGATGAATGTAGTGATGCTTGCCCTCACCTTCGCATTCTTTTTCGGCACTTTTAAATCCATCGCAAGGCAGATTCTTTTCACTGGCCACGTCAATAGCAACAAAGTCATTGGCTCAGTCGCGCTTTTCTTACTGCTTGGTCTGATGTGGGCAATTGCCTATCTCATTCTTCTAGAGTTCTCGCCAACCTCATTCACTGGGATGGAAGCCATTTCTTGGGGGCAGAATTTCTCTAATGCGGCGTATTTTAGTTTCGTCACCTTAACCACGCTTGGTTATGGCGATATCAGCCCTCTAACGCCATTGGCTCAAGTCGTGGTGTATTTAGAGGCCATTACAGGTGTGTTCTATATGGCGATTGTTGTTTCAAGTCTCGTCAGTTCTAACATTGATCATCAGGTAAACAAAAATGGATAAACAATCGGTAAAAATCGACAGTAAGCTTTTCATCAGTAATATGGTGGAATCAGCAATACGCATTGGCTTGATCTTCGTCTTGCTGATGTTTACGTACGACATCATCAAACCCTTCATTCTTCCCGTTATTTGGGGTGCAATTATAGCCGTCGCTTTAATGCCACTTACAAAAAAGCTGGAGCGTGCATATGGCGGTCGCAGAGGGCTGGCAGCCACGACGATTGCTTTACTTGGTATTGCACTCTTAGTCACACCACTTGTTATGGTGTCAGGTTCTATTGTGGATGGTGCAACGCATGCGCTTGAAGTATTGCAAAACGGACAAGTGAAGATCCCAGGTCCAAAACCTTCCGTTGCGGATTGGCCTGTCGTAGGTGATAAGCTCTATGAGGTGTGGACCCTATTCGCGACTAACCTTGAACAAGCGATTCAAACCTTTATGCCGCAGATAAAGTCCGCGCTCACTTCTTTGCTAGGCACACTTGGCGGTGTATTGGGCAGTTTACTGCTTTCAATCTTGTCACTTGCGATTGCAGCAGGTTTTATGACGTACTCTGAATCTGCAGCATCAGGGCTAAGAACCATCGCTATTCGTACCGCTGGTGAAAACGCTAAAAGCTGGACCACGCTTATCGCAGCAACCATTAAAAGCGTACTGCTTGGCGTAGTCGGTGTGGCGGCGATTCAAGCCCTATTGATCGGTGCTGGTTTCTTTGTATTTGGCGTTCCAGCAGCTGGTTTGCTTACTCTGATTCTGATGATCTTGTGTATCGCTCAGCTACCAGCGCTGCTTGCCGTACTACCAGTGATCGGCTTTATGTACATGACTCAAGATACAACGACAGCCACCATGTTTACTGTCTGGGTAGTAGTTGCAGCTCTTTCTGAAAACCTGTTCAAACCAATGTTAATGGGACGTGGTGTCGACGTACCAATGCCTGTGATTCTGCTCGGTGCCATCGGTGGTATGCTTTTCTACGGCATCGTTGGTCTGTTCTTAGGTGCTGTTATCCTGGCGATTTGGTATGAGTTATTTGTTTGGTGGTTGAGCATTGAGAAAGCACAACAGCAAGAAGAAATGGCAGAACAACAAGACGCTTCTGATGACCAATCAGAGCCTGGACACGGTGCTGGCATATAATAAATCAATAAGTTAGAAAGAAATTTAATCTATAACTTATGATATCAAACCGCTCTATTGCAGCGGTTTGATTCTATTTGGATCACAGTTTCCCCGTAATAAATGCGATAAAAATGACGTTCTTGTTAAATTTTCATACTTCTTACACTTGGGAGTTGCAATCGGGCAATGAACGATGCACTCTCGATGACCACTAATTTGCTTAGGATAAAAACAATGAAATTGATCAAGCCTTTAACTTGTGCGCTTGCTCTCGCAATGAGTGGCATGGCATTCGCAGATGTAACCGTGAGTGTTCCTGACAACGTTTCAGTATTAGCGGCTAACGGTGAAAAAGCAGACCTTTCGGGTGGTTTTTTCGCCTCGGAAAGAACACTAACGTTACCTGATGGCGTTAACCAAGTCGTATTTCGCTTCGCCCCTTACTTTAACCAAGGTAATGACCGTTTAAGTGTTGAAAGCGATGTTATCGTTACACGATTTGACGCTGCCAATGCCGAGCTGACGCTACAAATGCCAGAATACCGCAACCTTCGCGATGCGGAAGAAAAGATCAAGGACTTAAATTGGAAACTGGTTGATGATTCAGGCAACACCGTCGCCGTTGAGCAAGACAAATTGATCAAACCGGGTATGCAAATCGGTCGTGATTACGTGCGTGAAGTGGAAAGCTACAACAAAACAGGCGGCGTTGCTGCTATCGCTGTTGCTGGTGCAGCCGTTGCTCAACCAGTCACACTACCAGCAAAGATTCCTGAAGATATGAAACAAGCGAGAGCGACTGCGGTTAAATCAGATTCGACAGCAGAAGAGATGCTGCACTTCTGGTACCAAAAAGCAGACGCAGAAACCAAAGCTCGCTTTAAAGCGTACGTTAATCAACAATAAGTCTGATTGACTCTATCGATATTAAAAAAGCCACTTCATGTGGCTTTTTTGATCGAACAAGCTAGGACGCTTGAGCGACTTTGGTATTGGTGATCATCATGTCTTCAATATGGTTATATCAATTTAACCAAACGCTACCAGTAACGCTCATAGATGATATTGCCTCCTGTTTTAGGACGATACTTTTCCAACCCAAGCCCTTGTAAGACTGGCAAGGTATCTTTGATCATCTGCGGGTTCCCACACATCATGACAAAACTACTTTGAGCAGAGAATGGCACATCAGCAGCGTTGGACAGTCTACCCGATTCGATGAGTTCAGGAATTCGACCTTGTAACTGACCATCCACCACTTCCCTACTGACTATCGGGATGTACTTTAATCTGCCTTCATATCGTTGCTGTAGTTGCTCAATCAGATATTTGTAGACCAAATCTTTTTCGTAGCGAACCGCATGAACAAGCACAATTCGCTCATTATGAGGTGGTAAGTTTATATCATCCAGTAGCGATAAAAACGGTCCAATACCTGTACCTGTAGATAACAGCCACAGATCATGAGCCTGTTTAGGAATAGAGTCGTGGATTAAGTCACCATGTGCGGTCTCACCAACATAAATACTATCACCAGATTTAAGCTTTTGGAGCCTTGGGGAAAGTTGTCCTTGAGGGTCCGCTACTATTAGGAACTCCAACCAATCGAACTGTTCGCTTGGTGCATTAACCACAGAGTAAGCACGGCTGATCGGCTTGCCCTCATCATCTAGCAAAGCAAGCTTGGTGAACTGGCCGGCTTTAAAGGTAAGAGGCGCGCCTGAGACCCTTAAACTGAACAGCTCGCCAGTCCAGTCAATGCGTTTTTCCACCTTGGCTAGATTGAAACCTTTCAGCTCAGTCATGAGACACCTCCTATTTGGTTACTCTTAGTTAAACTTACGCCTTCAACTCAATTATGTAAAGTTTCTAGTTTACATAATAAGGCCGCCATTTCATTTCACATTTTAAAAACAATTTTATTACATATTAAATGATTACATCTAGAATAAATGCTCAAAGTGATAAGTCGCGTCGCAATTTGTGGCAATGCAGATGAAAAAGGAGCACTAAAAATGGACACACTGTTAAAGGACTTTCCCGTTATCACAGAGATCAAAGTCGCATGGGGTGAAATGGATGCTCTGCAACACGTCAATAACGTGGTCTATTTTCGCTACTTCGAGACAGCGCGTTTAGATTACTTCAACAAAATTAATCTGCTGGTCGACCTGCAAACCTCGCAAATTGGACCAGTACTGAGCGAGACGCAATGCCGCTACAAGCTGCCTGTCACTTACCCAGACACGTTATTAGTCGGCTCGCGCGTAATCGACATGCAAGAAGATCGAATCACGATGGAATACCAAGTGCTGAGTAAGAAGTGGGGTAAGATTGCGACCATCGCGACCGCCACTGGTGTGATGTTTGATTTTAAGAACAACGTAAAAGCGGCGATTCCAGACCACGTTCGCCAGTCGATTTTAGACTTGGAAGGAACTGTGGGTAGCACGCATCATTTAGAGTAGCAAGAAACGAGAGATTAAAGGCGAGAATCCCCCGACAGCGCTTCTTCAGCGCTGTCGGGAATAACGTAGGGCTAATCTTCTAGACTACGCGATAAGAGAACTAGCGTCATTCTAGCGAGCCAAGGCGAGACTAAGAATCTACTTACCGCTTGCTGCAGGCCATAGAGCGATGAATCTACTCAATACAATCTGAGAGTAGATTCTGAATCACGCTCGTTCCTCGCTGTTCAGAATGACGGTTCGAGTTTTGCTCTGAACTCTACAACACTATCTAAGAAAACCATCCCAGATGAGCACAAGCGAGTCATCCGGAACCTCGCTTTAGACGTAATAGTAGAGCTAATCTTCCAGCCTACGCGATAAGAAAAGCTACGTCATTCTAGCGAGCCATAGCGAGACTAAGAATCTACTTGCCGCTTGCTGCAGACCATAGAGTGATTAGCAGAACGTCTCGATGTATAGCGCTTCCACCTTATCTCTTGCCCATTGCGTTTTACGCAAAAACTTCAGAGAAGATTTGATCGACGGATCTTTCTTAAAACAGTTCACTCGAACGCGCTCATACAGGCCATTCCAACCAAAGTGTTCAACTAGTCGGGTGACGATTTTTTCTAAACTCAACCCGTGAAGTGGGTTGTTCGGCTGCTGTTGGTTCATGCTATTGATCCGGTAAAGTGAAGTTGCGCGCTAATCTAACCCAAACTCGCCGTGCAACCTAATGTTTTAACCTTGAATTGCCGTGCGACTCTCCCCTATAGTAACCCAAACTTCTTAAAAGCCCTTTTCATTATGAAAGCCCTCAACGACCTCAATATTTTTGTCGAAACCGCGCGCCAAGGCAGCTTTTCAAAAGCTGCTAATAGCATGGACATGACACCTGCCGCCATTAGCGCATCGATTAAGCGTCTTGAAGGGCAAATCGGTTTCCCGCTGTTTGTGCGTTCTACCCGAAGCCTTCGTTTAACCTCAGAGGGCGAACTGTTTTTAGACAAAACCACGCAAGCGTTGGCAACATTGCAAGAGGGGTTGGATCAGATCTCAAGTGCGCGTGGCGAGTTATCTGGTCAACTGCACATTACTGCGCCCTCCGATTTTGGTCGCAATATGTTGCTCGATTGGGTGGATGAGTTCATCGATCTCTACCCAAATGTTTCCATAAAACTAGAGCTGTCCGATAGCTTGACGGATATGTACACCAAGCCTGTCGATATTGCGATTCGCTACGGCGAGCCGGCCGACTCCAATCTGGTCGTGTTGGCTTTGTGTGGGTCAAACGAACGGATCTTATGTGCATCGCCAGAGTACGTAGCTACACATCCAGAACTCACCTCTCCTGCCGATTTAACGCAACACAACTGTTTGTGCTATATGGTCGCGGATTCAGTCTACAACAAATGGACGCTCACGCGTGACGGCGAGAAAGAACAAGTCGTGGTCAGCGGTAACTTGATGAGCAACGATAGTGACTTGCCACATCGGTTAGCGATCAAAGGCAAAGGCATTGCGAATAAATCGTTGATGGACATCAGCCGAGACTTAATCGAAGGAAGATTGGTGCGAGTGTTACCAGAGTGGGATTGCGGCCCAGTGCCGCTCTACATGGTGTGCGCCGATCGTCGATTATTGACGCCAACGATTCGGACTTTCCGTGACTTTATCCAACAAAAATGCTGCCAGCAACGCGCCAACGTGCTGGCAACCTTCTGTCATTAGGCGATAAATCGAAGAGGACGAATCTGGGTATATTCAACCCAGTCGTTCTCTTCCAATGTTTCAAGAAACGTCGCCATGTGCGGGCTTTGCAAATGCTTATCTAAGGCCTCTTGCGATGCCCAAATCTCTTGGAACATAAATAGGCCTTCAACTTTCTCGTCAAGATACAACTCGTATTGGCAACAGCCTTCTTCTTGACGAGTTGGCTCTAGTAAACCAGCAAGCAAATTCACCACCTGATCCTTGCTGTCCGGGTAGGCTTTCACTTCTGCAACTAAGTGGATCATCGTTCTATCACTCTTTTGCGATTTATATATTGATTACAGGGTTCTACGTCACCTGTAAGTAAGCTCGAATTAGATCTCGGTGAATACGGTTTCTGCGTCCCAGCGAGACTTTGGCGTTTTCGCGTTGAAGTCATCTTCCGCGTGGTAGCCAAGCGGCACGATCACAACGCTGGTGTAACCTTTTTCACGCAAGCCAAATTCTTCATCCAGCACTTTTGGATCAAACCCTTCAATTGGCACTGCATCGATTTCTAGCGTCGAAGCACCCAACAGCAACGTACCCACGTTGAGGTAAACTTGTTTCTCCATCCAATGGTTTGCATCTTTCAGATCAAAACGGTGCATGTTTACAAAGTAGCTACGCCCACCGCGCACAGCCGCTTTCGCTTCTTCAGTTGGGAATCGGCCATCTTTTTCTTCTTGCGCCATTAGCGCTTCAATGTAGTCGTTATCAATGCCTGTTTTCGCACAAAACACCAATACGTGAGAAGCGTTGAGAATCTTCGCCGCGTTAAACGCGTAGTTCTCTTGCGCCGCTTTAGCGATGCGCTGTTTGCCTTCTTCTGTGCTTGCCAGAATGAAATGCCAAGGTTGAGAGTTCACACTCGATGGACTAAAACGAACCAGCTCTTTAACTGCATCGATTTTTTCTTGAGGTAGCTTGCGCGTTGGGTCAAACACTTTCGTTGAGTAACGAGATTTTGCAGCTTGTACGATATCCATGAGGTTCTCCAATTAATGAATTTAAGCTGTGTAACAGCATAACCTCATGAGATAAAGGGAAAAACCGATTTCGATTAAAAACATTTTCAAAATAAATTTGAAAATAAAACGATAAGAAAGGCTTTGAACGTTCTCACTGAACTTCTTCATCTTTTCAGCAATAATGCATGTTTGCTCGCAACCAAACTCAACTCATGCTGCCTCAAGATAACGTTATTACATCCTTTCTGTGCAAAAAGCTCGGTCACAATCACCTGAGAATTGCCGGCGAATATTGGCACATTGAGAAGTTGGTTGCCTTGCAATGCATGATGTTGAAAGAAGCGCCTAACCTCCAAGAAGGGCTGCTTTGGTGGAGTAAAAGTGTTTCATTATTCGACCGCCGTTTGTACGTCACATTTCAACATGGTGATGCCCAAATCCATCTGCAAGTCGAATGCAGAACGGCCGATATGCCAAATTGGGCGGAGTCGGTGTTTGGCTTGCTCAAAATGCAGTTGGAGATGCTTGAGCTAAGCGAATCAATACAGGTACAAGTTCACGCCAACAATCCACTCGCGGCCGATATTTTTCTAGAGGAAACGCGAGATTCTAAAACGAGTTCAAGCGTGTTTGATTTGGTGAAACATGTTTATTTGCTGCTTTCTCACCAGCCAATTGAGCAACCAGAATTACTGAGTGTTTTGAACGCCTTGTTCATCAAAAACAGCAATTACGCGCTCAAGTTAGAGCAAGCGGCAAGGCAACTGGGCGTCTCCAAACGCACCTTGCAACGTCGACTGCAAGAAAAGCAAATGAGCTACTCTCAATGCGTTGATTTCGCTAAAAGAAAGCAAGCACTCACTTTGCTTGCCGACACCCAACTCACAACGCAGCAAATCGCCTATCAACTTGGTTATGAAGAACCTTCGAACTTTCACCGCACTTTTCGTCGTTGGTATCCGTTTTCACCCATGCAATATCGCCAACAATGTTTGGATAACCGAACTCAACTAAATCAACAACCGATCCGCTTATACTACGCCAAAGCCAATACCTTCGACGATAACCACATCGACCAACCTGTCGGCAAAATCTGGATGGAAGTGGACAATATTGCGTTTGAAAAAGTGGTCTCGGTAGAATGCCGTGACCGTGATGGCGCATGGCGGCGCTACCCCGCCTTCTTCGAGCGTTTTTTAAGTCATGGCACCGAGCTCTGGGCAACGACCGAACTTCCGGTAGCGCATCCCCTTACCTTTCGCCTGTGTTATGAAGTCGATGGAGAACGTTACATTGAGAATAACCACCAGCGTGATTATGTGGTTTCTAAGGGGCTTTTAATTGGGGCAGCGGAATACATTGTCCCGACTCGGCAGCTGATTAATATTGGGGCGCAATATACGCTCTTTATCGAACTGGCATGCCGACTTGAAAACGTTGCGAGGATTGACTGTTACGCCGATGATGACCCCACACCTCACGCAATGCGTTTGACCCAACACTCGCTACATTATGCTTGTTGGGTGCTGCAATTATCGCTCACTCAAACTGCAAAGCAGTGCCGTTTCCGCCTTTATGATGAATCCGACAACGAGCTCGCGAAAGAGCATTACCCGATACAATATCCTATTGTGCAACCGCTCAATTAAAACTGTCGGTCAGATCAAAATCGCCGCTTCGTGACATCATTTCACGTCTTTTTTGGCGTAAAATGACACTCTCAATTTCAAACCTTTGCTTTATCGTTTCTGCATTGCTGCATAACGGAGGCAAAAACTGTGTTTGAAACTCTACCTAACCCAATGAATAAAATAAAAATACTTCCTTTCGCGATCGCTCTTGCCCTTTCTGGCTGTGGAAACGACGAAACCACACCAATCGATACAGGCAGCCACGTGGCATCTCCTGATTGGCAAGATCAAATCATTTACTTCCTGATGATCGACCGTTTTAACGACGGCGACAGCGCTCTCAATGATCAAGGGCAAAACGAATTCGATCCGGCGTCGGATAAAAAATTCAGCGGCGGCGACCTCGTTGGTGTGAGTGATAAGTTAAGCTACATCGAAGATCTCGGTGCCACATCGATCTGGATTACTCCGCCAGTTGCTAACCAATGGTGGGATGCAGAGCAAAACTACGGTGGCTACCACGGGTATTGGGCGCGCGATTTTCAAAAAGTGGATGAACACTTTGGTGGCATGGAAAGCTACCAAGCGTTAGCACGCGAAGTGCATGCGCGTAACATGTTCTTAATTCAGGACATCGTGACCAACCATGTAGGCAACTTCTTCACCTACGATGATCCTTACAGTTATGATCCAACCCTACCTTGCCAAGGTTTCCGTTTGATAAAAAATGCACTACCCGCCGGGCAAGAGCTGCCGTATCCACTCAACATGAACGAGTGTAAAACAGACGGCACAGGCAGCTACCACTGGACGCCAACCATCACCGACCACAACGATCCGGTACAAGAAAAAACCTGGCAACTCTCTGATTTGGATGACCTTAATACGTCCGATCCCGAAGTACGCGCTTATCTAAAAGAGAGCTACCGAAAATGGATTCGCGAAGTCGGCGTCGACGGATTCCGTATCGATACATTGAAGTTTGTTGAACACGATTTCTGGAATGACTTCCTACACGCCAACGATGGTGTGATGACGCAAGCGGTTGATACCGGTCGTGACAACTTCCTCACTTTTGGTGAAGTATTCGAAACATCTACGCCATACAACACCGAAGGCGAAGAGAAGATGCTGACTTACATCGGTGAAAGTGGCTCGCCGAAACAGCTAACCTCGGTACTGAACTTCCCATTGCAAGCGACCATGACGCGCGTATTTGCATCAGGGCAACCGACCGACTATTTGCGTTTCCGTCTTGAGAAAATGATGGAGATGTTCCCGAATCCATACATCATGCCGAACTTCATTGATAATCACGACATGCCGCGCTTTCTGTCGCAAGGTAGCGTGAATGACATGAAACAAGCACTGATCACCATGATGAGCGTACCGGGTATTCCTGTGATTTACCAAGGTACAGAGCAAGCAATGTCAGCAGCGCGCGATGCGATGTTCGCCGGAGGGTATCGTGAAGATGGCAACTACGTAGACTCATTCGACCAAAACAGTGAGATGTACTTGTTTATTCAAGAACTTGCCAAGCTACGCACTGAAAACAAAGTCATGACACGTGGCGAAATGAAAGTGATTGGCAGCGATAAAGCGGGCGCGGGCGTGTTCGCCTTTACCCGAACGTTGGATAACGACGAAGTCTTGGTGGTAATGAACACATCGAATTCCCCGATGTTGATGAACCAACTCGATGTAGAGCAAGCGGGCGGCACTGTTTTCCAACAACAAATCATGTCGAACTGGGCAGACGCTCCGGAGAAGCTAATCGCAGATGAAAACGGTCACGTAACCCTTGAGCTACCAGCCAAATCTGCCGTGATTTACTCGAAAACTAACGACACCCAATCGGTAGATACACCAGACCTCAACATCCAACTGGCGCAGGATTGGAAAGGGCAAACCATCACAGATGACATCGTGATTGCTGGTACTGCTAATGCAAACGAGAAGTTGAACCTCGTCGTCGATGGTAACTTGGAAACAGCGCAAACCATTACTGTAGGTGCTGATGGTCAGTTTAGTGTCACGCTGTCGACTCGTCACTTTGCTATTGGCGAGCAACAGCACCGCTTCGCGATTTATTCCACCGAGAAAAAAGCAGGCATCGAGGACGTGAATTTTGTCTCGAACCTAAGCTGGTCAAACACGCCGGATGACACTATTGATGATACAGGCGATGCGCAAGACGGCACTGGCGGTCCTAACGGTAACTACTCATTACCAACCGATCCAACGTTCGACAAAGACAACAGCCAACTCGCAATCAACAAAGCAGAGGTGTTTACCGTTGGCAGTAACGTACGTTTGACCTTCACCATGGACAACATCACCGACACTTGGTTGCCACCAAACGGCTTCGACCACGTGGGTTTCACCATCTTTATTGATTTACCTGAAGAAGCCGCAACTAACTTGTCTGAGCTACCGAAGATCAACGCTTCTATGCCAAGCGGAACCTGGAGTCGTAATGCGGTTGTTTTTGGCTGGCAAAGCTCGATTTACAACACCAAAGGAGCAAATGCGACGACATGGGGAGAAGCCGTAACGCCAGCACCAACAGTGACAGTAGACAAAGCCAACAACACCATTTCAATGGACTTTGCTAGCGATGCACTAGGCCGCCCAGAGTCGCTCGATGGTATCCGCTTCTATGTCACGACTTGGGACTTAGACGGCCTTTCAGCAACTTACCGTCCGCTAGAACAAAACAAAGGCCCTTGGAACTTCTCCGGTGGCGCATCGGATGAAAGTAAGATTTGGGACGATTTACCAATCATCACCTTGTCGGAATAAACCGTTAAATAAGACACCGCCCAGCGTTTAGCTGGGCGGTCATCAACCAAAGAATGCAGAAAGACACTTCTCTAGTTTTTATTCTAGTTAAAGAACGATTTCACCCAAAGCACCAGACTGTCCCAAAGCTGAGCGAACCACGAGCCCTCTTCTACCGCTTGGCTGCTGACCAAGGGATAACTCGCCACGGTACTGTCATCGTTTTTCCAAACGACCTTGCCAATCTCATCCCCTTGCGCGATCGGCGCAATCAACGGTTCATTTAGCACCACACTCTTATCAAGCCCAGCCGTCATTGAACGAGGCAGAGTGAGATAGGCATCTTTAGCAAAGATCGCCTCAACTTGATTGGTATTTCCCTTCCAAACGCGAACTTTAGACTCAACTTGGCCCTGCTTAGCTACTTGCTTGGTGTCATAAAAACGAAAACCATAGCTGAGTAGATTCTTCGATTGGCTGATCCGAGCCTGTTTACTTGGCGTGCCCATCACTACCGAAATCAACCGCATTTTCCCTTCTTTGGCCGAGCTCACCAAACTGTATCCCGCATTGCTGGTGTAACCGGTTTTGCCCCCGTCGACATCAATGGAATTGTCCCACAGTAATTTATTGCGGTTGTACTGCGTAATGTCATTCCACTTGAAGACTTTCTCACTATATAGCGCATACACAGCGGGAACATCATTGATGATCGACTGCATGAGTTTTGCCATATCGGTGGGTGAGGTTTGGATGCCTTCACTATCGAGACCATGGGAGTTTACAAAATAAGTGTCTTGCAGCCCTAACTTCTCAGCCCAACCATTCATCAAGGCGACAAAGCCGCGTTCACTGCCAGCAACGTGCTCAGCCAGTGCAACGCACGCGTCATTACCCGATTGGATGATCACGCCGCGCATTAAGTTCGCAACACTAATTTCATCTTTCGGTTTGATGAACATTTTAGAAGATCCGGGAAACTTGGCCGACCACGCGTTTTCGCTCACGGTGACAACATCATCCCAATTCAAACGCCCTGCTTTGATTTCTTGCCCAACTACATAAGCGGTCATCAACTTGGTTAAACTCGCCGGAGCAAGGCCTGCTCGCCCGTTATGCTCGGCAATAATGGCACCGGATTGAAAGTCCATTAATACGTAACCTTTCGCCTTTAATTGAGGTGGGTTGGGCGTAACAACGGCAAAAGTAGGTACGCTTATTAAACAAGTCACAATAATCCATCGAGCCAGTGACACTTTCATCCGACTTCCTCCATGCTCTTACTTTGTCGCAACTCTATTGAGCATAGCTCACTCAACCAGTTGCACCAGTCGCTAATCGTTTCATTTTCTTGAACTTACATTGATTTGACCAAGGTATAGAACTGACGAAGCGATTTGGAAATAGCATTGGTTCTTCACGCCATTCGCAGTAAAGTAGCGCTACCCCTCAATAAGGAAATAAAGATAACAATGAACGCTCAATCATTTATCGACGCAGGATTGCATTACACTCCCCACAGCTTTACCGTTCCTCTGGATTACCAAGACGTGAGTAAAGGCACCATTGAAGTCTTCGCTCGTGCGGTTTGCCTAGTTGGCGATGAAGAATCGACCAAACCTTGGTTGGTTTACTTTCAGGGCGGGCCAGGCTTTCCCTCTCCGCGTCAAAACGGCAATAACGGCTGGGTAAAACGCGCGCTGCAAGAGTACCGAGTTTTGCTTCTCGACCAGCGCGGTACGGGCAATAGTTCGATGGTTAATCATCAGGCTCTGGCTCATTTCACGCCGCAACAACAGGCCAAGTACTTAAGCCACTTCCGAGCGGATAACATCGTGCGCGACGCGGAATACATTCGTGAGCAATTTGGCGTCGAAAAATGGGCGATCTTAGGTCAAAGCTTTGGTGGTTTTTGCTCCCTCACCTATTTGTCTTTGTTCCCAGACAGCTTGCTACAAAGCTATATCACGGGTGGCGTGCCATCAGTCTCGCGTCATGCCGACGATGTGTATGAAGCCACCTTCAAACGCACCATGGAGAAAAACCAAGCGTTCTTCCAGCAATTTCCAAAAGCGCAACAACTCTGCCAAAACATTGCGAATCACTTGCTGGAAAACGAAGAGTACCTACCAAATGGTCAACGCTTCACGGTGGAGCAATTTCAGCAAATCGGCATCAACTTTGGTGTGAGTGATACTTTCTTGCCAACTTACTATTGGCTAGAAAGTGCATTGATTGAAGTGAACGGCAAACAACAACTTCGTTATGAGTTCTTGAACGATATGTTGGCACAGCAAAACTTCCAAACCAACCCGATTTACGCCATTTTGCATGAATCGATTTATTGCCAAGGCTTTGCGTCGAATTGGAGTGCTCACCGTGTTCGCCAAAGCCGTTCAGAGTTTAATTATGAACCTGGCAAGCCATTTTACTTTACGGGGGAAATGGTCTTCCCATGGATGTTCGATCAATACGTCAACCTCAAGCCACTAAAAGATGCCGCTGAAATATTGGCCGCGAAAGAAGATTGGACTGCGCTGTACGATCAAACACAACTGGCTCAAAACAAAGTGCCTGTCAGTTGCGCCGTTTACGCCGATGATATGTTTGTGGAAATGGATATCAGCCGAGAAACGCTCGCGTTAATCCCAAACTCAAAAGCGTGGATCACTAACGAGTACGAGCACAACGGTTTACGTGCCGACGGTGAGCGCGTTTTAGATAAGTTAATTGCGATGGGGAATCAAACCGCCGCTAATTTGAAATAAATACTATAAAAACGCCTCTTCTAGAGGTAAGAGGCGTTTCATTCCTACCATCTTGTTTTTACGAATCTCTTACGCGCTTGGTCATACGTTTCGTCATCACCCGGTAGCCCATTTTATGATAGAAATCCTCACCTTCATGGTTAAATGACGCCACGGTTAAGCCGATTTCTTCTATTCCTTGAGCACACAAATCACTTTCCATCTTGTCCATCAGCGATAAACCTATTCCTAGGTTTCGATGGCTCTCTGAAACAATAAGCTCATTAATAAAGCCAACGCGTTTTTCTGGTGAAATCAGCGACTGAACGTTACGAACCGAACCAGAGATAAAACCGACGACCTTTCTTTGCGAACAAGCAATAAAAGCGCTCACGCTGCCGTCAAAATACTTTTCGAAGGTGCCATGTGATTCTCTTAGTTGCGCCAATTCCTTGGGTGGACGATAGAAGTTCGGTTCAGCTTCATAGTGCGATGTATCGAGTTCAACGAGTAATTGTTTGAGCAAGGGAGCATCTTCTTCCCTCAGCCGCCTGATATAAAACTGCTGCATGTCCTTTCCTTGCCAACTGATCCGATTATTATTTTGTAGCTCTTGCGCACAACTTTAATGAAGAGCCGAAGAAGGAATCAAAGTACAAATTTAAACCAAAAGTGTCGAGTTCAACTTACCTTGTTCTCTACAATTTATGCTTATAATTTGAGCACATAGCGATTTTACCCGCGTGACGCTTTGCCGCATCAAAACACCGCTACATCCTGCCTAGCCATAATATCCGCATAATTTGTCCGTATTTCCGACTAATTTAGTCAGGTATACTTCGTGCCGCTAAAATTTTAAGGTCGTTGACCACCTGTATTTTTAAAGGAAACCTCATGAGTCAGTATGTAGTTTGTGCGCTGTACAAGTTTGTTGAGCTGAATAACTATCAAGAACTACGCGAGCCATTACTTGCGTTGATGGAAAAACACCATATTCGCGGGACATTACTGCTGGCAAGTGAAGGCATCAACGGCACTGTTGCCTCTGATCGTGCAGGTATTGATACGCTACTGGAGTGGCTAAACAACGAGCCTCGTTTGACAGGCACCGTATACAAAGAGTCGTACTCTGAGACCCAGCCATTCAATCGCACCAAAGTGAAACTGAAAAAAGAGATCGTAACATTAGGTGTTGAAGGCATCGACCCTCGCCACGTAGTGGGTACTTACGTGAAACCTCAAGAGTGGAACGATCTTATTGCTGATCCTGAAGTGTTTGTTGTCGATACACGTAATGATTACGAAATCGAGATCGGCACATTCAAAGGCGCTGTAAACCCAAATACTGAAACCTTTCGTGAATTCCCAGACTATGTAAAAGAAAACATGGACCCGGAAAAGCATAAGAAAGTGGCGATGTTCTGTACCGGTGGTATCCGCTGTGAGAAATCAACTGCTTACATGAAAGAACAGGGCTTTGATGAGGTCTACCACTTAGAAGGCGGCATTCTTAAATATCTTGAAGAAGTTCCTCAAGAAGAGAGCATGTGGGAAGGTGACTGCTACGTTTTCGATGGCCGTGTTGCAGTAAACCACCAGCTAGAAAAAGCAGATTACGATTTATGTAACGCTTGTCGTCTACCGATCACTGAAGAAGACAAACAGTCAGAATTGTTCGAGCAAGGCGTGAGCTGCCCGAAATGTCACGGCACACACTCAGAAGAACAAATTGCTCGATTCCGCGAACGTGAAAAACAAATTGTTCTTGCAGAACAACGAGGCGAGCAGCATGTTGGTGGCGAAAGTGCCAAGCAAAGAGAAGCTCGACGTGCCGCTAAGTACGCACAAAAAGAAGCTCAGCGTAAACAAGACTAAGCTCGACTCTAATTCTATTTTAAGCGAGCTGCCGTAAGGTGGTTCGCTTTTACTATGCACCAACACTCTTTCAATACAATTTTGTATCCTTCACCAAAACCTCTAGTTGATTGTCTCTTTTGCCTTCGGGTAGCCCCACCATCTCATCATAAGCACTTTGATGTACTAAAACCTGCTTATTTGCTTTGATATTCTTGCACTTCTTTTGCATCTCGATAAGGGAATGAGCCCTCAAAAAGATACCGTTGTCGTCAGTGATGAATTGCGCTTTTCCATCAACTACGAAAGATGCTTGATACAATGCGAGATCAAGCGAGTGAATGATCAATTTATCTACGTAGAAGAACTTTTCTAACTTACTCAGTGGTATCGACATGTCTCACCTCCTTGTAAGCAACCTCTACGTTTTAATGAACAAAACCGATCATTAGGTGAGATCTCTTCGGGTCATTTGCGTACAACATCGGAAACAAAGAGGATTCCGATGCAAACAATCAATGTCGTGTGGTTAAAACGAGATTTAAGACTGACTGACCACCAGCCCTTAACACAAGCATTGTCGTCAAAGCACCCAACGGTACTTTTATATATTGTTGAACCGTTGCTGTTAAACAACCCTCACTATTCTGAGCGTCACTGGCGATTTGTTTGGCAATCATTGCAAGACATGAATGAGACGCTCAAAGCCTATGGACACCGCATCACGGTTCTGTTTGGCGATGCCTTGGCATGTTTTCAATCAATTCAAATGCAATATCAAATCAACGCTGTGTTTTCTCATCAGGAAATAGGGCTCAACTGCACCTTTGAGCGCGATAAGCAAATTGCCGACTGGCTGCATGAGCAGAACATCACGTGGTTTGAGTTCGAGCACGGTGCTGTTATTAGAGGAGCAAAAGACCGGCAGGGTTGGGACAAACATTGGGATTTGGTCATGAGAGCCTCCATAAGCCCTCTTGAGCTGCAGACCAACTTGTTGCATTCATTGGATGCAGAATCTCTCGGCTGCGCGTTTTCGCAACCTTCATCCTGGCTATCAAAATGCAAAGGAATGCAAACGGGAGGAAGCCAACTCGCTTGGAAAACACTGGAGGACTTTTTCAATCGTCGAGGTCATGATTACTATCGAAGCATTTCTAGTCCCACAGCCTCACGTACAGCCTGTACTCGCCTTTCTCCATACCTCGCTTGGGGTAATATATCCTTGCGTGAAGTTTATCAGTACCTATTGAAACACTGGCAAGTTGCTGGGTTTCGTCGCAGCTTAATTGCGTTGTCTTCACGGCTGCATTGGCACTGCCATTTCATACAGAAATTCGAGTCGGAATACGACATGGAGTTTTACTGTGTTAACCGGGCTTACGAATCGTTGATTAAACAAAGTAGCACTTTCGATGAAGAAAAGTTAGCAGCATGGAAATCTGGATATACAGGCATACCTTTGATCGATGCCTGTATGCGCTGTTTGCATCAGACTGGCTATATAAACTTTCGCATGCGTGCCATGCTGGTTAGTTTTCTCACTCATCACATGAACATGGATTGGCGAACTGGCGTGACGCATTTAGCGCAACTATTCCTCGACTTTGAGCCTGGTATTCATTACCCACAATTCCAAATGCAAGCCGGGGTAACTGGGACCAATACAATCCGGATTTACAACCCGGTTAAGCAAGCCCAAGAACATGACCCTGATGGCGCGTTCATCTATAAATGGGTGCCTGAATTGCAAATGGTCCCCACCCCACTATTGTTCGAGCCCTGGACAATGACACAGATGGAAACCGTCATGTACCACTTGAAACCGGATAGCCGTTACCTAGCGCCTATTGTCGACCTAAATAGCGCAGCTAAAGACGCAAGGGAGCGTCTATGGGCATGGCGCAAACGGGCCGATGTAAAACAAGAAGGCAAACGGATTTTAACGCGACACGTGAGGCCATCGAAAGAAAGCAGGGCTCGTTGATCATCTTTTCATTTAGATGCGTACAAACGAAGACATTCTCTAGGGAAACCGTTGTACCCCCAACTCGTAAGGAACACATTATGTTTAAACGTATCTTGGTTATCACGGCTACATTGATGGCGACTTTATCTTTTATGCTTCCCGTCAAGGCTCATGATCATGGCATGATGAAGGCTGATATTGTCGACGTTGCCACTGAAAACGGCTCTTTCAATACACTTGTCGCTGCAGTGAAAGCGGCTGATCTAGTCGATACACTCAAAGGAGAAGGCCCATTTACTGTTTTTGCACCAACGGATGACGCTTTTGCAAAACTGCCTGACGGTACAATCGATATGCTCTTAATGCCGGAAAACAAAGACAAGTTAGTATCCATTTTGACTTATCACGTCGTCCCAGGGAAAGTAATGGCTGCCGATGTTGTTAAGCTGGACAAAGCAACTACGGTTCAGGGGCAAGACGTGATGATTAAAACCATGGGCGACAAAGTCATGGTCAACGATGCAAATGTAATGGCAACCGATGTGAAAGCTAAAAACGGCGTCATTCATGTTATTGATACCGTCATTATGCCTAAATAACATGATTCAGAGGGCGGTATATTCCGCCCTTTAAACGGTGCTTCTTCTATCCTTAATACTGCCCCTTCCCTACCTTCGACCCAACAACCAATCACTCATTCACTCCAGCTATCAAAAAGACAAAAACAACATCAAAACCAATACCTTAGAAACAAAAAAGCACAATATCAATGAGGTTGGCGTACCGTTACCTTTCAATTTGAGAACATGATTCCATGTCAGTGTCGTTTACTTTTCCACATGTAAATTCTTGAGCTAAATTTTGGCTGCTCAATCACATTTCGGCAAACCATTCGAAAGGGTGGGACGCAAAGCTTCCGGTCTGTCAGCATTCCATCATCAAAAGTAATGCTCATGATAGCGGGGTTGCCATGTTGCAACACTACATTATCCAAAGTATGGATTCATGCAGCGTTGCTTCATGCTCAGCATGCGCCGAGGTGTGACATTAATTTGTCAGCCATAACAGAGGACATGTGATGAAATCCTTCCCAACCAAATCGGTACTTGCATTAGCACTTGCAAGCATTAGCTCAAGTGCTGCGGCTCACGGCTACGTATCAGAAACCAATGATGGTGTCGCTGCAAGTCGCGCGGCACTATGTAAGTATCCAACACCTGATACTAACGAAAAAAATAATAACTGCGGTGCCATTCAATACGAGCCACAAAGTGTTGAAGGTCCTGATGGTTTTCCACAAACAGGGCCTCGCGATGGAAAAATAGCAAGTGCCGAAACCGCTCTAGCTGCCGCTCTTGATGAACAAACTGCCGACCGCTGGGTGAAACGTCCTATTCAATCAGGTACACAGACTTTTGAATGGACATTTACCGCTAACCATGTGACGCGTGACTGGAAATATTACATCACCAAACCTGATTGGAACCCAAATGCCTCACTATCACGCGACTCGTTTGATCTGACTCCTTTCTGTGTAGTCGACGGCAATATGGTTCAACCTCCAAAACAGGTGAGCCATCAATGTAATGTGCCTACGCGAGAGGGGTATCACGTCATTCTGGCGGTATGGGATGTTGGCGACACAGCGGCTTCATTTTATAACGTAATCGATGTGAAATTTGATGGTGACAGTCCAGTCATTCCAGATTGGACGCAAGGCGGTCAAATTATTCCGACGATGGATTTAAATGTTGGAGATTCGGTTTATACACGCGTATTTGATCAGGCGGGTGAAAACATAGCTTATCGAACCGAGCTAGAAATTACCGATGCAGTCATGGGCAAAGCGAAAAACTGGTCTTACGCTCTAGCAACGAAGATCAACCAAGAGCAAACTAAACTGCAAGCTGGACAGTATACCGAGGATAAATTCACTCCTGTTTATGGTACTAATCCGGTGTATCTGCAAGCTAATAGCGGCCTTGAGCGTGTAGAAATCGGCTACAAGATAGAAACTCCCGCTCCAGAGTACTCACTCACAGTAGATGGCTTAGCAGACGAGTATATCATTGAGTCAACACCGACAACGTTGGATCTGACACTAACTGCTGAAGGCGATTTAAACGCAGAACTCACCGTGTACAATCACCACCGTGAGCCACTTGCAAGCTGGGCAGACGAAATGAAAGACGGCTCGGTGGAGGCTGTATCGCTCGCTTTAACCAAATCAGAGCCTGGTCACCATATGCTCGTGACTCGTATTAAAGACAAAGATGGCAACTTGGTGAAACAGCAAACGCTCGACTTTCACTTAAAAGAAGAGTCAGTAACGCCACCACCATCTGGCGAGTACGATTTTGTCTTCCCTGAAGGGCTATCTAGCTACACGGCGGGCACAAAAGTGCTTGCAAGCGACGGTGCCATTTACCAATGTAAACCCTTCCCATACTCTGGTTACTGTGTACAGTGGAAAGAAAGCGCAAACCAATACGAACCAGGAACAGGTTCACACTGGGAAATGGCTTGGGATAAAGTCAACTAAATCGCCCTTTGAACGTTAAGTAAAAAGAGCCTCGCTATGAGGCTCTTTCATTATCAAACGCAAAAATGGCAGTTTTCCCGATCTAAACCATGAACACCTGACAAATTAGCCAAATGAGCCCGCCCTTCAATCAGCCCCATTTCATAACCTTCCAATAGAACGGTTTGTCGCATTGATAAGCGCTGAACAGGAAAATTATCTGGTGGTGCAATCACTCTGACATGCGTTCCCGGTGGAGGGTTACGAATAAATTCCAACGATTGATTGTAGTTATCTGCACGTCTTAACATCGCGTCCGCCATTTTAGGATGTTCGGCAAATAACTTCTTCATCAGCCATGTGGTTTTTACTGGCTTCTTGGCATAATTTAGCGGGTGAGAAAGCACAACGGTTATGTCGCGAGCCCCGCGACGATAAGCCTCACGCACTGGGATAGAATCAGCCACCCCGCCATCGGTATAGCAGCCTCCAGAAAAGCAAGGGGTATGCTTGTATGCAATGGGTAACGCTGTTGTCGCTTCAATCGCATGGTGAAAATTATCACACGTCACGCGATAATAATCTGCCTGTCCTGTATCTACATTCGTCGTCGCTGCCAGAAAAGGAATGCCATTAAACAGTTTATTTTCATCGACGGGATACAAACGATTAGACTCTTCAAACAGCCACTTCACATCAATGAGGTCCCCACCTTTAACGAATCGAGTCGGATCAAAAAAGCGTTTACTCGTTGCCAGCTTAGTAATGACATTAATGCTGCGATGCGGATAGTCGGTCAAATAACCAATCAAGTTTGATGCGCCAGCAGATACACCAATGGCAAAGTCAAACGGTTTATAACTCTGCTCTAAAAACGCATCTAGCACTCCGCTTGCGAAGACACCTCGCATCGCGCCACCTTCCACTACAATTGCTTTTGTTGCCATATTTCCCCCATTATTCTTGCCAAAAGAGTAATGAAATTCGTGCAATCAAAACAATTGAATATTCTTATTATTGAAATAGGTGAAG
Organism: Vibrio sp. ArtGut-C1; assembly: GCF_002105475.1. Lineage (NCBI taxonomy): Bacteria > Pseudomonadati > Pseudomonadota > Gammaproteobacteria > Vibrionales > Vibrionaceae > Vibrio > Vibrio sp. ArtGut-C1. The sequence goes on along the minus strand of NZ_NCTH01000001.1, from coordinate 199,643 downwards.
TCTATTTATTTCTTTCTTAGAAAGTGAAAACTAAAGTTCAAAAAATCCACACCAGCTAGAAATGTAGGTGTGGATTTAGACGAGATGGAGACGCCTATGAGAAAACAGTTTTATAGGCTTCGCCCGCGCCATCAATAAACATTTGAGTACCGATAACCGCTAGGATTAAGCCCATCATTTTCGTCACGACGTTCAGAGCACTCGGTCCAACTGCTTTGACCAATTTTTCTCCAAATAAAAACAATATATAGGTAATAACACACAACACAGCAAAAGAAACGATAGTAATAATGGTTTGATCAAAACCACCCGCCGTAGCAAAGTTCATCGCGGTAGCAATCGTTCCAGGCCCTGCTAATATCGGCATTGCAAGTGGAGAAACGGCAATGCTCAACGCCGCCTGCTGCTGCGCTGGAGAATACGCTTTCTCTTTAGTTTTCTGATGCGTCGAATCACCTTGAAGCATATTAAAACCGATCAAAAACACCAAGATACCGCCCGTTATTCGCAAGGCGTACAGCGTGATACCAAACAAATCAAAAATTAATTTACCGGCAATCGAAAATATCGCAATGATGACAAATGCAATAAAAACCGAACGAAGCGCCATGGAACGCACGGTTTCTCTATCCTCATCAGCCGTTAAACTCAAAAAGATAGGAACATTGGCGATGGGGTTCATGATCGCAAAGAAGCCCATAAACACCGTGACTGTATGAACGATGAGTTCTTTCATATTTTCCACTGCAGTTAAATTGTTGATTCTAAAAACAGTATATACGCTCTCAAGCAGAACGAGTGATGTATTCTCTATTCATCTTCACACTTATGCGCTAAGCATTGTTTTTCTTTTGAGATAGTTTACCGACTCATTAAATATCGCTAAGGTGAGGCTTCAGCCTTTACATGTAACAGGGGATGTTAAGTCACCATGAACAGTACGATACAAACAATTCTCAATCACCGCTCAATTCGAAAGTTCACCTCACAACCTATTGAGAGCGAACAATTAGAAACGATTCTACAAGCTGGCCTTGCGGCGTCTTCATCAAGTATGTTGCAAGTCGTCTCAATTATCCGCGTGACCGACAAAGAAAAACGCACGCTATTAGCTCAATATGCCGGAAATCAAGGGTACGTTGAAAGCGCTGCTGAGTTTTTGGTGTTTTGCATTGATTACCAGCGCCACGCCAGTATCAATCCTGATGTTCAAGCTGATTTCACCGAGTTAACACTTATCGGTGCTGTTGATTCTGGCATCATGGCACAAAACTGCTTACTTGCAGCAGAGTCTATGGGACTAGGAGGCGTGTACATTGGTGGCTTACGAAACAATGCTCAAAAAGTCGACGAGTTACTAGGCTTACCTAAAAATACCGCCATTTTATTTGGTATGTGTCTTGGTCATCCAGATCAAGCCCCTGAAGTTAAGCCACGTCTACCTGCTCATGTCGTGGTGCATGAGAATCAATATCAAGACCTAAATTTGGATGATATTCAGGCTTATGACCAAACCATGCAAAACTACTATGCAAACCGTTCGAGCAATCAAAAACAAAGCACTTGGTCACAAGAAGTCACCAGTAAACTGGCTGGCGAATCACGTCCGCACATCCTGCCTTACTTAAACAGTAAAGGGCTCACTAAAAGGTGATGAACACAGTACGATAGGATCAAAAAAGGCCTCTGAAGAGGCCTTTAGAATTTATCAGCAAAAACTCGCTTAGTTACCGCCTGTCGCGCCAGTACCATCTCCAGGTTGTGGTTCTGGTTTAATTGGCTTACCAGGTTTCGCTTCAGGAATGGTAGGAACAGTTGGTTTAATTTGATCTACAGGTTTACCTTCAGCGATATCTTTTTCAACCTGCTCAACAACGTTCTTTGTATCTTCTTCAGAAATCTCTACGTAAATCACGTCATCAGAACCCGCACTAGCTTTAGGGTAATGTGGATTTTTCGCAATCACTTCTTCGGTAATCGATTTTGCAGCAACTGCTACAGCTTCAGGTGCAGCTGTTGGGTTTGCTTTAATGATATCCGATACAACGTTCGCTGTAGCAACTAACTTCGTAGCAAGTGCACTATTACCGCCTTCGCTTTGAAGATCTTCAACTACTGACTCTGTATCACGAAGGATTTCATCAACCGTTTTACCACTTGCATTGATATCAATACCTAAGTTCTCGAATACTTTTTCGGCGATATCAGAAGAGTAAACCTCACCTTCTTTCAAAGAGTTAGAAACCAAAGTCGTAAATGGAGAGCCTGTTACTAATGAATCCGCCTGCGCTAAGCCTCGAGGGATTTTGTAGTCAGATGTAATAGGTTTGCCATTTGATGCGTCTTTACTCTCATCAGTATGCGTCAATACGAAAGCACAGTCACCTGGCGCATTTACGACATTGATATTTTCAAAACGCGCTTCACCAACCATACCTTCATAGTTTGTTGTCTTTTCAATCGCGTCGTATGTTTCACCACCACATACAGCTTGAACCTTCATGCCGATAACAGCTGGGTCATAAGCCTGAACCGAGTATCTTTTTACCTCAGGGTCGCTGTCACTACCACAACCTGCTAGTAGGACTGCTGCCACACTTGCCGTTAAAAGTTTGATTTTCAAAATTAGCTCCAATATTTGTTGTTATATCCGACCGCAACAGGAAGCATAACGGCAGTTGCATATGGTGTAAATAGTATACATACAACTTTGGCATGAGTTTTTTCACATTCCCGCCTGTTTACTTGTGCAAAATCATGCATTCATCTCAATAACGTTAAATAGACACAATTTTGTCATGTATTCGTCAGTATTTTTTTAAGTATCTTGTTGCCTTTATTGCAACCAGATGGATAATAGTTGACTATTTTTTGTGGGTCAGATTTTTACACCTTCATTAATGAAACTAAGAGCTCTAAGTCGCTAGCAGCCATTTGGAGTGTTTATTACACAAATAATTCTGAATGGACTCGCTTTCTAAAGGCTTAAAACTGCAGTAAATCGTCAACATTGATGAAATGCAGTTCAATTAGAATGAACCAATTTCAGTCGGCAAACTTTCTTTCGGTAGTTATAAACCAATGAACACATTTAATAAATTTTTGGGGATATCAGTACTTCCTATCCTTCTTACAGGGTGTACTCTGCCTGGTAGCCACCTTTCGGTCAGTGACAAAACAGTAATGAGCACTGAATCGAGTGATATAGAATCGCAGGTTACGGTTTATCCTTTAACTTTGGAGCGAGTGACCTCTTTAAATTCAATAGATCCTTTTTCAAAGCCAAATCCAGAGTTAGATATTGAAATCGCCAAGTATGAATACGAAGTAGGACCTGGCGATATCTTAAATATTACTATTTGGGACCACCCAGAGCTCACGATCCCAGCTGGCTCATATCGTAGCTCAGCCGAAGCAGGTAACTGGGTGCACTCAGATGGCACGATCTTCTACCCTTACATTGGCGTTGTACACGTTGAAGGTAAAAACGTTCGCCAAATTCGTGCAGACATTGCCAACCGTCTTGCAAAATACATTGAGAGCCCGCAAGTCGATGTAAGCGTTGCAGCTTTTCGTTCTAAAAAGACTTATGTGACTGGCGAAGTGAACAAGCCAGGGCAACAACCAATCACAAACATTCCTCTTACACTTCTTGATGCCGTAAATAGAGCAGGCGGACTGGCAGCCGAAGCCGATTGGCGTAATGCAACACTGACGCGAAACGGTGTGGTTGAAAATGTCTCTTTATACGCTCTGATGCAACAAGGCGACTTAACTCAAAACCGTCTTCTAAAGCCAGGTGATATTGTTCATATTCCCCGTAACGATGCACAAAAAGTATTTGTTATGGGCGAAGTTAACGATCCGAAGCTACTCAAAATTGATCGCAGCGGTATGAGCCTTACTGAGGCTCTAAGTAGCGTTGGTGGTATTAATGAAATCTCCGCCGATGCCACTGGCGTTTTCGTCATCAGACGTTCAAAAGAAGAAGCTAAAATGGCGGACATCTATCAGTTAGATGTTTCTGATGCTTCTGCTTTGGTGATTGGAACAGAGTTTGATCTCAACCCATACGACATAGTTTATGTAACAGCCGCGCCTGTTAGCCGTTGGAACCGCGTTATTGCTCAACTTGTTCCAACCATTTCCGGCTTTAACGAATTAACCGAAGGTGTACTACGAGTACGCACTTGGCCGTAAAAACGACGTGCCGCAAGAAAGTTATCTCTTGCGGCATGCATTCAATCGTTACGTAGCTCAATTGTGCAATATAAAGAAGCAAGCACTCCAGTTGGGATCATAGGCATACAATTTAAAATAGGGTAAGCATTTGTTTTCTAATATTCTTGTCGTCTGTGTAGGTAATATTTGCCGCTCTCCAACAGGAGAGCGGCTTTTGCAGTCTTTACTACCAAACAAACATGTCGCGTCAGCGGGAATCGCGGTGGATAAAAGTCATTTAACAGGAAAAGCTGCTGATGATATGGCAACCACCATCGCGAACGAACATGGCGTAAGCTTAGATGGACACGAAGCACGACAATTAACACCTGAGCTTTGCGCTCAATACGATCTGATATTGGTTATGGAAAAAGGTCATTTAGAAGCCTTAACCAAAGTCGCTCCTGAGGCACGAGGCAAAACGATGCTGTTTGGACAATGGATAAGTGAAAAAAACATTCCTGATCCATACAGACAAAGTAGAGAAGCCTTCGAACATGCTTATACGCTTATAGAAAAAGCAGCAAAAGCGTGGTCTCAAAAACTATAAGCCGCAAGGCTAAATATATAAACGCCAATGGCAAGGTATTTAAGAAGTTAAAGTAATGACAACACAAACTATTAAGCAATCACGTCAAGCCGACGATGAGATCGATTTGGGAAAGTTATTTGGGATCATTCTTGATGCCAAATGGCTCATTCTATGTACCGTAGTCCTATTTTCAATTATAGGCGTCGGCGTTGCCATTCTATCAACACCTATCTACAAAGCTGACGCTCTTATCCAAATTGAAAGTAAGAGCTCCGGTGGTATTTCAGCGATGGTTGGTGATATGGGAGAGCTGTTTTCAGCAGAGTCATCAGCGACAACAGAAATTGAGATCATTAAATCTCGTATGATTTTGGGTGGTACCGTTGATAAGTTCAACTTAACCACGGTCGTCTCTCCGAATTACATGCCTATCGTCGGTAAGGGCTTAGCTCGACTGCAAGGCGAACAAATCAGTCTGAGCGTTTCACGATTTAATACCCCTTCTTACGCAGTTGGAATTCCTCTAACTCTCGAAGTTATTGATTCTGAAAAACAGACGTTCAGACTTATAGAAGATGACAATAACGTCATTTTAGAAGGTAAGGTTGGCGAGCTCATTGAAAAGAACGGCTATCAATTCTTAGCTACAGAAATGATAGCGCAAGACGGCGCATCGTTTACCGTGAGTAAAGTCAGCAAATTAGATGCAATTAATAAACTTCAAGAAAACTTATCGATAAGCGAACGTGGTAAGCAAACCGGGATTATTTCTTTAAGCTTCTCTGGTGAAGATCGCGCTAAGATTCAAGCTATCTTGAACGACATTAGCCAGAACTACTTCTTGCAAAACGTTCAAAGAAACTCAGCAGAGGCAGAGCAAAGTCTCGAGTTCTTGAAAGGTCACCTTCCAGACATCAAAACAAAACTGACCGCTTCTGAAGACGTTTTAAATCGATTCCGTCAAGAAAATGAATCTATCGACTTAGGCCTTGAAGCTCAATCAACGCTTAAAGTGATGGTTGAATTAGAAGCGCAGTTAAATGAGCTTACATTCAAAGAGAGTGAAATCAGCCAGCGCTTTACACAAGATCACCCGGCTTATAAGTCTCTGCTTGATAAACGTGAGACGCTACTCAAAGAGAAAGAGCGTCTTAATAAACAAGTTCAAAAGTTACCGAAAACACAGCGTGAAGTTCTACGCATGACGCGCGATGTAGAAGTAAACCAACAAATCTACATCCAGCTATTGAACAAGGTTCAAGAGCTCAACATCATTAAAGCAGGAACCGTTGGCAACGTTCGAATCCTAGATAACGCTCAATCGTTCTCGAAGCCAATCAAGCCGAAAAAAGCGCTTATCGTTGTGCTAGCAACACTGCTTGGCGGCATGGCAGGCGTGGCTTTCGTATTAATTCGTGCGCCATTCCACCGTGGTGTAGAAACACCAGATCAAATTGAGCAGATTGGTATGCCTGTTTACGCTAGCGTTCCAAAATCTATTCAACAACTGGAATTTGCAAACAAGCTTAAACGAAACAAAGGCAGCAACGATGAGCTAGTCCTTCTTGCTGAAGCTAACCCGGCCGATCTTTCCATCGAGGCCCTGCGTAGTCTTCGTACTAGCCTGCACTTTGCGATGATGGAAGCGAAGAACAATGTTCTTATGATTTCAGGTCCAGCACCATCTATCGGTAAAACGTTCGTATCGACAAACTTTGCAGCCGTCGCTGCGAAAACAGGTCAGAAAGTACTGCTTATCGATGCGGATATGCGTAAAGGTTATTTGCAGCAATGTTTTGGTTTACGTTGGGATAACGGCCTTTCTGATTATTTGAGCGGCAAGACATCCCATAGCAATATTATTAAATCAACATCCATCGACAATCTAGATGTGGTTACTCGTGGCCAAGTACCACCAAACCCGTCAGAGCTTTTGATGCATCCTCGCTTTAAGAGCTTTGTTGACGAAATGTCGGCGCAGTACGATCTTGTGATCATCGATACGCCGCCTGTACTCGCGGTTACCGACCCAAGCATTGTTGGTGCAATCGCAGGAACAACACTGATGGTAGCTCGTTTTGATCAAACGACTTTGAAGGAAATTGAAGTCGCACAAGGCCGCTTTGAACAATCCGGCGTGGAAGTAAAAGGCGTAATTCTAAACGCCGTAGAGAAGAAAGCGTCAAACTCATACGGATATGGTTACGGTTACTATAACTACGCTTACAAGAGCGAGTAATTAATATCTACATGTATTACAAAGCCCTGCTAGACCTAGCAGGGCTTTTTTATTACTGGATCCTGTAATGCATATCTACTAGAAAACGGATGGTCGTTAACATCTACATAGGCATTGGCTGTCAAACTATTCAGCACTTCTTTAATGGGGCTGATATTTTGTGATGCGGTTCTCTCATGAATAGTTGCATGATGGATTGTGAAACCCTACTATCAGTCTGCTCACGCCTAAAGCCCCCAACACTCGCGGAAAGAACTTGGTTCACGGCAACTCTTCCACCCTGCTCTGTATAGCAGGAACAATCTGTTTTTACCTTCTTTTTAGCTTCTATTTAGGCGAGTGTGGAAGAGATAAGAAAGGTGAAAAATGAACTCTACAAATAGCTTCTTAATCAACATTAACCAACAAAAATCCGTTGCTAAAAAAAGGCTCAAAGCTATACGTCAACACGATGATGAGATGTTGGATCGAGTTAAGCGATTTCACTCCAAACCAGAATCATTAGCTCCCAATACAATTCAATTAGCTGACGTTCAACATTCGCTAGCCAGAGAATTAGGTTTACCAAGTTGGAGTAAATTAAAAGCGCATGTCGAAGAGTTAGAAGCTCACAAAGACGCCATCAAAAAACACTTCCCTCCTCTTGATAGCGAACTAAAAACGCTCCATGTCCGCTGTGGGCATGATATTCAGCAACGGCTTAAAGACAGCGGATTCGAGGGGACATTTTTAGCCCTGATAGATCCGCTTTGTATGGGTCCAATCCCAGCAACACCACAAAACTTCCTTGCCATTCGTGCCCAATATGTCGTAGAGACTCTGCTACCCGTGATGAAGCGTGAGGATTCAGTGCAAGATATTGTCAAATTTGAGCAAGCTAATATTGATACGCTGCTCAGTGATACATTTGAACGAATCGTCTTTTGGGTCGAACATGACAGCTATGACCAATTAATGCTGCTTCGTGCCCTAACGTTGTTAGAGAATGTAGAAAACAAGGTGATAGAGATCATTGAGTTGAACCAGTTTCTGGGCACTGAGCGATTCATCGGCTTTGGGCAGTTGCCTGAAGAAGCTATTCGTTCTTGTTGGCGATACCGTAAACCCGTGACAGCCAAATTATTCAGTCAGGCTAAACATTCCTGGCACGCTGTCACATCACCGACACCCATCTCTATGGTTAATTTGATCGAGCAGCATGATCTAGATTGCTTACCCAATATGCTCAACGTGCTAATACGCCATATGCAAGAGTTACCTCATTCACAAACAGGATTAAGCTTGACTCAGCAGATTGCATTAGAGGTCCTAAGTTCTCAAAATCGTTCAATTCTCATCAAAGATTGGTTTGAGCAATATCAACAACGTGAACCTCTACCTTACTTGGGCGATGTGATGTTTTACGCCTTACTCCTCCCTCTAGCACAATGTCAAACGCCTTTAATCACGATTGAGTCACGTGAAAGTGACTGGTGGGAACAGAGCGTCCATATCACTGAGGCTGGTCAGCATTGTTTGGAAGGCTTCATGCTAGCGAAGCAATGCTATTGGGTTGGGGGTATTAGCAATACCAATCAGAATTATTGGAGTTGGGATCACCTCCAATTATCTACATTGACCAACCATCATTGATTCAGCGGATAGGTAACATAAGCAGGAGCATAGACGGCTCGTTAGCCCCTTGTGTTCAGCCCAATACAAAAACAGTCAAAAAGAGACGGCTTCTAGCCTGAATAAAATCTAGATAGTTATGCAAGAGCAACACTCCTTAAAGGTAATATGCACTCCATTTACTACCAAAAATAAATGTAAACACTCCTTCTTATCGGTTGTATGTTCGATAAAAGTGTTAAAATACAAACTTTTCGACCAGTCAAATAGTTAAGATTTGGTTAAAACTCTATTTTTATTAGTGATAAAGTTCACATCTATTAACCATTTAGAGGATTATTCTTTCGTATTTTCTCACTCCACTGCTACTCTGCTCGCCGCTTTGAAGTGAACTCAAGGTGCATAACTATAAGGAGTGTTCTCATGAATACCAAGAAACCGATGTCGCTAACCAGCCGCGTAATTTTGGGTATGGTAGCGGGTATCTTGACAGGATTTGCAATTCGCACACTTTTTGCCGGCAACGGATTTGTCGACGCATACATTGTTAATGGATTATTTGAAGTTGGTGGACAGATCTTCGTCGCCAGCTTAAAAATGCTCGTAGTCCCTCTAGTGTTTGTTTCACTAGTTTGTGGTACTAGCTCCCTCAAAGACCTTTCTACACTGGGTCGCATGGGTGGTAAAACCCTCGCTTTCTACGTTACGACAACGGCTATCGCGATTACGCTTGCTCTAACTATGGGTACTCTGTTCCAGCCAGGTGCTGGCGCTGACCTAACCGCAGCAAGTTCATTCAAATCAGCAGAAGCACCATCTTTGGGTCAGGTGATCATCGATATGTTCCCAACCAACCCTATCAGTGCGATGGCTGAAGGTAAAACCCTGCAAGTTATTGTGTTCGCAGTGCTATTTGGTATCGCGATCAGCGCAGCAGGCAAACCTGGTGAACGTATTGCAGCGTTCTTCTCTGATCTGAATGAAGTGATCATGAAACTGGTTGCGATTTTGATGAACTTGGCGCCTTATGGTGTGTTCTTCTTAATGGCGAAGCTATTTACTGGTCTTGGTCTGGGCGCAATCGTCAATCTGGCAGAGTACTTCTTAGTACTGGCGGGGACGCTTGTCCTGCACGGCCTAGTCACTTACAGCTTAATGTTAAAAGGTTTCACTGGTCTAAATCCAATTACGTTCCTACGTAAGATGGAAGACGCGATCATGTTTGCTTTCTCGACCGCATCATCAAACGCGACGATTCCAGTGACAATGGAAACGGCTAAGCACCGTATGGGGGTTGAGAACCGCGTATCATCGTTCACAGTACCACTTGGTGCAACCGTGAACATGGACGGTACGGCGATCATGCAAGGTGTAGCAACCGCCTTTATTGCTCAAGCCTTCAATATTGATTTAACTATGGGCGATTACCTAATGGTAATCATGACAGCTACATTGGCATCTATCGGTACTGCGGGTGTCCCTGGTGTTGGCCTTGTAATGCTAGCCATGGTATTGAACCAAGTTGGTCTGCCGCTTGAAGGTATCGCGCTCATCATGGGTGTTGACCGTCTACTTGATATGATTCGTACTGCGGTAAACATTACTGGTGACAGTGCAGTTACCGTCATTGTCGCAAAATCAGAAGGTGCATTGGATGAAGCTCGCTTCAACGATCCAATGGCAGGCGTAGCCGAAGAAGAAGTGCACCTTAAACGCGCTGACGCCTAAATCGTTTTTCGATTAAATTATCCTGTCTAAGAAAAAACCACCTTATTCTAAGGTGGTTTTTTTGCTTCCATGTGTTGTCCTGAAATGTATTTACACATTGAGGACAAATTATGACTACTGCACATAACCCCTACGTTAAGCGAACCCCGCGTGATAGCACACTATGCTTTAAATTACAGGTCGTCGATGCTATTGAAAAAGGCTACATGAATTACAAACAAGCCTAAGCAACCTATGTTATTCAAGGGCGTTCAACGGTTTTAACCTGACTAAGAAAATATGGAAAAATGGATTGGATACATAACCCAAGGAAGAACACCATGCATAAAAAACGAAACCGAAATAGTCTCCGGCTAAAAAAATCCAACGACTTGAAAGAGAATTGGAAGATGAACGGGTGAAGAACCTCTCTTTTAACGAGTTAATTGATATTCTCGACTCTGAACATGGGACGAATCTCATAAAAAAGTATCTCGCCTACTGTCCTTTGCTTCTCACCATAGAACACCTGCCTTCATACTTTGGTGCAAAAACTACATGATATTTATAATTCCATCGCGTGTGCGCTAAGCTCTTTTTGTATCCATTGGGACCCCTTTCAATTCTTAATTAACTCTGCAATTGCCAGACCACAAGACGTTTTTATCAAATAGAAAGGGGTTATATAACTGACTTATATCTGTAAGCTTTACGGGAAATCCAGCCTAACTGGAGGCCTCTATACAAAAAGCCAACAGCTAACGAAGTTGGCTTAGTGTAAAAAATGTCAACGCATTTTAGTACGAGGCGCCCCCGCTAAAGGTGCTAATATACAGATATAATTGCTTCTAGACTTTTCTTAGTTACGAATCGGTAAGTAGCTAGGTTATGATAATAATTCTTCTGAAGAATTAGAGTTTTACTAGTCTATGTTTATCATTTTGAAAATGACATAAGGGACATTTTCATCATATAGAGATACAAATTCCATTATTAAATTAAAGATCAAAACCAAATCGCGATAGGTAGTAGTCTGATAATTAAGTTGGTACTAAGATACATACATCATAAATTCATGTTTAAAAATAGTATTTTTTTATTCAGTTTCTCATTTCCAATACTTGCATTAGGTTTCAACGAAAGTATGTTCGGTTTTTTTAAGAAATTTAAATACACATTAAGCCCAGAGATAAAAGGTACTTTAGTTCTTGAGCAAAGACCTCTAGAAAATGTAACCGTTTACTTAGAAGCTAATTTTTTAAAGAATACTTACAAAAGGAGTTCAAGTACTAATGATTTAGGTGAATTTCACTTTAAACCAGTCATACATTCTCAAAGGTTCAAAGAATCAGCTTTGAATCAAACATATTCATATATCGGAATATATACCTATATAAATGAAGAAAAGAAGTACATTTGGGAGTCCCAGTTAAGCTACGTTTCACCGCCTATATTTATAAAAGATAACTTAAATAACCTTTACTGTGAGCTTAAAAATAAAGAATTCCGATATTTTTTCAAAAATATCAATCTAGATAATGCTCGAGATCTAATGGTTATTAGCAATTGCAATTTAAATGGATTTTTATATAAAACAGAGTTTACGGAGGATACATAATGCCGTCTTTAACACCAAAACTTGCATCAGAGATCGCGAACATACCGTATGGAGTATATCAGGGGCAAGGGAGACTAGCGTTCAAGGGACAAGGAGGTTTTGAAAAACACTTTGCATTTTCGCAGCAAGATGTTATTAGTGGCCGAACTGGAGGTATCACAGGATTAGATCGTATACCATTGTTTAGAAAAGTGATACCTGGTGTAATGAGAACATCTGAAGCGTTTGCGGTAATTGGTGTTGGGAAAGGAAAATATAAGGGAGATTTAGTAATTTCCATTAGAGGGACGCAAAACGCCAATGATTGGGTAACCAACCTAAATGTAGGCCTTAAAGGCTCTCCAAATGGCTCTATTGCTCATGCTGGATTTATTAATTCATTTTCAAGTATCAAACCAAGTATAAAACAATATTTACAGCAATTCCAAAGTTTACCTAACCGTATTCATTGTGTTGGGCATAGTTTAGGAGGGGCTCTAGCTTCATTATGTTCTGATTGGCTGAGAGAAGAGTATTCATTAAGAGTGAATTTATATACTTTTGGCGCACCTAGAGTTGGTTTAGAACAATATTCCCGTAAATCTAGTAAAAGCAATGACAAAGTATACCGCTGTACTCACGGCGCAGATCCTGTACCTAAAGTACCTGTCTGGCCATTTATTCATGCGCCACATAATGGCGATGAGTACCGCTTAGACGCTAGTACTGGCTTTAATTTAAATGCTCATAGTATGTCTAGCGAAACAAGTTTAGGGTATTTAGATAATGCTAACTCCGAAACGTGGGGAGCAATAAAAGTCAGATCTAACAAGTACTTGTATACTCCTACTAGATTTAAGTTTGAGCACAGAAACCAAGCATCATTTACAGAGTATTGGTCAGAAAGAATTCAAGCAGCACTAATAACATTATTAAAAGATACTGGCTTGTTTTCAGCAATAGCAGCCCAAGCCACAGTATCTACTGGAATGACATTTTATGACATACTCGCTAGAAATATAGAAAAAGTAGCTAAAGCATCTAAAGTAAGAGAATCACAAGTCAAAGGGCTGTTAGGCCATATGCTGGTGTTTATTGGAAAACCAGTAACAGCAATTGAAGATATGTCTGCAAAGTTTATTAGAAATGTTTTTCTTATGGTATTTGGAAAACTTTATCGAGCAGCACAAATGGCTATTAGTGCTGTACAATAAACTTTCAACTTAATCTGACATCGAATTCAGCTTTTCTCTGGCTTGTTCTTCGTGTTCTTCAGTAATGGCATTGCCGACTGAGTTAGCGGCTAAGGTAAGCGCTGCCATATCATCGGTAAAGCCGACGCCTGCAAGTACGTCAGGCACCATATCAGTTGGTAATACAAAGTAAGCCAACGCGCCACCTAAAATCGCCTTATGGCGAACGGCGGTGTTGGAATCTGTCATCGCGAGCCATGATTTGATGCCCATAACGGCAATTTCTTCACCCGCTTTCTTAACCGACCCTTTCATTTTGCGCCAGAAGGTTTTCTCATCTGGCGCTTGCATCGTTTGATCTTTGGCGTCTTTCGGCGCCGATTTTACAGACATTGTTGTACTCATCGTTGCCTCCGAAATTTATGACTGTGGCCAACATATTAATAAATCGAACCTGAACGCAAGATTAATAACAAGAAATGATAGTAAAGTGAAACAAAAACACAGATAGAAAAATCCCCAAACCGAAGTCTGGGGATCGTGATGTTGGGAACTAAGTTGTTGAGTGCGCTACTGAGCTATCTTCTCCAGTACACGCATCAGCATTTTGATACGTGGTTCGATAGACTCAAGCAACAAGTACTCTTGGTCACTGTGGAAACCTGCACCGATAGGTCCTAGACCATCCAAAGTTGGAATGCCAAGAATTGCCGTATTGTTTGCATCAGAGCCGCCACCCACTTCTTTCCAGTTGATGTCGATAGCCAGTTCACTTGCTGCGTCTTCAACTAATGCCATCAGACTTTCAGTTCGCGCGCTTGGCACCATAGAAGGTTTGTAAGCTTCACGAACCAACTCGATGCTAACGCCATCAACGAATGGTGTTTCCAGCATGCCGTTTAGCTTGCTATCGACATCATCGTATTCTTCATTACTCCAGAAACGCACATCCACGATCGCTTCAGCGTGCTCAGGGACGATGTTTGCGCCGTTACCGCCAGACACAATACCCACGTTTAATGTGGTGCCAGATTCGAAGTTCGTCATGGCATTGATTGCGAGAATCCAGTTCGCCATCTCGGTAATTGCACTGCGGCCATTTTCTGGCTCGTTGCCAGCGTGGGCCGCCACGCCGTTAAACGTGATTTTGTAACGCGCCATGCCTTTGCGCGCTTTGACTAAACCGCCGTCTGCGCGTGCTGCTTCTGCCACCAATACGTTTTTCGCATTTTTTGCAACAGATTGAATCCAGTCGACCGAATCTAACGATCCGGTTTCTTCGTCTGGGTTCATGCAGATACAAATCGACAGTTTATCCAACACCGCCTGGTCGAGGTTACGCATCGCGTACACAATATTCAGCAAGCCAGATTTCATGTCCGAGACACCCGGACCGTACGCTTTGTCAGCGTCTTGAGACATAGGGCGTAATCCAGCGGTGCCGACAGGGAACACGGTATCCATGTGACCAATCAGCATCACGTCAACTTGCTCAGCCTCAGGCTTGTTTCGAACTTCAAGACCGATGCCCGCTCTGCCACAGTCGATGCGTTTTACGCTCCAACCTGACATCGCTTGGTACTTCTCTTCAAATTGAGAAGCGATGAACTCAATGCCATCAGTCGTGTACGTGCCACAATCGACATTGATGAGAGGACGAAGTTCTTCGAGATATTCATTGAGAGAAAACTGCATGATTGCCCCCTAAACAAATAAGTTCATGACTAGCATTGCGCCAAATGCGTTCAATACGGAAATCGCAATCATAATTGGGATATAACGACCTTCAGTACCGATAGGTCCCATAATTCGACCCATGTACTGAACCTGTGAGCCCATTAGGTAAATTGCAGGTGCAAGAATCGCGATGTGCGTACCATTCAAGATGCCTTGGTCAAACAATGTGATAACCACGCCAACTGCGCCGCCCATCGACATCCAAGCACCAATCAGCACCGCAGCTGCTTCACCTGGCAAACCAAAAACCGCCATTACTGGAGAAAATACCGAGCCCATCAAATCCAACGCGCCAGTAATCTGTAACGCTTTAATGATGACAAACGCCATAAGAACGTTAGGCACGGTTGATGTTGTCGCAATAACCCAGCCTTTTTTAGCGCCTTCAACGAAAATATCCGTCACCATCGGCTTACTTGCTTTTACGTCACTCATTACGCCGTCTCCTCTTTGAAGTTCTCAGATTTGTTTTGATCTTGCTTGTCTTCTTTACCTTCTGTGATGTTTAGGTAGATACGGAATAAGTTCGCGCCCACAATTTTAAATAAGAACATCACCACAACCGCCAAACCAATAGAAGACGTTACGGCAAGCGAACCATCCGCCATCGTCAGCGTAAACAGCACCGCCCCTGAGGAAAAAAAGTTAACAATGGTGGCACCAGCGGTGAACTGGAACATAGTGAACACATCGGTTTCGCGTTTGGTAAGATGGCCTTCATCTTTAAGCTGACGAGTCATCGCCGCACCTGCGTCGGTACTTTGCAGCGAAGCGATAAGAGCCAAACCAGAATTACCCGGAATACCCATAGTTGGACGAAGAAGCGGCGTTAACAGTTTGCGTGCTGCTTCTAGTGCGCCATAGTGCTCAAGTACATTGATCATACCCAATGCGAACATAACGGTAGGAATCAAAGTAAGTGCAAAAATGAAACCGTCACGTGCACCGCTACCACCAGTACCACGAAGCGACGTTGTTGCAACTTGCACACCGTCAGCCGTTTCGGTAACACCATAAGCCACCTTGCCGAAAGAGCCATTCAACGTGGTGAAATCAAATACGCCATACCATTCGTTCGATTGCATGAGACCAGAGAAGAAGACGACCGCAAACGCCAGTGCAACGTAGCACCCCAGCGTAACCTTGCGCTCGGTTTGAACAGGATTTTTCATAACATTACCTACACATGTGGGACAGGACACATATGTTCACCCGAATAATGTGCTAGAGAGATGATCAAAATCAATCCGCCTGCCGAACATTCTGGCGACTCAGTTATGAAGTTTTGTTTTATGATTTCAATCACATTTGAAACATAATAAAAATTTGTGCTAACAATTAGGTATATTAATCTATATCGATACCTCAGGACTTCTTCATCAATCCGACCAATGATTCCAACGAATATTGCTTTCTACAACATTCATGACGTACTTCATACTTTGGCATTGAAGCGATATCGATTAACTCGAAAGTAACATTCCATAATGAAATTTAGGTTAGGATTGTTCGGTCATATGCAAACGGCATAAACCAGAATCAACAGGACTAAGCAGCCCATTGTTACGCTCACAACCTAAAATAGCCAAGTGGACACTCGCCCTCGTGTTTTGGGTGGTGATGGTATGTTTAAGCCAAAAC
Source organism: Vibrio sp. ArtGut-C1 (assembly GCF_002105475.1). Lineage (NCBI taxonomy): Bacteria > Pseudomonadati > Pseudomonadota > Gammaproteobacteria > Vibrionales > Vibrionaceae > Vibrio > Vibrio sp. ArtGut-C1. Next base: position 183,165 of record NZ_NCTH01000001.1, on the reverse strand, counting down.
TCCGGCTTCTCGAAAAGCTGCCCTAAGGCTCACCAAATACAGAGTCAGCAAGATGAAAGTGTGAATTTATCAACATCTTGCGACCTTTCAGAGAAGCTGGTTCAAGCGTACCAACACCAGTTGGACCATATTCTTATTCCATTTTTTCTGTTTGCTTTGATTGTCGCGCTGCCGATGGCATCCACAGCAATTCGTTATCTGGAATACACAGAACCGATACCGGAAAAGTGTCGGGTTCACCTAAAACTTTGCGTGTTTAGAGAATAAACCCAGCAAGGCGAAAGACCTTATCGCCTAACTTTTGTACGTATTTTATTCACTTCACATAACAAACAACGAAATCTAAAAGTTTTAGGAAATATTATGACATTCACTCGTACACTTTTGACGTTAATGATGGCTATCGTACCTGCCGTATCTTTCGCATCAGAAAAGACCGCAGAACAAAAGCTAGAGGAAGTTACTCAGATACTAAAAGAGAATCCTCAAATTCTTGATTCATTGCACCAAAACCTTCAAGAGTACATTGCGTATCAACAGTCATTTGGAGACACCTTGAAGGAGGTTCGTCACTATCTAAGTGATGGCAAACATTCCTCTTTTGGAGCTGAAAACCCTGAGTTAACCATTATTAACGTAACGGACTACAGTTGCCCTTTTTGTAAACGTTTAGAAGGAGAACTGGTCAAAGTTGGCAAAGAATATCCGCAGATAAAAGTGCTTAACCTCAATGTCTCTTTTAAAGAACAATACGAGAAAAACGGCTACAACTCGGCAAGTTACGCATTAAATGTTTGGCAAAACCAGCGAGATAAGTACGAACAAGTGCATGAGTTACTGGTGAAAAAACCGGGCGCACATGATGCACGTTCGTTAAAACAAATCGCGAAAAAAACGGGGACAGAAGCGCAGCTTGTCGACGACAAAGAGACCAAAGCGCTGCTTGATAAGAACTATCAGTATTTCACGCAACTTGGTTTACGCGGCACGCCTGCGTTGATCATTAATGATCAAGTTATTCCTGGCTATGTGCCGTTTGACGAGCTAGAAAAAGTCATCGACCAAGAACTGGCGAACTAAAACAACAAAGCCCTTCCTTGATAACTCAAGGAAGGGCTTTTTATTTATCGACATAAAGAGCGTTTAGTTACTTATCACGTCCTACAAACGCCACGACGACTTTGTCATTGCCAAGCGAACGAGAGAAAACGTACGCGCCTTCCTGTTCAATCACTTCGTGCTGACCCGCACCAATCGCTGGGTGCACTTTACGAAACTGACCAAGGGTTTGCCAGTGTTTTAGCAAAGCTTGTTTATCATCAGATAGCTTCCAAACCATGTCTGAACGTGTGCCTTGGTGGAAATCATCCGCGTAGGGACCAATGTTACGACCTACTTCATCACCATAATAAACCTGAACCGCTCCTGGGCTCAGAAGCAGTGCATTCGCAGCGTTACGTTGCATGCCGTAATCTTTAAAACGTGAGAAAAACAACTCCGTATCGTGAGAAGACATGTAACTGACTGGGTTGAAGTCTTTCTCGTTCGCGATAGTGTCCGCATAGCTTTGGTAAGTGTCTGCCATTTGGCTAAAGCACGCCGCGCCTTTGTCTAGCTTCTTCTGCATATCGAAGTTGATCAACGCGTCAAAACCATCATCGAAATAAGGGCTGCGATACGCGGTGTGTCCCCAGACTTCGCCCATCATCCAGAACGGCTGACCTGATTTGCCATTTTCTTTACGCCACTGTTCAAGACTGCTTGATGCCTCTTCTTTCAAGCGCTTCCAAACTTCACCTTCGACGTGTTTCACCGTATCGACGCGATAACCATCAATGCCGAAGCGTTTCACCCAGTCAGTTTGCCACTCAATCAAGTAATCCGAGACGGTGTAATTGTCACGAGCTTCTACGCGAGTGCCAGGGTTATCCAATAGCCATTGCGCTGGTTTTACAGCTTTGTCTGATTCGGTGAGAAAGTCAGGCAGCCCCGCCAATGACATGGTGATGTCGCTACTGCCCGGAGCTGGGTAACCTGGCAAGCCGGTTCTTACCCAATCGCCGCCCCACCATTTCGCCCAGTTCGGACTCTGATAATCAATATTCTGGTGATAGCTATGCCAATTTTCACCCGCTTTTGGTTGCCAGTCGCCCCATTTCTTGGGCAGCTCGGCATTAGGTTTTAACACCTCAATACCGTCAAATTGCAAATCGGCTAACGTTGAGTAACCAGTGTGGTTGATTACTGCGTCCATCAAGACTTTAAGGCCGCGCTTATGCGCCTCTTCCACCAGCGTTTTTAAATCTTGTTCATTACCGAAGTTCTCATCAATCTTGGTGAAATCGCGCGTCCAGTAGCCGTGGTATGCATAAAACGGAAATGAACCACTATCGCCACCACCGACAAAGCCGTGCACTTGCTCAACGATTGGCGACAACCAAATCGCGTCTGTACCTAGGCTTTTGATGTAATCCAGTTTCTCAATCACGCCTTTAAGGTCACCGCCGTGGAACGTGCCAATTTCGTCTTTGCCGTCTTTTTTGCGACCATAACTGTGGTCATTGCTCGTATCAGCATTGTTGAAACGGTCAACCATCACGAAGTAAATGTTCGCGTTTCGGTAATCAAATGGCACCGCTTCTTTGGTTTTCTGTACAGGCTCTAGCAGCACTAGGCCGCCAGAGTCTTTACTTGGCGTCAGTGATACTTTCTGTTCTTTCACTTCAACCATTTGACCTGAATAAGCATCTCGTAACTTGGTGCCTTCAGGAAAGCTATCCCCCAGATCGATCGTCACTTCGCCGCCTTGGTAAACCTCACATTGCACTTGTGGGATTGGGCGTTTGAATTCAGTTTTGGCGGCTTTCTTAGGTTCACGCTTAAAACGCAGTGTTTTGGCTTCCGCATCAAAAGCAAAAGAGTAATCGCCGGTAAAGCGGATTTTTAACGGCAGTTCCGTTGGTTTTCCGCAGTTCAGCGCAAGAGGTTTGTTGAACTTCACTTTCTGACCATCGGGTGCAACGCAATCACCTTCAACGCCCGTGATTTTAAGCGTGTATCCGTCTTTGGTTAGAGGCACAACCAAAGGCTGCTCTGCACTTAGCGGGAAGTCACGGCTGTTGGTCGTGGTAGAAATGGTGATGTTAGGCTCGGCGATGGCACTTGCCGACGCAAGCAGTAAAGTAGTGGTAATCAGGTTCAGTTTCATCGTTCAGTCCATTGGCAGCACATGGTAACCATGCACATTTATTAGTTTTATTCACACTAATTGTGCCTAGATAAGAAACTGAACACATCATTCTAATTGCCTACGCCCCAAAGGTTGTGACGCTTCACATTTTATTGATATAGGGGCGTAATTCTATTTAAGCGCAATGGATTGAGGGACTTAAAGTTGCACGCTGCCAAGATTGCTCATTTGGTTCATCGCCCATCTTGTGCGGCGAGCAGTGTAATCACTTTGTGGATAGACTTTGATTCGATATGGGTTTGGCAACACCACGGCTAAACGCGCTGCTTGCCACTTCGAGAGTTGCTTTGCACTGACACCAAAATAATTCTGCGCAGCTGCTTCAGCACCGTAAATACCGGGACCAAATTCAACCACATTTAGATACACTTCGAGAATGCGCTCTTTGCTCCACATCAGCTCCATTAGCAAGGCAAAGTAAAGCTCGTAAGCCTTGCGAACGTAGGAGCGAGAAGGAAACAAAAACACATTTTTCGCAGCTTGTTGGGTAATGGTGCTCGCGCCTCTCGACGGACCATTACCATCTGCCTCGGAAATCACGTCGAATAGCGATTCGAAATCGACACCATAATGATGAGGGAATTTTTGGTCTTCGGTCGCAATCACCGCTAACTGCATATTTTTTGAAATACGCGACAAGGATACCCACTCGTGTTGGCTGCTATCTGGATAGTTCTTTGGTGGCACAACAATGCGGCTTAACTTCCATCCCCATATTGGTGGATCGACATATTTCACCACACCAACCAAAACGATTGGGGCAATCAGTAATATCAACACCATTTTAAATAGAAATGACTTAAGCCTTTTCAACATGAGTGGTTCCCCAATGCATTAGCGATTGATGATAAACAAACCAGCGAGCTTGCCTGATTCAATCAGGAACAACAAGTTTTCGAGGTAAAAAATAGGTCAAAAAAAGCCCGATTTACATTGTAAAACGGGCTTAGAATTTGATTAGACTGAATTATTTATTCAGCTTGTAGAACACGGTTGAAAGTGGTGGTAAACGAAGCTCAAGTGATTGAGGCAGTGCTTCACTTTCGACTTTTTCCGTTTTCACACTGGTCAGCACTTTAAAATCGCTGCCGCCGTATTTGCTGTCGTCCGTGTTCAGCAGCAGTTCGTATTGACCTGCATTTGGAACGCCTAAACGGAAACGCTCGTGTGGTACGGGCGTAAAGTTAGTGATGATGAGAATACGCTCACCTTCTTTACTGATACGCTCGTGCGCTAGGATACTCGCATCGGCTTCGTCTTGTAGACGCCACTCAAAACCAGCAGGAACACAATCTTGATCGTGCATCGCCGCTTCATTTCGGTACAAGTGGTTCAAATCTCGCATCAGCTTTTGCACGCCTTGATGACGCTCATATTCCAGCAAGAACCATTGCAACTGATCATCGTGATTCCACTCCGCCGTTTGGCCAATTTCCGCACCCATGAAGTTCAGCTTTTTGCCCGGTTGACCATACATGTAACCGTAGTATGCACGTAGGTTTGCGGTTTGCTGCCATTCATCACCCGGCATCTTGTTATGGATAGAGCCTTTGCCGTACACCACCTCATCGTGAGAGAGAGACAAGACGTAGTTTTCGCTGTGCGCATAAACCAGCGGGAATGTGATGGTATTGTGGTGGTATTTGCGGTGAACAGGATCTTCTTTGATGTATGAAAGACTGTCGTGCATCCACCCCATATTCCACTTGAAGCCAAAACCTAAACCACCCATAAAGGTTGGCGCAGACACCCCCGGAAACGCCGTTGACTCTTCCGCAATCGTCATCGCATTCGGGAAGTGCTTGTACACTTCTTCGTTCATCCATTTTAAGGTTGCGATTGCGTCGTAGTTTTCGTTGCCACCGTCGACGTTCGGTACCCACTGATCGTGGCTACGTGAATAATCGAGATAGAGCATCGACGCGACTGCGTCCACGCGAATGCCATCAATATGGAATTGTTCAAACCAGTACAGCGCATTCGATACAAGGAAGCGACGCACATGTTCACGACCTAAATCGTAGATGTACGAATTCCAATCTTGGTGCCAACCGCGACGTGGGTCCGGGTCGTGGAACAGCGGTGTACCGTCAAAGTTTGCTAAACCGTGGTCATCCGATGGGAAATGCGCAGGAACCCAATCCAACACCACACCGATACCAGCTTGGTGACACGCATCCACGAAGAATTTGAAATCATCAGGTGAGCCAAAACGGCTGGTTGGCGCAAACAAGCCAACGGGTTGATAGCCCCATGAACCGTAGAATGGATGCTCAGACACAGGCATCAGCTCAACGTGGGTGTAGCCCATATCCACAAGGTATGGCACCAACTGCTCCGCGAGTTCGCGGTAGTTGAGGAAATCGCCCTTCTCGTTGCGCTTCCATGACCCAGCATGCAGCTCATAAAATGATAACGCTTCATCACGCTTTTGCGTCACTGCGCGATTTTGCCATTTCGCATCTTGCCATTGGTAACGCTTGTGATCGTAAGTAATGGACGCGAACGATGGGTACTGCTCAGAGTAAAAACCCCAAGGGTCTTGTTTGTGTGGCAGCCCTTCCCCATTTGGCCCTTTGAGCTCAAATTTGTACTGAACGCCTTCTTCTAAGCCAGGAATGAACAAGCCCCAAATGCCATAATCTAAACGTTGCATTGGGTGACGACGACCGTCCCATTGGTTGAAGCAACCCACAAGGCTAACAGCCGATGCATGCGGTGCGTAGACAAGGAAGCGAACACCTGAGATGTTTTCACCGCCACGTTCTAGCGTGACAAAGTGTGCGCCCATATAGTGATACATGTCTTTGGGCGTATGCAGATGCTCGTACTCTTGGTAAATATTGTGGTACTGGTACGGGTCATCAATAATTTGTTCAACACCATTCCAATCGACCGCCAAACGGTAGTGGGTCAGGTGTAAATCGAGTTGTTCTTTTAAGATAAAACCGCTGTCACCATCACGCTCAAGCGCCACGCGAGGTTCGCCATTAACAAGCAGTTCAACCTTGTTTGCGCCCGGCATCCACACTCGCAGCGATCCTTCGCCATCATCAATGAATGGCCCCAACGCCGAAAATGGGTCTGAGTAAGCCGCCTCAGCAAGCAGTTCGTATGCGCGTTCGTGTTGTTTCTTTATTTTCTTGGTTTTGGTGGTTTTCAAATCTTTCTCCCTAGAGCCAATATCCTTTTCAAGACCAGAAATCTGAATCAAACATCGGTTTCTCCACAGCCAACGTTGTGAACTCACAAAAGACTTCGCTTAAAACATGTATGCATCAAGCGATGTCAAAAACAAAAAATGCCCGCTATTGTCGCGGGCATAATAACGGTACTTCATCCTAACGGATTGTGTTTTCGGAATGAGTGACCTAGACGGAACTTTCGTACCTCTGAGCTAACAAAATTGGTAATCCGCTCATTCATCTACGTCACTCTACGCATCTTATTTACTCGCCTGTGCGCGAACTTCAGTGAGGCGTTTAGAAATGCGATTCACATCTTCACGGCTGAAGATTTCATCTAGGTTCATCGACAGCTTACGACGCCAGTTTGGATACTCATCCACCGTGCCAGGAATGTTGACCGGTTGATCCATTTCTAGCCAGTCTTCAAGCTGAACGCTAAGCAATGCAGAGTCACCCGCTGCTACGTGCAGTTGCAGCGCTTCGCTTAGGTACGAGTCCATCGGTACGTACTGAGCATCATGACCAATGCCTTCTGGCAAATAGCCGTGCCAACGAACGCTGTCTAAGATGCCTTGCTTGCACTTCAAGCGATCAGCAAATAATCCTTCCAACTGTTTTTCATCTGGATAAAGGCCAATCTCACGACCCATTTTCAAATCATCGCAGTGCCAGAAACCACGCAGGGTTGGCATGTCATGCGTACACAGTGCCGCCATCGATTGCTCTGCGTAGTGCTTCGGAGAAATGAACCCACCGTCTTCTTTCGAAGTTTCGAAGAAGAACACTTTGTATGAGTGCACACCTGCATCGCGTAGGATATCGACGATTTCATCTGGCACAGTACCTAAGTCTTCACCAATCACAGAGCACTGATGACGGTGCGACTCAAGCGCTAGGATTGCGAGCATGTCTTCCACTGGGTAGTACAGATACGCACCTTCTGTCGCCTTCTCACCTTTTGGAATCCACCATAAACGAAGTAGACCAAGTACGTGGTCGATACGCAATGCACCACAGTGCTTCATGTTGGCACGTAACAACTTGATGTATGCGTCGTAGCCAGTCGCTTCTAAAACTTGAGGGTTAAGCGGTGGCAGACCCCAGTTTTGACCCAGAGGACCAAGTACATCCGGCGGCGCACCGATGCTGGCGTCCAACACTAAGTTACCGTCGTCGGCCCAAGTTTCACTGCCTGAGTCGGCAACACCGACAGCAAGGTCACGGTACAAGCCCACAGCCATGCCTTTTTCTTCTGCCAGTGACTGCGCTTCTTTGATTTGATCGTCTGCGATCCACTGTAGGTACATGTACAAGTGAACGCGGTCTTGGTTGTCTTTGATGTATTTCTGAGTACCGGCTGCGTCGAATGTGCGGTATTTCTCAGGGAATACAGGCCAACCCCACATGTTTGAATCTTCTGCGTGTAAATCCGCATGAAGCGCATCGAATGCAGCTTGGTGTAACAAGCTGTCGCCACCTTTTTCTACAAAGTCCAAGAATGCACGAGCGCGGTCGGTGTTTTTGTCTAAATGGCGAGCTTTAAACTCACTAAACAGCAGCGGAAGAACGCTCATTTTCAGTTGCGAAACTTCTGTGTAGTTCACCCAATGAGAGTCACGTGCTTTTTGTAGACGCTGTTGAAACTCTGCACTGCCAACACGTTGCTGAGCTTCAGCACTCAGTGCGAATTCAGGTACAGAACTTACGTCGATGTACATGATATTCAACCAACGACGAGAAGACGGGCTGTATGGGCTCGCGCCTTCTGGGTTCGCTGGGAACAGTGAGTGAATCGGGTTCAAACCAATGAAGTCACCGCCACGAGAAGCGATATCGCTCACCAACTGTTTTAGGTCACCAAAATCACCGATACCCCAGTTGTGCTGAGTACGCAGTGTGTAAAGCTGGATACTAGGACCCCATAGCTTTTTATGTTGGTTTAGATCGTCTTGTTTGAAACACGCTTTCGGCGTGATGATCAATGACATCTCGTAAGGCGTTTTACGACGCTTACGGCTGACAATCAATTTGTGATAACCCCAAGCCAAGTTCTTTGGCAATGCAAACACTAGAGGGCCACCCTCAGCACGCTCATCACGAACAATTTGGGACTGAAGATAGCCTTCAAGTACCTCTCCTTGTTCTGTTTCTAAACGCCAGCTGAATTCACTCTCACGAGCACTCGTACCTAGGTTTAGTTCCACTTCGACTGGTTCGCCGTCGCGTAAAACAAGAACAGGGGCTAGTACGTCTTTTTTATGTTTCTTTTCAGCAGAAGCCAATAGTTTTTCATCGCTGCTAGTATCGTAGCCAAGCGAAGCGAGCAAGCGGCGTAGCGTCTCCTCAGACACTTTTGCCTCATCTCCCCAAGCACTGACATAGCTATCAGCCAATCTCGCCATTTCCGCGACTTTCTTTAATGCTGTTTGTTCTTTCATCGCTTTCTCCGAAGGTAATACCAACACCTTCCATGTAGGGTTTTATTGTTATCAATAACTTCTTTTGGAAAATGACCAAAGGTAGCGCTTGGCTACCTTGGTCTTAACTCTGTTCTATTAACGGTGAACCGCTTTTAGTTTCCAGATGTTGTTCACATAGTCGCGAATTGAGCGATCTGAGGTGAACTTGCCGACAAGGGCGGTATTAAGAATGGCTTTCTTCGCCCAGCCAGCTTGGTCTTTGTATTGTTCGCTCATGTCTTCGTGCGCTTTCACGTAAGATGCGAAGTCCGCAAGACATAAGTACGGGTCACCACCATCTAGTAGGCTGTCGTACGTTGCACGCAGTAAGCCTGGTTGACCTGGAGTGAATTCTTCACCCAGTAGTAGGTCCATAGACGCTTTGAGTAGATGATCCGCATTGTAGTAATCAAATGGGTTGTAACCTTGAGATTTCAGCGCTTTCACACCTTCAACGTCTAGACCGAAGATGTAGATGTTCTCATCGCCTACTTCTTCACGAATCTCAACGTTAGCACCATCCATCGTACCGATCGTTAGGGCACCGTTAAGCGCCATCTTCATGTTACCAGTACCTGATGCTTCTTTACCCGCAAGTGAAATTTGTTGTGATACGTCCGCCGCAGGAATAATAATTTCAGCCATGCTCACGCGGTAATCAGGAATGAAGACCACTTTCAGCTTGTTGCCGATGCGAGGGTCGCTGTTCACTTTCTCAGCAATTTTGTTAATAGCGAAAATGATTTCTTTCGCTAGGTGGTAACCCGGTGCCGCTTTCGCTGCGAAGAACACAACGCGAGGCACACATTCGAAGCCTGGTTCGTTAATAATGCGATGGTACAGAGACAGTACGTGTAGAAGGTCTAAGTGCTGACGCTTGTACTCGTGCAGACGCTTGATTTGAACATCGAAGATCGCATTAGTATCGAGTTCGATACCCATGTTATCTTTCACCCAGTTAGCTAGGCGTTCTTTGTTCTCTTTCTTCACTGCCATGAATTCTTTCTGGAATTTCTCGTCAGTGGCGTACTTAGCGATGCCTTCTAGTTGCTCTAGTTTCGCTGGCCATTCTGGACCGACTTTCTCTGTGATTAGCTTAGAAAGACCTGGGTTACAGAACTTCAACCAACGACGTGGCGTAATACCGTTCGTTACGTTGTGTAGACGTGTTGGGTACATTTCGTGGAACTCTGGGAATAGGTCTTTCTTAACCAATTCAGAGTGAAGTGCCGCTACACCGTTTACTGCGTAAGAGCCAATTACACATAGGTTTGCCATGCGAACCATGCGGTGGAAACCTTCTTCGATGATAGAAAGCTTCTGTTGTTTTGCGACATCACCCGGCCACATTGCACGTACGTCTTGTAGGAAGCGGTGGTTGATCTCGTAAATGATCTCCATGTGACGTGGTAGTAGGTGCTGAATTAGCGACTCCGGCCATGTCTCTAGTGCTTCTGGAAGTAGCGTGTGGTTTGTGTACGCGAAGGTTTGAGAGCTGATTTCCCAAGCCGCTTCCCAAGTTAGACCTTTTTCGTCCATCAGGATGCGCATTAGCTCAGGAATCGCAATCGTTGGGTGCGTATCGTTAAGCTGGATAGTCTCTTGCTTCGGTAGATCCGCTAGCGAGTAGCCAGCTGCTTCGTGGCGACGTAGGATGTCACGTACAGACGCAGCTGAGTGGAAGTACTGTTGCATTAGACGAAGTGTTTTACCTTTCTCGTGGTTGTCATTCGGGTAAAGCACTTTAGTGATGTTGCCTGCGTCGATCAGTGCGTGCTGCGCTTCGAAGTAGTCACCGTTGTTAAAACTTGCTAGCGAGAACGGTGCAATTGCCTGACATTCCCAAAGACGTAGCGGGTAAACCGTGTCTGATTCGTAACCTACGATTGGTAGATCCCAAGGCATTGCTCTTACAGACATGCCAGGAACCCATTTGCGAACTTCTTTACCGTTCTCGTTAACCACTTCAACGTGACCGTAGAAACCGATCTCTTGTGCAAGTTCTGGACGAGCAATTTCCCAAGGGTAGCCTTCTACACCACGCCATGCGTCAGGTGCTTCTTGCTGGCGACCATCTTTGAAAGACTGTTTGAACAAACCGTATTCGTAGTGCAAGCCGTAACCGACGGTTGGGAATTCTTGTGCCGCACATGAATCCATGAAACATGCCGCTAGACGACCAAGACCACCGTTACCCAATGATGGGTCACGTTCTTCTTCTAGCAGGTCAGTTAGGTTGTAACCCAGTTCAGCCATTGCTTCTGTTACTTGTTCGTACAGACCCATGCTGATTAGGTTGTTACCCGTCAAACGACCGATAAGGAACTCTAGCGAAAGGTAGTTAACGCTCTTCGCACTTTTAATGCGTGGATCTTCTTCAGTAGCAAGCAAATCTAAAGTAGTGAACTCAGCCAGTGCATGACCCATTGCTAGGTACCAAGCGCGGCTGTCTGCGTTTTCAATCGTGTGAGCGTAAGTTACAGATAGGTGTTTCTTTACGCTTTCTTGGAACGACTTCTTGTCAAATTGTTTTTGTTGAGTAGGTTTCATTACGAAATTCTCACGTCTTTTGGTAATTCATCTGCCATACATCCTGCATTTACCTCTGTGAATAAACATCCTCCTAATTCTCCTCCTTTGAAGGAGGAGGGCTGAGGGCGTAGAGGGGGTACCATTGCTAGGTTAGTGATCCAAATCTCAACAAAGTGAGCTTTGCTCCAGTTCTTAGTGATTTTGATCACAATGGAATATGAGAAAGGTTAAAACCCGTTCATGACGCTTTTTATAGCCCACTCATCTGATGATGTGAAAATTGTAATATTGGTCACATTAACTTGGTTAACATGGAAAGATTTTTCATAATCGATGTGCAACGAGATCTTAATACGTTCGACACAAAAGATATTTAAGTGACAAGAATCACAAATAAAGGGCGTAGTTGATGGTAAATCCATCAACCCTTGAGAATTAGGAAGTGGATCAAAGTAACGGACATTTCTGATGTCGTAACATCCCACACGGCTCACAGGATTGTACGCTTTTTATACAAACTAGAATTAGGCGGTGTGAGTTATTTCTAGTTTTCGCTAGCTTTTATATCTAAGTGACCGTATGGAATGGTTTTTCAGACGGATGCAAGCCCCAACAAGAGGCGACATCAACCGGCATTCAAGCAGTTTTTGATGCCGGTGAAATCATTCAGTAAGACGAAGCTTTCGAGGGGCCTTACTGAAATGATCACGTCGCAATCACTTGGGTATACATAAATAAGGACATAATTACTAATGTGGATTCCATCTAAGCTTACTCGACCAGGACGCCTGCACAATGCCATCGTGCGCCCACGAGTGTTGGACTTACTACAGCAAGCGCCTTACTACAAATTGGTTTTATTCCGCTCCCCAGCAGGTTACGGAAAAACCACCATGGCAGCGCAGTGGCTATCCGATAAACCAAACGTCGGTTGGTACAGCATTGATGACAGCGATAACGACGGCTTTCGTTTTGTGAACTACCTGCTTCAAGCATTAAACAAAGCCACCAACTTCAGTTGCTCTAACGCACAAAAACTGGCGGAAAAACGCCAAATCTCTTCTCTACGTTCTTTATTCAGCGAAGTGTTCGCGGAAATGGCTGATTTTCATCAAGAGTGCTACGTGGTGCTAGATGACTATCACTTGATCACCAACGATGAAATTCATGAATCCATGCGTTTCTTCTTAAAACACATGCCAGACAACCTCACCGTTGTGGTAACAAGTCGTGCAGCGCCGCCTCTGGGTACTGCAAACTTACGTGTTCGTGATTTAATGATCGAAATCGGCAACGAGATGTTGGCGTTCGATACCGAAGAAACGACTCGTTTCTTTAATCAGCGTATTGCCGATGGCATCGACGAAGACATGGCAAACAGCCTCAGAACCTATGTGGAAGGTTGGCCATCGGCGATGCAGTTGATCGCGTTGCAAGCGCAACATCAAAACCGTACATTGGCGCAAACCGTAGAGTCGGTATCTCAGTTCAATCACGCGCATTTGTGGGATTACCTGGTCGAAGAAGTATTTGACCTACTCGATCACGAAACTCGTCATTTCTTGATGCAAGTTTCCGTGCTTGACCACTTCAATGATGAGTTGGTGTTTGCCCTCACCCAACGCGAAGATGCGCTTGGTTTGATCGAATCATTAAACCGCTACGGCTTATTCATCTACCCACTCGAAGGGGAGCAAAACTGGTTCCGATTCCATAACTTATTTGGCGAGTTTTTGTCTCATGAGCGCCAAGCGCGTATTCCTCAGCAAGAAAAAGATCTCCACCGCAATGCAGCTGTTGCCTGGTTACAACAAAAAGCACCGCACCAAGCGATTCACCATGCACAAAAGTCGAACGATAAAGACTTGGTGGTAGAAATTCTAAACGAATTCGGCTGGAAGATGTTTAACCAAGGCGAGCTCAGCACACTGGAAAGCTCAATTAATAAGTTGGATGCTGAGCTTCTGTTCAGCCACCCAAAACTTACGATGCTCCGAGCTTGGTTGGCTCAAAGTCAGCACCGTTATAACCAAGTAGGCCACCTGCTTGAAGAAGCGGAAGAAGAGCATAAAAAGCGTAACATTGAGTTAGATATTCATTATCAAGGTCAAGCAAACGCGCTGCTTGCTCAAGTGGCTATCAACAGCAACCAGCCAGAGAAAGCACTCGAATTAGCGGAGCTAGCACTTAGCCAACTTGATAACACGATTTACCGTAGCCGCATTGTGGCAACTTCGGTTGTTGGCGAAGTTAACCACGTGCTAGGTAAACTCGACCGCGCGTTACCGATGATGCAACAAACCGAGAAACTGGCTCGTCAGTACCAAGTTTACCACCAAGCGTTATGGGCGATTTTACAACAAAGCGAGATTTTGATTGCGCAAGGTTACGTACAAGCCGCCTTTGAGCTGCAAGATTCCGCATTCCGTTTGATTGAAGATCAGCAACTTCAACATGTTCCTCTGCACGAGTTTTTGCTGCGTATTCGAGCGCAAGTGCTTTGGTGCTGGAACCGACTTGATGAAGCAGAAGAATGTGCCTACCGAGGTCTACAAATTCTCGAAAACCATTCGCCAAGTAAGCACTTACACAGCTACTCGATGCTGGCGCGTATTGCGGTTGGCCGTGGCGAGCTAGACAAAGCCGGTAAATTCATTGAGCACATTCAACATTTGATGAAGCAGTCGACTTACCACGTAGATTGGACAGCAAACGCCTCACTATCGTTGATCCTGTTTTGGCAAGCGCGCGGGAATACCGATGCAATGCAAGAATGGCTCAACACTGCAGTTCGTCCTGAATCGGCATGCAACCACTTTTCACAATTGCAATGGCGTAACATTGCACGCGCACACATCAACTTAGGTCAATATACCGAAGCGCGCGCAGCATTAGATTTCCTCCAAAGTGAAGCTCGTCGAACCAACCTGATCACAGATACTAATCGCAACTTAGTGGTCGAAGCGGTGTTTGCTGCTCGTCAAAAAGACGAAGAGCAAGCAAAAGCTTTGCTAAAAGAAGCGTTAGTGATGACAAACCAGACGGGGATGGTAGGTAATTTCCTCATTGATGGCGCCACCATTGGCGGGCTACTGGAGAAGTTAAGCCTCCGCCATGAGTTAGGCGATCTAGAACGTCACCGCGCTCAACAATTGATGAAGGATATTTCCTCCAATCAGCGCAGCCGCTCTATTCACTTTGATGAAGACTTCATTGAGAAGCTGGTAAACCACCCTAACGTACCGGAACTGGTTCGCACAAGCCCACTGACTCAACGTGAGTGGCAGGTGCTTGGTTTGATTTATTCTGGTTTCAGTAATGAGCAAATCGCGCAAGAGCTTGATGTGGCAGGCACCACGATTAAAACCCACATTCGCAACTTGTACCAAAAGCTCAATATCGCCAATCGTAAAGAGGCCATTGTGACAGCTGAAAATTTACTCCAGTTGATGGGGTACTGATCAGCTCAAGAAAACAGATTAAAACCTAAAGTGAAATACAAGGGGTTGGCGTGATGCGTCAGCCCTTTTTTATGAGTCTAGAACGAGGGAAGTGCAATTTGCAAAGCACGTAAGTAACGTTGTTCATATAAAAAAATAGCCAACCGCAATAATCGCGATTGGCTTATATTTAGTGTGAACAAATTGTATTCACTAACAACGTCAGTTGGCTAGGTGACCCTCGGCTTAAGAAGGGTCGAGCAGTATTATGCATTAATCATGCCAAAATGCAAAGACTTATTTTTGGGCACAGGATCTCATATAAAGTGAATTTGTCTATATAAAATATAGCAAAACGCAAATCCAATTATCAAATTGCATTTGCATAATGCAACAGGCGTAGCCATTGATAGTACAGTTAATCATCTCAATAATGTAAACCAAATATTAAGATATCGTTGTATTTGAATCACCTCATAACCTGTAACAAAAATAAGCAATTGCTTGGATATAAAACCCAGTAGCTACAGCACTATTTCATACTTTTTTCGTCGCAATGTTTGTATACTCTGTGCCATCGAAACGACTTAGCATTAGAGCAATGAACTACTTAATTACTTTCTTCAAAGGAATCGCCATGGGCGCAGCAGATGTTGTTCCTGGCGTATCAGGCGGCACCATCGCGTTTATCACCGGCATTTACGATACACTGCTTGAGAGCATTCGACGCATTAACCCATCACTTTTCTCTATTTGGCGAAAAAAAGGGGTTAAAGCCGCCTTTAATCACATCAACGGTTTCTTCCTTATCGCTCTGTTTGCCGGTATTTTCACCAGCATTGCTACGCTAGCAAAGTTGATCACTTGGCTTCTTGACACACACCCCATCCCACTTTGGTCATTTTTCTTTGGTCTGATTTTGGTATCGGTCTATCACATTATTCGTCAGGTTGAACAACGTGATCTTATCCGCTTTGTGACTCTACTTGTTGGTGTCGGGTTTGCTTACAGCATCACCGTGCTTAAACCTTTACACATGGAACCAACGGCCATTAACACATTGTTCGCTGGTGCTATCGCGATTTGCGCGATGATCTTACCGGGCATCTCTGGCAGTTTTATCTTGTTATTGATTGGGATGTATGCGCCAGTATTAGCCGCCGTGAAAGGCTTCCAAGTCGATACATTAGCGCTGTTTTTGTCAGGTTGTGTGATTGGTTTGCTGTCCTTTTCGCATCTATTGTCGTGGTTACTACGCAAGTTCCGCGATTTCACTCTGATGTTTTTGACAGGCTTAATGATTGGTACGTTACCAAAGATTTGGCCTTGGAAAGAAACCATTACTTGGCGCACCAATTCAAAGGGTGAGCAAGTGCCCTTGCTACAGCACAACCTATCACCATTTGAATTTGAACACGTAACATCACAACCTTCTCAGTTAGTGCTTGCCGTTGTGATGATGCTTGCTGCCATTGCGCTGGTTTTGAGTCTCGAAAAATTTGCAGATTCAGACAAGTAACTGCGGTATCAAATCAATACGGAATCAACAAACAAGAACGGAGCCAATTGGCTCCGTTTTTGTTTATTGGCTAAGAGAAAATCATCGCAATTGAAAATCTTTATGGGCTTGATTCAACAGCCCCTAAGCCGCGCGGTTATTTTGCTCTCTGTCATCGAGGCACAACGCACAATTTATCTAGGCCACGAGTTGGCTAATGACGCTTCTGTGCTACGATGCAGGTAATGTTAAGTGATAAATGCTGAACCTTAATGAAAGTGTTACAAATCGCCGCTGTTTCAGCCGCACTGGTTGCGGGATTTTATGCCCCGACTTTACTAAAAAGCTTTTCTTCATCCACTCCGATCAAACCGATAGATGAGTATTGCTTTCTCTCTACTGCCTCGTGCGTTCAAGAGAATGTTACGATGACGCTCAACGCAGATACTGCTCAACCCTTGGTCCCTACTACTCTGAATGTTGAGTGGCGCACAAGCGATGCTGAGCAACTCGTCCTAAGCCTTTCAGGAAGAGAAATGGAGATGGGAGAACCCAAGTTTTTACTGAAGCAAGTCGCTCCCGGTCGATATCAAGGTGACATCATCCTGCCGGTTTGCACTCAAGACGCCATGACCTGGGTTGGTGAACTCAGTGATGGAGAGAATACCGTTTACCCTGCTATAAAAATGCAAAGATAAGGAATCGTTATGAGCCGCAATTGGTCCCTATTTCTCGTAGTTGCTTTCGCCCTCGGGTTTGGCGTAAAAAGCTATTTAGATAATCAGAAAACGAAGCCAGAGCAAGTGGATAGTTCCACCTCTCAACAAACGGTATTGTTTGGGGAAAATAACCAAGCCGTCAATATCTTCGATGTGAATGACCCTCGCATTCGAGTCGTCTATTTTGGCTTTACTCGCTGCCCAGATGTTTGCCCAACTTCGCTTGCTATGCTAGCAGGAGCCCTAAATCAGATCGATGAAGCGCAAAAAGCGCAACTGCGCCCAATGTTCATTTCTTTAGATCCAGAGCGTGATGAGGCCGATGCCTCGGCGAAATATGCCCATTACTTCCATCCAATGATTGAAGGCCTATCGGCACCTCTTGATGTAACCACACCTTTGGCACACAACTATGGTGTTATTTTCCGCAAAACCGAATTGGAAGGCTCGGAGCTCAAATACACGCTTGATCACAGCTCTTACTTTTACTTCTTGAAGCCGGATGGCACGTTAATCACCAAGGTACCGCATACACTCTCGCCGGCACCGATTGTTGAAGCCATTTCAAAACTGACGACTGAAGGCTCCTCAAATGACAGTTAAGTCAGTGCTGAAACAGTTTTTCAGTTTCCTAACTCAAACCAACCCCAATGTCGAACAAGACGTCGATACGATCATTGACGCCATTGGGGGGATAGAAAACCTGCTAGAAACCGGAGCATGCACGACTCGGCTGCGTCTTACCCTCAGAACGACGTCCATCATAGATAAAAATGCACTCAAAAATCATGGCGCACATGGCATCGTGATATTGGATGAGCGTCATGTCCAAATCATATACGGCTTAAAAGCCAACACGTATTCGCAGATTATGGAAGAGCGCATCAACAAACAAAGCTAATATTTTCGCAGTATAGCTACCCTCTAAGAAAAAGGGCGGCTATACTCTCTTGGCTTAATTAATTCACTTATTTATTAACCAACGAAGAGGACACATGATGATTGTATTGAATAACACTAACTGGGCATCGCAAGGGTAACCCTAACCGCACCAATTGCGTGGCATAGCCACAACTCCCCTTCTCTGCCCGGTCTTAACCGGGGTCAACTCTATCCGAATTAGACCCTAATGCGATTTGTATTAAGGCGCTTTTTTGCGTCTGGGATAATTCAACAATGAATCAAACACATACTTTTTGTGACACATTAATTTCAACTTCAAACCCACTAAAACGATTGGGTTGGAAACCATTTTTTCAGCAACAACTGACACTAGACGATTACGACGACACTATCTTTGCACGTGTGATTGCGCATCACCGAAGTGGTTACCTATTGGCGACAGAAACGGGGCAAGTCCACCTCAATGCCCACCACTCTCTACCCAATATGACCGTCGGAGACTGGGTTATCTTAAATGACGATCAGCAATTTGTTCGCTTACTGGATCGCTTGAGCCTCTTTAGCCGCAAAGCAGCAGGTAGCAAAGTGGCAGAGCAACTCATCGCCGCAAATGTGGATACCGTTTTTATCGTCTGTTCCCTTAACGACGACTTCAATTTAAGTCGTATTGAACGCTATCTCGCCTTGGCTCATGAAGCCGAAGTCGAACCCGTCATCGTGCTTTCCAAAGCCGATTTGTGTGGCAACATTGATGAACTAAAAAGCCAAGTACAGAAGCTCGATCCTCTATTAGTCATAGAGACAGTCAACGGCTTAGAAGCAGAGAGTGCTTCCAAACTCATGAGCTGGTGCGAAGAAGGACAAACCGTCGCTTTTATCGGTTCTTCAGGCGTTGGCAAATCAACTCTTGTGAATGCATTACTCGGGCAGCAAGAACAGGCGACCGGGCATATTCGTGAAGACGATAGTAAAGGGCGACATACAACCACATCGCGCTCTATCCATCTATTACCTGATGGCGGCATCTTGATTGATACTCCGGGAATGCGCGAGCTTCAACTAGCAGACTGCGAAGTGGGCGTCAGTGAGGCATTTTCTGACATTGAGGCTCTCGCTCAGCGTTGTCGCTTTGGTGATTGCCAGCATCAAACTGAGCCGGGTTGCGCAGTTCAAGCTGCGATTGAAAATGGCAAACTGGAGGTTCGTCGTTTCAATAACTATCAAAAACTATTGCGAGAACAAGCCTTTAACGGCGCGACTTTGGCAGAGCAACGAGCTCAAAGTCGACAGTTCGGGAAACTCACTCGAAATGCCATGAGTGATAAGCGCAGGCGCCAACAAAGTTATTGATTTGTTACGTTTGAGTTGTCAATAAAATCAAAGGAGACGAAAGTCTCCTTTTTAACAACTTTATTAAAAACCATTACTCATAACTAATGATAATTTTCAACATAAAAATCTTATTTAAATAACATTGAGCAAACATTTAATCCAAAAACAAACTAAAACTAGACACAAAATATTACCAAGCTAAGATATGTGATATTCAGCAAGAAAATGGCTGAATTTATAAAAACAGGATAATTGATAATCATGTGTCTTAGTGACCAGAAGCAATGCTCACCCCTTGCAATACAAGGGCATTATCGCCGTGTAATGATGGACTATTGCCCTGCTCGCTCTGCCATAAAATTGCAGGAATGATGTATGCAACACAACAGCCTCGTTGCCCGATTTGCTCGTGGTAACCTCGTCGTCCAGATCCTTGTCGGTATTGTCTTTGGTATTTTGCTCGCCACAATTTCCCCAAGCCATGCCGAAAGTGCAGGATTAATTGGTAGCCTTTTTGTTGGTGCTCTTAAAGCGATCGCGCCAATCCTTGTGTTTATTTTGGTTGCCGCTTCAATTGCGAACCAAAAGAAAAACCAGCACACGTACATGCGTCCAATCGTTGTACTGTACCTGATGGGTACGTTCTTCGCGGCACTATCAGCAGTGGTTCTAAGCTTCCTTTTCCCGACCAATTTAACGCTTGTCACCGGCGCTGAAGGGGCAACGCCGCCTCAAGGTATTGCTGAAATTCTACGCACACTGTTGTTTAAACTGGTCGACAACCCAGTAAATGCACTAGTAGAAGCAAACTACATCGGCATTCTTGCTTGGGGTGTGGGTCTGGGTCTTGCACTACACCACGCATCTGCAACAACGAAAGCCGTGTTTGAAGATCTCAGCCACAGCGTGTCTCACATTGTTCGCTTTATCATTCGTCTTGCACCATTTGGTATCTTTGGTCTGGTTGCTTCAACGTTCGCAACAACAGGCTTTAGCGCACTAGCAAGCTACGCACACCTTCTGGCGGTTCTTCTTGGCGCTATGATGATCATCGCACTCGTTGTAAACCCGGCGATCGTGTTCGTTAAAACTAAGCAAAACCCTTACCCACTTGTATTCCGTTGCCTACGTGAAAGTGGTGTAACCGCGTTCTTCACTCGTTCAAGTGCGGCGAATATCCCAGTAAACATGGCACTATGTGAGAAGCTAAAACTGGACGAAGATACGTACTCAGTATCTATCCCACTAGGTGCGACCATTAACATGGCTGGTGCTGCAATCACTATCACAACGCTAACGCTTGCAGCTGTGCACACTATGGGTATTGAAGTTGATCTACTGACTGCGCTACTGCTCAGTATTGTGGCTGCGGTTTCTGCATGTGGCGCATCAGGTGTTGCAGGTGGCTCGCTACTACTTATCCCACTTGCGTGTGGTCTGTTTGGTATCTCAAACGACGTAGCAATGCAGGTTGTAGCGGTTGGCTTCATCATCGGCGTGATTCAAGATTCTGCTGAAACTGCACTAAACAGTTCAACAGACGTTGTCTTCACAGCAGCAGTTTGTAAATCAGAACAGCAAAAAGCTCAGTAAGACTGACAGAACAAATAGAAAGGGGAGCCGATGATGGCTCCCCTTTTTTATATACTAATTATTTGCGCTCAATTACGCGGTGGCCAGAACCACCTCTTCAATTGAGAAATGCTTACTTGGCTCAACAAATTCTTGCTGTGCCGCGATAGTTTGCAGCTCCCACTCCCCTGCATGGTAAGTGGCGCTTAATACCCCGTAACACGCGTCATGGCAGTGTTGGAAAGCTTGTTTAGGAGACCAGCCCTTCAATAATCCAGCGGTGAAGATAGCCGAAATAAGATCGCCTACCCCCACAGGTTGTTTGGCAAACTCAAACTGAGGGCGCTTCGCTAAGTAAATGCCTTCTTGCGTTGCCAGTAACATGTTGAAGCTGCCATTCTCTAGGCAGTAAAGGTGCTTCACTAGCACTATTTTTGGACCTTTCGCTAGTGCACGTTGGCATGCCGTGATCGCATCGTCTAACGAGTGGATTTCCATCTCTGCAAATTGGCTTAGCTCGAACTGGTTAGGCACGATCACATCTGCCATTGGCATCAGACGGTTTAACAAGTTTTCTGCAATACCCGGCGCCACAATACAGCCTTTGTCTGGCGCGCCCATCACAGGGTCGCAAACATAAAGTGCGTTCGGGTTCGCTTGCTTCACCTTCGTCACGGTTTCTTCAACAGCAAGGCACTGCTCTGCGCTGCCTTGGTAGCCCGTCAACACCGCTTGGCACTTTTCCAATGCACCGATGTTACTAAGACCACGCACTAACTCGCTAATGTCTTCAGCCGCAAACGCTCGCCCAGTCCAACCTTCTTGATACTGCGTGTGGTTAGAAAATTGAACGGTATGAATCGGCCATACTTCGAAGCCCATGCGTTGCATTGGGAAAACGGCACTGCTGTTACCAGCATGACCAAAAGAAACATGAGATTGTATAGAGAGGATACCTTGCATAGTACCTTACCTCTTATTGTTGTTATCGATAGTTCAAAGACAGCGGCAAGCGCCAGTTTTGCGAAACCAGTAGTGTATCCGACAAACCAAGATTCTCTAACTCAATTCTCGTTAACTTCTTCAGAGTAAGTTGGAGCGCTGGTTTTCAACACCATCTTCTTGATTTCCATTTTGTCTTTATTCAGTGCGATTTCTAGGGTATCTCCTTCCCTTATCCCGAGTTGAGTCAGGATTACGCTTGGAATGACTACGGCGGTATCGTCACCGATTTTAACAGGTTGACTTATCATCTTTCGTCCTCCAAATGTCGAAAATGAGTTTTCACATCATTGGATATTTATTCCCAAGAGCCTTGTTCTGACTTGGGCTTGGCATAAGCGCCTAAAAACAAAGAGCCTTCCACACCGCGTTTGGGAAGGCTCTTTCATTATTATTTTTTAATTTGCTAAAGGCTCATGCTTGGCAGCAATCAGACCGTAAGCACTCCAACCTAGGAAGGTTACGATTGAGCCCCACATCATCGCTTCGTAGCCGGAACCATATAGCGCGTAGAAGCTGTATAGGGAACCAATCAGAGCGATAATGTTGGTGGTTTTCATCTCGCGCTCTGGCACGTGCGCCACTTGCTGCATGATGAAAATTGCGCCCATACATAGGATGTAAGGAATTACGTTCGTTACTACCGCTAGGTTAACCAGCGCTTCGAACTGCTCGTTCAGCGTTGGAGAAATAGTCATTAAAGACAGCACCGATTGGATAACCGTGATGGCCACCATACCTTTGATTGGCGTACCACGTTTGTCCACTTGAGAGAACAATTTAGGGAAGAAGCCCGCATCAGAAGATGATTTGAACACTGACGCGATAGTGAACTGCCAACCTAATAGAGAACCCGCACAAGCCAATACCGCCATACCAGCAACCGCTTTACCTGCTGCTGAGCCAAGCATCACAGACCATACGGTTGAGAATAGCGCGGTAGAAGCGGCAAGCTCAGAGTTTGCAACGATACCAGAACAGATGTTTGTCGATACAATGTAAACCACCGCAGCAATCAACGTACCGCCCAATACTGCGATTGGTACGTTCTTCTCTGGGTTTTCTACTGCTTCAGAGTTCGCACAAGCCGATTCAAGACCAAGAAACGCCCATAGTGTCATGGCAATAGAAGCGCTCACAGCTTCACCAAATGGTAGGTGGTGTGGGTTCCAAGCTTCTATGTACATGGTTGGGTTAAACCAGAACCAACCAACAATACCTAGCGAACATACCGGTAGGATCACACCCCATACCGTGAAGGTACCGATTTGACCTGTGATTTTCGCACCACCGAAGTTAGCGAAAGTACAAATCCAAAGAATGGCGATGGTATACAAACAGGTTTCGACCGGAGATAGGGTCACTTCAAAAAATGCGGAGCCGTAACCCACACAGGTAATCGCGATCGCAATATTCGCAATAAGGAGCGACAAACCGTAAGTCCAGCCCGCCATAAACGCACCCGATTTACCGAATGCGTAAGACGCGTAACCGTTCATACCGCCGTCACGTTTACTAAAGCGACCACATTTTGCAAACACATAAGCCAACGCCAAAGAGCCCGCTGCCGTGATCAGCCAAGACAACACAGAAATGGTGCCCACTTGCGCCAGTTTACTTGGCAGCATGATAATACCGGAGCCAGCCATATTGATGAACGTCAGAATGGTTAACTGCACCACCGACATTTTTTTAGTTTCAGTACTCATAAATTATTCTCCACGAATAAGCGGTTCGCACCGACGCCGGAGCGTGGTGCGAACGGGTAGATTAATCTTTTAGGACATAGCAATGTGCGGTAGTGCGACCGTCGACATCTTCAAGGTACACACCTTGAATTTCTGGCGCGAAGCCTGGGAATCGGTTGATGCCTTCTTCTAGAGATAAGAAGTAATCCACCACCTGTTGAGTCCAGATTTCACCAGTGATCACACAGATAATGCCTGGAGGGTAAGGTAGTGCACCTTCGGCGGCTACGCGGCCGACGGCCTCTTTAAGTGGTAAGTAATCGCATTCACCGCGGAAGTATTTGCGCGTTGCCACGTCCGGTTTGTGAACCATTTGTGGGAAGTATTCACTGCGGAACATCGCTTTTTGTAGCTGTTTCACGTTCAGCTCTTTGTACATGTCATGCATTTCCTGACATAGCTGACGGATGGTGTAACCACGGTAGCGCTCTTTGTTCGCTTCGTAGACGCCTGGTAGCACGATACTGAGAGGTGCATCATCACGAATGAATTTTTCGAATCGGTTGATTTGCGCGACAAGGTGACGGATCTTACCCATATCTTCGGCAGGAGTGAGTAGGAACAAGATGGAGTTCAAGTCACACTTCTCAGGGATGATGCCGTTTTCGCGAAGGAAGTTCGCCAATAGCGTTGCCGGAATACCGAAATCTGCGTAGCTGCCGTCTTCGGCAATGCCTGCCGTGGTTAGCAACAATTTACATGGGTCAACAAAGTATTGACCTTCACCATAACCTTCAAACTTGTGCCAGTTTGCATCTGGCTCGAACATGAAGAACTTCTTGTTGGTCGCGATCACATCAGTGTCATAACTGCCCCAAGGTTGACCTTCAATTTCATTTGGAATGAACGGACGAATTAACTCACAACTTTTGAGAATTTCTTTACGCGCTTCGATACCTGTCTTAACTGCGTCGCTCCATAAACGTAAGCCTGCTTCACCATCGTGGATCTTCGCGTTCACATCCAATGCAGCAAACAACGCATAGAAAGGAGATGTCGATGCGTGCATCATAAACGCGTTGTTAAAGCGTTTGTGATTGCAGTAACGAGCTTGGCCTTTGATATGGCGGTCTTTTTTGTGGATTTGCGACGTTTGAGAGAAACCAGCTTGTTGTTTGTGAACAGACTGAGTCACGATCACACCCGCATCTTCTGGTTTCAGATCCAGTAGCAGTGGCGAACAATCTTTCATCATAGGGATGAACTGCTCATAGCCTACCCATGCCGAGTCAAACAAGATGTAGTCACAAAGGTGGCCAATCTTATCCATGACGTAACGAGCGTTATAAATTGTACCGTCGTAAGTACCCAACTGGATGATGGCCAAGCGGAACGGACGTTCATCTCGTGCACGCTCTGGAGATACTTTCGCGATTTGAGCACGAATATACTCTTCATCGAAACAGTGCTCATCCATACCACCAATGAAGCCCCAAGGGTTACGCGCTGTTTCTAGATAAACTGGCATACCACCCGCTTGGATTAACGCGCCGTGGTGATTCGACTTGTGGTTATTGCGGTCGAACAATACCAAATCGCCTTCAGTTACTAGCGCGTTACACACCACTTTGTTTGAAGCAGAAGTACCGTTGAGTACGAAGTAAGTTTTGTCAGCGTTAAATACTTTTGCAGCGTGTGCTTGCGCTTGGTGTGCAGAACCTTCGTGGATCAGTAAGTCACCTAAGTCCACGTCCGCGTTACACAAGTCGCTACGGAATAGGTTTTCGCCAAAGAAATCGTAGAATTGTTTACCAGCAGGGTGTTTTTTGAAGAACTGACCACCTTGGTGCCCTGGACAGTCAAACGCCGAGTTACCCATCTCAACGTAGTGCGTTAATTGCTTGAAGAAAGGAGGGAGCAGACGACACTCATATTTAGTCACAGCTTCATTAATTTGACGGCAGTAGTAATCGATAGATTGTCTTTCTAAATCAATAACCCCCGTTAACCAAACGTAATCTTCTGCCGAAACTGGAGTTTCATCGGTCACTAAGAAAACAGGAATTCCGTACCCTGTTTCCGAAATCATTCTGTGCAGACCCGCTTTAATGTCTGCTGACGTAATAATAGCCGCACCAACGTCGGTTAATTCAACTTGTTCTAAAGGCAGTAAGTGACGATTAAATTGTTCATCTAAAGATTCAGCTAATAAGCTAAAGTCTTCAGGCATGTAATTACTAACACCTATAATTAAACGTTTCATTTGAAATATCTCTTTTTGTTCTTTAAAAATGACAAGGACAGATATTACAAACGAAATATTTATTTAAAATTCAAATTACAAATTTCGTGATTAAATTTTCATATTTAAAAGACTTATTTTATCGAATTAAAATTTAGAGACTTTCATCACTTTCCAGCTTCTATCTCAATGATATTGAAACGCACCTAAAAGGAAAGAACCTTCAATAATTATGTGACAACGCCCATTATTAAAAAGAAGGTTATTATAAGAAAATAAAGTTTTGAGATTTCCATCACTATATAATAAGTTAAATTATATTATTGCAGTTTAAAACACTCCACTTTTAACCAAATTTAAACACATAATAAAAGAGCCATCAACACATGTATTGATGGCTCTTTACTTTGGATATAAAGAAAAAACAACTTAATTGAATAAATGACTATCTAGCTTGACTCCACCATTCGACCATTGCTGATAACGCTTTACAGACATGCCTGACGAGTACATGGTATGTTTACAATCCATACACTCAACAAAATACAACCCACTCATTCCTGCCATAACGTGCAGCCTTCGGCTATCGCAGCGCTTGCAGGACAGGCGCTTTACTTTGGTGTTGACGTCAATACGCCGAGCAAAGTTTAACGTTTCGTGAGAGCATAAAGCGTCAACAGCACTATCTTTAAAAGGATGCTCACTAAGTAAATAATTAATGGCGTAATCGTACACCGGGGGGATTGAAGATTTTCCACTTTCAATATTACTTATCTTAGCAACGGAAACGCCTAATAAAGAAGCGAACTCAGCCTTACTGTACTCTAAGATAAATCTTGAAGAGATGAATTTATCTGCACTAATGATTCTCAACATACACAAATCTCTAATAGAAATAAAAACAGAGCAAACTAATTCGCTCCATTTCTGCTGAAACATGTAATGAAAAAGTTACTTCCTAGTGTAATTCTGCATATTATCTATGCTATTTTATTTTGTACGTCATCTTGCGCCTAATTAATTATAAAATCAATAATCCATGCCTAAATATAAAAACACAATTTAAGATTTATAATACAATTTTTAATTTACATTATTAGATAAAGTAATGAATACTATTAACCTATTACTCTGGGCATCAAGTATTGCTCTTCAATCATTATTACTATCAATTGAAGAGACTTGATTTGAGCCCAACAGGAGAAGTAGATAAAGAGGGAAATCCCTCTATTTGAAGATAAACATATCCCGCCTTAGCGAAGTACTAAAAATGTGTTGAAAAATCGAATAAATAGTATGCAATCTAGTAAATAAATCGCTTAGATAAGTTTACAGTCTGTAATTGTGATCGACAGAGATACTGAGACAGAAAGGCAAAAGAAAAGCCTCAATTATGAGGCTTATGGATAAGATAAATTATGGTTGAAGGAAATTCTGCGTGAAATCGAGCGCCTCTTTAGAGAGCTTTTTTTCGGTGGACGATGTGGTTGTCTGTCCCTCCGTCGTTGCGGTCGTCATGTCAGGCTGGAAGTTCGGCGCCGATGCTTCATCCCATGCGTTAGCATCGTCTTTATTTTCGTCACTCAACACCGCGTTAAGCTCCTCCTCTGCAGGAAAATACGCTTCGCGTTTGTACACCTTGTTCAGCGCACGAATAATGGAATGCTTTCTCACCATCCCTGACGCAAGCTTTCTTTGCAACGGTTTCGCTATGGATTGCAATCCAACGACGACATCAACACCAATATTGGTTGCCACTTCGTCACGCAACGTACGCGCTGGCTGATACCCCATATTGGCAGCAAGAAACAACCAAACATAAGCAATCGCATTGCCTGTTTTACCTTTGTCCTTCCACGCTTCGCCAGCATGATACATCGCCTCGGCGCTACCACCTTCTGCGGCTCTTTCAAGCCAATAGCAGCCTTTGACCATGCTTTTTTCTGTACCAACACCATTTAGGTAACATAAGCCAACTTGGATCTTTCCGTCCGCACTGTCTTTTTCAGCCGCTTTCATAAACCAATAGAGTGCATCTGCACTGCGTCCTGCACTA
The DNA here is from genome assembly GCF_002105475.1 of Vibrio sp. ArtGut-C1. Taxonomy (NCBI): domain Bacteria; kingdom Pseudomonadati; phylum Pseudomonadota; class Gammaproteobacteria; order Vibrionales; family Vibrionaceae; genus Vibrio; species Vibrio sp. ArtGut-C1. The sequence goes on along the minus strand of NZ_NCTH01000001.1, from coordinate 155,284 downwards.
TTGTCTGATGAAAGTTGCCATTCACCCATGTAAAGCATGGCATCAATGCAGCCTTCTTCGGCTGCAGTTTCAATCAGTTGGTTACCTTTGGGAATATTTTTTTCCGTTCCGCGACCAAAAACCAACGCTTTGCCTGTCGCAAATTTCGCTTCGGTATCCCCTTCCATTCCGGCAATGGCGGTACGCCAAAAGTTTGCCTGCTCTTTTAAAATCACATCTTCACGCATGCGCTCACTCAAGCGAACAATACCGTACATTCCCGTCACGTTGTCCAACTTAGCGGCTTTATCATACCAATACAGCGCTTGACGAATGTTGTCCTTCTCGGCTTCTTTCGCTAGAAATAAAATGGTGGGGATATGCCCGGTTTCTGCTTTGAACTCACGCTCTTTACGCTCTTGCTCTCGCGCTTTTTGCATCGCCTTTCGATAAGCGGCTTCGCGAGCTTTCCTCTCTGCCTCGAGTCTCTGTTTCCGCATCGACAACGAGATCATCCACACAAATATCAGGACGAGTGAAAGGCCAGTTGCCGCAATGGCAATGCCCATACTACTCATAAATAGCCTCTTTTGGTTTCAGGGCCCAATTCATCTCCCTCTCAGGGAAATCTTAAGATTACGCGCCGACATAACGCCGACTACCTTCATTATATAACGACCACTTAGCGAAAATCTGAAGCTTGCCAAGACTTAATGGCGGTATTTTATTCAATATCACTGCAACTTATTTTTAATTAAAAAATATCACTGCGATTTTTATAGAACTTAATCACGGTTTTGGGGCTGAGATATTCTCCTCCCCTATCATCCCCCCTTGCTCCTCCTATAAAAATTTACATTTTAATGATGTGCAGAAGCTCTCACTATGCGTCTGTTTTATTATTTAATTTGTGAACAAAATCGACTGTGACAGAAAATTTTCACTTGTAAAAAACTTAACTGCCTGCTCTCACATTTTGCTGATGATTCAGTGTATTAGCATCTAGTTGAACATTTCCTTTTTCGGCATCTGCCTTTCTAGCGTGTGCGAAACCTTCTTGATGACTGAGTCAGCGAAGGCAGCGCGCAGCTCAATATCAATTCAATAACAATGGATTTGTAAACGTGGACAATAAGACATTTAAATTATCAACAATTGCCAAAACCGTACTGCCTTTGATTTCCGTCGCAGTCATCAGCGGTTGTGGTAGTGATAGCACGAACGAAGATACGACGAACCCAGGCTCAGGCTTGTACCCTGCGGGAGAGAACGAGGTCGTCATTTATTACAAACGCGACGTGGCGTCCGCTTCAACGGCCAGCGACTACGAAGGTTGGGGCTTGCACCTGTGGAACGGTGAAGGCTGTACCAGCACAGATTTAGACGCAATGGGCATTCCTGGCACAGGAACGGATTGGTCGGCACCGCATCCATTCGATGGCATCAACGACACCTACGGTGCTTATTACGTACTGAAAGTGAACCCAGATGCCTCTGACCCACACGAATGCATGAACTTCATTCTGCACAAAGGCGATGAGAAAGCATTCGGCAGTGCAAATTCAAAAGTAGAGCTGACGAAAATCGGCGAATCTAAAGGGTTGTTTGGCTTCCACGGTAGCAGTGAGCTTTACTACGAGCCAATCGAAGAACGTCCTGTTGATATTGATGGTCAAAAAGCGCATTGGCTAGATGCCAACACCATCGCGTGGGAAGCGGCGGCCAATGCGGATTCCATGAAGCTGTTCTACAGCCTCAGCAACGACATTAAAATGGATGAAGACAAGCAACTCTCCGGTGGCACGGCGGTTGAGTTGACGAAAGCAGGTGATTTATCTGATGGTCTGAAATCACGCTTCCGTCACCTTGCTAGCCTCCAAGCTGCAGGCATTGATGTCGATGACGCGACCCTACGCACGATCCTGAAGTCACAAATCGTTATGGTAGCTTACAACGCAAATGGTGACGTCATTTCTGCAACTGAAGTGCAAAAGCCGGGCGTTTTGGATGCGGTGTTTGCCGATTCCAAGGCAGGTAACGCGATTGGTCAAGAGCTCGGCGCGATTGTGGAAGGCGGAGCTGCAACCTTCAAGCTATGGGCGCCAACTGCTCAAGATGTTGATCTGATAATCTACGATGAAAACTTAGCGGAAGAAGCGACCGTTGCAATGACAGAAGATCCAGCAACAGGTATCTGGGCTTCTGAGGCACAAAGTAATGTTGTTAACAAATACTATCGCTACCAAGTTAAGGTGTACCACCCTACAACTGGGGTCGTTGAAACGCGTTTGGTAACAGACCCATATTCAATGAGCTTGTCTAAGAATTCACGATACTCGCAAGTGGTTGATTTAGATGATCCAAGCTTAATGCCTCAAGATTGGAATAACTACGCGCGCCCAACGCTTAAAAAAGACGAAGACCATATCCTTTACGAGTCACACATTCGTGATTTCAGTTTTAATGACAGCAAAGGCACGCCAAGTCTTGATGGCAAATATCTGGCGCTTACAGAAACTGAGCGTGAGTCTGTATCTCACTTACAAGCTTTAAAAGATGCTGGCCTAACAACGCTACATATCCTGCCAGCATTTGATATTGCAACCGTGGATGAAGACGCTGACCAGCGAGTCGATATCACCGACACCGTGGGTAAACTTTGTGGCATCAAGCCAGAAGCGTCCATCTGTGAGACCGAAGATGACGGCAAAGTGATTGAAGAGGTATTAAATAGCTACGACCCAACAACGGGCAAAGCACAAGCGTTGATGAACGATCTTCGCATGCTAGACAGCTTCAACTGGGGTTACGACCCATACCACTACACCGTGCCAGAAGGCAGTTATGCGACCGATCCTAACGGGTCTAAACGTATCCTTGAGTTCCGCGAAATGGTTCAAGCGACGCATAAAATGGATCTGAAACTGGTCATGGACGTGGTGTACAATCACACGAATGCATCCGGTGTGAACGAAAAATCAGTACTGGATAAAATTGTCCCTGGGTACTACCACCGCCTAAACGTCAACACTGGCGGCGTAGAAAACTCAACCTGCTGTGATAACACCGCCACCGAAAACCTAATGATGGGTAAACTGATGGTTGACTCATTGATGGTGTGGGCGGATGACTATAAAGTCGATGGTTTCCGTTTTGACCTTATGGGCCACCAGCCGAAAGATGTCATGGTTTACGCACTTGAAAAAGTCCGTGAAATTGATCCGAATACTTTATTCTACGGCGAAGGCTGGGACTTCGGTGAAGTCGCGCAAAACGCTCGCTTCGATCAAGCGACACAAGTCAACATGGCGGGGACAGAAATCGGTACTTTCTCTGATCGTCTGCGTGACGCAGTTCGTGGCGGAAGCCCGTTTGATGGCGGTGTAGATTCTGAAGGTAAGCACCCACTTCGCTTCAACCAAGGCTTTGGTAACGCTGCTTACCCGAACGAAGAAACCAAAACTGACGCAGAATCTGTGAATGGCCGTCTACACAACCAAGATCTGGTTCGTCTAGGTATGGCTGGTAATTTAGCTGACTACGTCCTTCTGGATTACAAAGGCGAAACCAAACTTGGTAAGAATGTTGATTACAATGGTGCTCCAGCAGGCTACACAAAAGTGCCATCAGAGAACATTTCCTACGTGTCTAAGCACGATAACCAAACGCTGTGGGACAACAACGCTTACAAGATTGCGACAGGTACTTCATCTGCTGAGCGCGCACGAATGCAGTCTGTGTCACTATCAACGGTGATGCTAGGTCAAGGTATTCCGTTCATTCACATGGGTTCTGAGCTATTGCGCTCTAAGTCAATGCAGCGTGACTCGTACGATTCTGGTGACTGGTTCAACCGTGTATTCTTCGATGGAAGCGACAATAACTGGAACGTTGGTCTACCACGTGAAGACAAAGACGGTGCAAACTGGGAGTTGATCAAAACCATCGTCGGTGACAGCACGGCGAAACCAGACTCAACGGACATCGAGCTGACGAAGCAACAATTCCTAGAGCTACTAAAAATCCGCAGTACAAGCGAACTGTTCCGCTTAGACACCGCGCAAGAAGTGATGAATCGTGTTGATTTCCGCAACGTGGGCCAAGACCAAGTAGAAGGCTTGATTGTGATGTCTATCGACGATGGCACATCAGCAGGTGCCGATTTGGATTCGAACTACGATGCTGTCGTGGCCGTTGTTAACTCAACATCAACTGAGAAATCTTTCAAAGTTGCTGGCGCAACTGGTTTCGAGCTACATGAAGTTCAACAAAACTCTGCGGATGACATCGTGAAAGGTGCAAGCTTCGCCAATGAAACATTCACAGTACCAGCACTGACAACAGCGGTATTCGTACAGCCACAAGACGGCGCGCAAGGTGCTGGCCTACCAGTAAACACGGATAACAAAGACGTATCGAGCATTCCTCCTTACGGCGAAACCGTGGTTTACGTCAAAGGCACCATGAACGAGTGGTCAGATAGCAGTGACTGGGCGATGACCTTTATTGGCAACGGCATGTACTCTGTAACTGGCGTTCTTGAAGCAGGTGAACACGAGTTCAAATTTGCGGATTCAGGATGGGCAAATCCAAACATCGGTTGTGATGCTGCGGATTTGGCTTCTGGCTCACTAGACTTAGGCTCTGCAGGGAACTGTACGTTGTCTGTCGCTGAAACTGGTAAGTACAACTTCACTCTGAACGCGTTACATGTTCAAGATGAAAGCGTAGAAAAACCTGTCGTTTCAGTGACGAAGTCAGCAGATGCACCAACGTTCGGTGAAACAGCACTTTACCTACGTGGCACTATCACCACATGGGATACTCCAGCGCAAGACTCAACTGCGAAGTTCAGCTATGTAGCAAATGACGTTTACTCGCTAGACATTGACCTAGCGGCGGGCAACTACGAGATGAAAGTTGCGAGCGCAGACTGGGCAGCAGACACCAACTTCGGTGGCGAAGGCAGTGTTGAGCTTGGTAAAGCGCTAACGATGGAAGTCGGTGGCGGTAGTGCAAACCTCAAAATTGCGATTGCAGAAGCGGGAAATTACAACTTCCACTTCAACGCGGCTGACAAGTCGGCGCCAATCGTGACGGTAACGAAAAACTAGTTTCATTTAAAAACATCCGTAATGAAAAAGGGGAAGCATCGCGCTTCCCCTTTGTTTTGTTGGTGTCACTATCACTAAATGGTGGATACCAAAATCAAGAAGGTGTTAGTTTCCCCAAATCTGTTCAACAAACTCTGGGTGATCAACGAATGGATTGCGATTGCCCTGAAACTCAAACACTTGTTGATTGCGGTTTTGTTCTTTTTCACTAACGGGATCATTTTTGTGCCAACGCTTCAGCATGTTTAACATCCAAGGTTCAAAAACTGTTGAACTTGAACCATCAAGGACAGCATCCGCATTGCTTGAATTGCCTTCCCAGTTACCTACAACATTTTCATAGCGGGTTGCTATGTAGAAATAGGCACGAGCAAAGTCGCCTTTGAACTCATCGATCGGCTCAAACACCGTACCGGAATAACCTAGGCTAGTACTTGCTTGACCAAGTTTAGAACCATTACTAGACACGTACGTCGCGGTGGCAACTTCACCAAATGGCCAGTTACTGCGCTTCGCATTCACATAGCCATCGGTCGCAAACAAATGGTGACCATCTGAGTTCATCGGTTCAACTTTACCGCCAAACCAGCTTTTCGGGAACGAGTGTTCACGGTTGTAGCAATCCCCTTCTTGGCTATATTGACCACATTGGTCTGTCACTTTCGTGAAGCTGATAGCATCACTGCCCGCAGGTTTCTCTGAATACATATCGAGAATAGAGCCATCATTTTCGTAATAGCGATCAATATCAGCATCTTTTACCAAGGTCCACACCGCAGAATAACCTCGGCTAGTGTGGTTGTTGATGATGTTAAACAGCGCCGTTTTTAGAGCGTAGCCCGTCTTGCCAGACGCCGCTTGGTAGTAACCATCAACTACTGGTGGGGTCGTGGTTGAGTCACCTAACGTAAAGTCAGTGGTTTCGCTTTTCGCAAATTCAGCGCCAGAGGCAAGTGTATTATCCCCCACCTTCAACGCGTAAGACCCCGAACCATTGCCACAGCAAATGCCGTCGCCATAGCTGTCTTGAATCGTAAATTGGTAGTTACCATCGGCTAAACACATGGTCTTTTCAATAGTGCTTTTCTCATACCCCTGACCAGAGAAAAGCACTTGCGCTTGGCTATTTTTCAACTCCCAGCTAGTTTCTGAGCCATAGTTGTCCGTCGTGAGTGTAAGAACCACTTCATGATCGCTACAATTTTCTACAGGAGGTTGTGTACTTGTCTCGGTCGGTTGAAAATTATCGACGTAGACAACTTCTGAGCCATCAAACCCGGCCTCATCATAAAAACGCAACCCGACATTGATGGTCTTGTTCGAACTCGCAGTATAGTTATGCGCCAGCTCTTGCCACTGGTTTACCTGCTGCGGATCTGAGTAATTGTGATAACCATCAACCACCAGACGTGCTTTTACATTTCCTTCGGTGTGATAAACCGAGACAGAAAACGGATAGGTTTTCCCTTGCTCCACATTAATGGTTTGCAAAAGGTCAGTGTTGCTTTGGGTACCTGTATTCACGACGACTTGAGCAGCCAGGCCGCCCGATTTGATTTGTTCGCTGCTTGGCGACACCGCGATGCCAGCGTCAATCACTGACCACTGCGTAGGCGCACTGCCATTCCACTGTTCAAAGTCACCATTGAGAATTTGGCTATATGCAAGCGGAGAGCTAATAACAGCAAGAAGACAGAGGGGTTTCGTTATGGATTTCATTATACTTTTCCATTAGTTATGTAAATCCCAAACACGATAAACATATTAGTAAGGCATAAGTAATCCTTCGGTCACACTTTTACGTTGCACAAGTGTTAATTTACTTTTTAATGTGCAGCTTATCTCACAAATATCTACCTGCCGAAAACAAACGCCAATGCAAAAAGCGAAGCAACCTGTTGGCTACATCGTTGGAAAACCATTAAGGGAAAAGTAAAACGGACGGAAAAAAGCCAAGTGTGCGCCTATGGGGGTCAGCAACAACACTTGGCTTGTGTATGAGAAAATCTTCTGGTCAGCTCAACTGATGAGCGGTGATTCTGGATACTTCCTAGGGTGTAACCGCAAAGAATCGACCTTGTAATGGCGACATCGGAATTTGATATTGACCATTGCTTGGCGTAATTTTTTCATTCGTGAGCAGATCCACCAACTCACCAGTACTAACACTTTCCTGATTAAGAATAATTGTTCTCGCGCTTTTCGAAGTGTTTAGCGCAAACAGTACTTTGTCTGTACCAGATTGTTTCAAGTCCACATAACTGCCGTTACTCGCAACTAAATTCGTGCGTGACCCCTGATACAATGCTGGGTGCGCACTGCGCATCGTCATCAGCGATTTCACGTAAGCTTTGAGATCGGCTTGGTTTGCGTCAAGTGTCGCCGTCACACCTTCAATTTTTGCACTGCTGCGCGCAACGTGATCATCGCACAAACCTTGAATGGCGCAGGTGTTGTTGTCTTCTTTTGCGGCAAAACCATCCACTTGATCCCCGATTTCATCGCCGTAGTACAGCGTGATTGGCCCAGTGTAGGCAGCTTGGAAGGCAAACGCAGCTTTATGGCGTAACCAATATTCTGCATCATTCACATCCGCCAAGTTTCCGCGTTGCAACAAGTCACCAAAGCGCACTAAATCATGGTTGCCGATCATCAAATTCGGTTGCGCATGCGTTGGATATTGGTTGTGTGTGCTGTAGCCGTTGTCTAGCCAATCCACACCGCGACCACCCACGCCGCTCTCATTCACGGCCAAAGTTTCTACGATGCGATAGCGCATCGGGAAGTCAAATGCAGAGCACAATGCTGGATCGCTGTTCGATCCATACGCCTCATTCGCGATCTCAGACTCCCCTTTCCAAATCTCTGCCACCATGTAACCCAACGGATTCACTTGTTCGCCTTTGCTATTGGTGTACGTGACACCTTGCGAGGCTTCATCGACAGCTTTACGAAGTTGTGTCCAAGCGTCTGTCGGAACTTGATAGGCTTGATCTAAACGCCAACCGTCAATTTTGAGTTCTTTGATCCAATACGTTGCTACCTCTTTGTAGAAGTCGAGACTGGCCGGGTAATCAACGGGGTTACTCGATCCCGTTGGCAACAAGCCGGAGGGAGATGGTTTGATCAAACCATCTTTGTGATGACCAAATACGCCATCAAAAAACACGTATAAACCGCGCTTGTGTGCTTCTTCGACTAGAGTTTTCGCGGTCGCTAAATCACCAAATTTTGGGTCGATCTTAAAGTAATCTGTCGCAAAATAGCCCGTGGCGTCCAAACGATCGGCCCAGTGATCTTGTCCTGCTATCGCTTCAGACTCAAAAATCGGCGTCAACCAAATCGCGTTCATCCCTAAATCTTGGATGTAATCAAGTGAATCAATCACCCCTTGCAAATCGCCATTATGGTGACTGGTGCCATAGCCCGTACCGTGACCAATGCTTGCATCACCATCCACAAAACTCTCGACCATGATTTGATAAGTACGAAGTTGGTTACTTTGCGCCATGACATTGGCTTGGCAAGCATAACTGGTATCCGGTAGCGGAGTGCTGCTATTAGTATCGCCACCACCAGAAGAATTACACGCAGATAAAGCACCAATCACACTTAACGCAAGCAGCGATCGATACAGGCGATGGTTACGTCGGACGTTACGCATTTTACTCTCCCTAACTTACTCAAATTAAGTAAAAACATTTGAGTAATAAAATTAACCCCAACATGCTTCCCATGTAGGGGTTAATAAATAAAAAAAGATTTTAAATAACTGAATGGAATATTATTGACACTTATTTACCATAACATGAAGCGGTTTGCCTTTTCCTTCAAACTGAAGGCTCCAGACATATTTCCCGTCTTCTTTAATATCAACTGAAGTATCTGTACCGTAACCACCAAATGTTAATGGTGTTAATTCACCAACGTTCATTCGATTCCCTTTAGCGGTAAATTGTGGGAACCACAACTCGGTCGCATACTGCATTTTGTAGGAGCCTGCTTTTTCTTGCGTCACAACTTGGTAGAAGTTATTGCCTTTGTAGGTGTATTGACGTTGAGGCACGTGTTTCCAGTCGGAATCCGCAAACGTACCCACCACAAACAGTGGTTTAGAAATTGGTCCTTTCGCCGTGCTATCTGGGTTGTCACACGCTTTCATGAAAGCAACCACTTCGTCTTGAGACATATTAACAACAGGCTCTGCGACCGCTTCTGGTTCTGCAGTCGATTGACAACCCACTAAGGCAACAAGTAGGGCGGCAGCAAGAGAGGTCTTCATCATGTTCATTTCACGTAATTCCTTTTTAGTATATCCAAAGCAAAATAAACTCAACGTTTAAAAGAAATATTAATCGTTATTAAAATGGAAATATCAAACGATAAATAAATATCGTCGGCTTGAGAATTTAAATTACTTCGAGAAGTTTATTTATTTCCTAAGTACAAAAAATAAGTTAGGAACTGTCAATAATTATTGCTCTAACCAATATAAAAAACAAAACAATAAAAATAATTATGTGAATAAGATAACTCTATGTAGGGGTATTTTTATTGGTTTATTTTCTATGAAAAAAGGCCAGCATTTTGCTGGCCTTTTATATTCGATTATTTTTTATTTACGGCTTTCACAAACACTTGTTGCGCACCTTCGATACCCAGCTCTTTTGCTTCATCGAGCAAAGTGAGTGCTTTCGGAATATCGTTCGCTGCGACTGCCGCTTCAATTGAGCTGTGGTAGTAGCTAGTGAGATCCGTACCTTGAGGAATGTTATCGTTTTTCGCAACAATCTTGTTATTCACGATATCATTTGCGGATACCGACAAACGGAACTGACCCAGTGGGCTGTGTTTCGCTAAAGGGTCTGCAATATCTGGCGGCTGAGTGTGGCGCGCCATGGCGAAGGCTTTTGCAGGATGCAGAACTTGCGTACTGCCTTTTAGATCAGCGGAAGTCGTGTACACCAATACATGCAGATCGTTACCTGTCATGTCTGGAATCACATTGAGATCAAGTACGAATTTATCATTGTCCAACAGTTTTGCTGGTTCGTACTTAAACTTTGAGAAATCTGCTTGGTAAATGGTTTCTCCTGCCGAGTTCATCACTGCGACATTAGGAGCATAAAATTGAAGTTCTTTACTTACGAATGTCTCTAATTTGATATCGAGACTGCCACGGTTGCCCGGAAGAGCAAACGCTGCAATAGCGCCAGCACTGTTACCATCCAACAGCATTTGGCTTTTATCAGTCAAAGCGAATTCAGTAACCACAGGTACATCAACCGTTACCCATTGAATATCACCCGATTGAGTGATCACTTGTTGCTGACCTTTTGGACTCATCTCTACTTGTTCTACAGACGCACAACCAGTAGCCAACATGCCCAGCAGTACGGGAGCAAGCCATTTTTTCATTACTGTCTACCTCGACTCTTTATTGTTTTTTAAATAAATACAGCCAGATAAGTTCTGGCTGTATCATTCTAGGACAATTTAGGACTTAGTGGTTAGATGATTACCACCAAGCTTCAGCTTGTACACCGAATTGGAACGTATCGTCTGAACGACCGTTGTCAAATGTGTTTGAGTTGTCTTCTTTGTCAGCCGTTAGGTAAGAAGCGTAAACACGGATTTCAGGACGAGCCCAGAAGCTAGAACCAGCAGACCATGCTTGAGCAACAGTTAGCTTACCGTATTTGTTTTCGTCGCCGTCGTTATCGTCGATAGCGTAACCAGCTTCGAAGATAGTTTTGTGGTTGTCATCCCATTTGTACATTGGACGAACTACAACAGACATTGTTTCCCACTTGTCTTGGCCAGCCCACATGTCTTCACCAACACCGTAAACTAACTGGTGACCCATTTCCCAGCTGTCACCCATGCCGATTACACCCCAGTTGATTAGGCGGTAACCAGATGCACCGTTATCAGCTTCTGCACCGTACCAGCTACCGTCGCCGTAGAATGCCATTGTTTTTGAGTAGCCTTCAGTACCGTACTGAAGCACTGTTTTGTTGAAACCAGCGTCTAGACCTTGAGTCAATTCTGCTGTGAACATTACGCCGTTTTTCGCATCTTTAGTGCCGTTTGGCGCAGCGTCAGTTTCGTTAAGGATTGCGTAGTTCAAGCCCATTTCTAGAGAACCGTTGTCCCATAGAGGAAGACCTGCATAACGTACGTCTAGAGTGTTAACGTTTGTATCGCCGCCATCGTTACCTGGATCTGCGATATCGCCACGGTCATTACGAACCCAAGCGAAAGAAACTTTACCTGGACCAGCTTCGATACCTTCAACACCAGCGCCCGCGCCAGAGATGTTCCAGTAGTAGAAGTCAGAGATATGAATGTCGTGACGTTGGTAGTAGCGCTTACCAGCCCAAAGTGTTGCTTCTGGAGCAAAGTTTAGTAGGCCTTTAGCTTGAACGTTGAATTGACGTAGTGCGAATTGTGCATCGTCAACACATTTCACTTAGCCGTTATCCAAACCACAGTTAGCAGAAGTGCTTTCCCAGTCGTTTGAACCATTAGAAGTCATTGCAACCATAGAGTCTACGTAGAACGTTTTGCCGTTGTTGTTGTAAACTTCTTTACCTAGTTGAATCTCGCCGTAGATATCGCTTTCATTACCTAGACGACCGATCTTGTTCTTTTCGAATGTTAATTGTTGACCACCGTCAGCGTTCACGCCAACGCCAGCACGCATGTAACCGTGGAAATCCACTGCGAACGCAGAACCAGCAGCTAAAGTTGCAGCCACAGCAGCGGCAATTGCACTTACTTTTTTCATTCTTAACTCCATTAAGGGTATTTATAATTCTGTCTTCCCTGCTCACTCTTTTAGGTGAATATAGGCAGTAAAAACACACCTAAAGAAAGAGAGGTAAGATGGGAACGAATCCCCGTTTGTTTCAACAGTTATGAGATTACCCGAGGCGTACAAGGATGACTTCCTCCGCCCCAAACTAATTTAAGGGGGATGAGAAGGGAGTAGAAAATTTACCGAATGGTGTTTTTTCGAGTCAGATCACCAATCTAGGGAGGAATTAGTAAGTTTATTCGGTTTTGAGCCGCTACAAAGTGATAGCCATTTCATATTTTTGACTCTAAGCCGTCACATAAAGTAATTAAATTACATGAATATTTTTATATTTAGGGTGGTTGACCTTAGTAAGACAAAGTTTTTAACTTATAGTTTCCTAAAGGTAGCAATAAATATTAAATAAAGTATCTCCGATGACACGACTTCTCTCTCGCCCTTACCCCTTGGGTGCAACTGTAAATAAAGAAGGTTGTAACTTCTCTATTCACGCTCCGGGGAATAAAGACATAAAACTCGCCCTGTTTGCAGACGATGGCAGTTACGCGCTTCATGAGTTACCGAATGAATACGCTGGCATACGTCATACTTTTATTCCGGATATTAAGCCGGGGCAAAAATACGGTTACCTTGTCTCCCACAAGGAAGAGCCACTATTAATTTCTGACCCTTACGCAAAGTCAATTGATAAAGCCCTCCACTACCACCCTCCCTACTCTCCAGCCAAAAGTTTCGATATGCCGAAGTGCATCGTTATCGAAGATAATTTTGACTGGCAAGATACGGATCATCCGCGTATACCCAGAGAAGAGATGGTGTTGTTTGAGACACACGTCAAAGGGCTTACCCAACTTCACCCAGAAGTTGAGGACAAGCTGAAGGGGCGCTATTTAGGTCTTGCATCACCTAAAATGCTGGCCTTTTATGAACAGCAAAACATCAACACGCTGCAATTGCTACCTGTCGCAGCGTGTATGCATGAGCCTCACCTACTAGAGATGGAAAAGGTCAATTATTGGGGATACAACCCTTATCTCTTTATGGTACCCGATCCGCGCTACGCAGAAAAAGACGCCGTCACAGAGCTCAAAACAACGATTCGAGAACTGCACAAAAACGGTATCGAAGTGATTCTCGACGTAGTTTACAACCACACCGCAGAGGGTGGTGAAGGGCCTACAATTTTCAACCTGAAAGCGCTCGATTCCCGTTTTTACATCAAACATGGCAACCACTTCGCAAATTACACTGGTTGTGGCAACACGGTCGATCTCACCTATCAACCCGCTTTAAACCTTGTAATGGATACATTGCGTTACTGGGTTAGCGAATTTAAAGTCGATGGTTTTCGTTTCGACTTAGCCGCAACGTTAGGGCGTCAAGGCGATGATTACAACCCAGAAGCAGCTTTCTTTAAAGCCGTTGCGCAAGACCCTATTTTGCGTGAAACCAAATTGATTGCCGAACCTTGGGATATTGGTCCAAATGGCTACCAAGTGGGTAACTTTCCATTTGGTTGGAACGAATGTAATGACAAACTGCGTGATATTTCCCGCAGTTTTTGGCGCGGTGATCAAGGCTATTTAAAAGAGTTTGCCACTCGATTAATGGGCTCTCGTGACATTTATAGTGCAGCGAACTGGCCATACAAACTCACGGTGAATTACATCACGTATCACGATGGCTTCACACTGCAAGATTTAGTGTCTTACAAGCACAAACACAATGAAGCTAATGGCGAAGAAAATCGCGACGGCCACGGTGACAATCGCTCAGAAAACTACGGTGTCGAAGGCGAGACAGAAAATCTGATGATCATCGCCACGCGTGAGAAGCAAAAACGCAACCTTATTGCCAGCTTGCTGTTTGCTTTTGGAATCCCACACATCCTCACTGCTGACGTGCTGTCTCACACCCAAGGCGGTAACAATAATGCCTATTGCCAAGATAACGAAACCAGTTGGCTTAACTGGGGAGAAACGGAGCGTAAGCAACATTTCAAAACGTGGATGTCACAAATGGTCGCCAACCGAAATCAATACATGGTGCCATTTATCCGAGCTTTCAGTGGCGAAAACCGCAATAACAACCGTATTTTCTGGCGCCGTACAGACGGTCGCTTAATGGAACACGATGATTGGAACCGTTTAAGCTCTGTCGCACTTCACCTTGGTATCGGTAAAGAAGGACAAGAGCTGGTCTACCTCATCAACCAAACTAACGCCACAGCGCGCTTTAAGCTCCCTAATGAGCGAAAGCAAGAATGGGTAACGATCTGCGACACAAACGTACGTAACCTCAACCCAGGGCATGCTGAAGGCGAAGTCTTACTGTCACCCACCTCGATGGTGATTTTGCACTATCAACCAAACCAAAGCACACCAAAAGGTGAGCAAACGCATAGCTAAGTTATAAACGCTCCAAAAAAGCAAAGCCGATGCATCTCTGTGCTTCGGCTTTTTTATTGGTTAGATTTACTTCACTCATTATTCGCAAGGTGGCGCTAGGTGAACCAGAGCCAATCCACCCAGTGACGTCTCGCGGTATTTCTTGTTCATGTCTTTGCCCGTTTGGTACATGGTTTCAATCACCTTATCCAACGAGATCAAACATTTACTATTACGCTTTAATGCCATGCGAGAAGCATTGATCGCTTTCATTGCACCCATCGCATTACGCTCAATACACGGCACTTGCACTAAGCCACCAATTGGGTCACAAGTCATGCCTAGTGAGTGCTCCATGGCGATCTCGGCCGCAATACAAATTTGTTCATTGCTACCACCACGCAGCGCCGTCAAGCCAGCTGCCGCCATGGAAGAAGACACGCCAACTTCGCCCTGACAACCCACTTCGGCACCCGAGATAGACGCATTAGTTTTGTATAAGATGCCAATCGCACCGGATACAGCAAGGAAGTCTTTAAGCTGTTTAGTATCGAGCTCTTTGATGAAGCGATGGTAGTACATTAATACCGCAGGAATCACACCCGCCGCACCATTGGTTGGCGACGTCACCACTTGTCCACCAGCAGCGTTTTCTTCACTTACAGCAAAAGCAAATAGGTTAATCCAATCCATGATTTCCATTGGATCGTTTTCGATTGCTGCATTTGCTTCAAGCTTCTTCAACAAGTTTGGCGCACGGCGGGTCACGTTCAAGCCACCATCCAAGATACCTTCTGTCTCAAAACCGCGCTCCATGCAACGCGTCATCACACGCCAGATCTGTTCTGCGCGTTGATTGATAGCTTCCATATCCTGAAACGCTTGTTCGTTTTTCAGAATCATACCGCCGAGGCTCATGCCATTCTTCTCTGCCTGTGCCAACATTTCGTCTGCACTGGAGAATGGAAACTCAACTTCTACGGGTGCAGTCGCACTGCCATTTTGCAGTTCATCCGCCGTTGCGATGAAACCACCACCGATAGAATAGTAAGTTTCAAAACCAACCTGATTGCCGTGCGCATCTAACGCAGTAATCGTCATGCCATTCTCATGCAGAGGAAGATTCTCTTCATGGAACAACATATCCGTTTTGTAGTTGAATTCGATTTCATGACGGCCATCGACAGACATCATGCCCTCTTCAATCGCCTTGCGCATCGCTTTGTTCGCAGAAGCGATTTTGATGGTATCTGGTTTGTTACCCAACAGACCCAAAATCGTTGCACGGTCAGTATGGTGACCAATCCCCGTTAACGAGAGTGAACCGTATAAATCGACTTGAATACGAACCACTTTTGCCAGGTTCGATTCAATCAAACGAGTGAAGTGGTAACCCGCGATCATTGGACCATTGGTGTGAGAGCTAGAAGGGCCCACACCAATCTTGTAAATATCAAAGATGGACAGCATAAACTTACCTATTACGACAATGCAGCATAAAGCCAATCAGGGAGAACCATACAAGCAGCGATGGTCGCCACAGCGAACACCAACAGCCCGTAGTGGCTTGCGGTTGGCTTTGCAAAAAGATGTTTTTGATTATTGATAAAGATTTGTTGTTCGGCAGTCACAGCGCCCCAACGACGACTCACTAACACACCAAACAAAAGGAAGACGAACGTACCAATTGGCGCGAACCACGGCCAAGCCACGTCGAGATACATCGCAGTAAACACCGCAATCACACTCATGATACTGCCAACGATCACGCCTTTTTCGTTGGCTTTCGCCCAGAATAAGCCAAGCACGAATGAACCCAAACGGATACCAACAAAGATAGAAGTCAGACTAGCGATGGTTTTGAGTACCGATTCATTCGATACCGCCAGAAGAGCTGGCACTACCACCATGGCCGCCGCAAGCAAACTCATCTTTCTTGCGACTTTTTCGTAGTGCTCATCATCGGCACTTTTGCGAACGAAACGCTTGTAGATATCGAACGTTGCGACGGTCGCCATTGAGTTGTAGGTCGAATCCAAGGTCGACATTGCGGCCGCCGCCAACGCGGAAATGATCAAACCAACGACGATTGGGTTAGTGTGGTTGAAGACGAAATCCAAAATCACTTCATTGCTGTTTTCAAACGATTGATCTTGATAGAAAACACTCAAAAGAACACCGAGTACCGCGAAGAACAAGTACACGAAAAACGCACCGTAACCACACAACAGCATCGACTTCTGCGCCGTCTTTTCACATCTCGTCGCTAACGTGCGTTGGATGATCAATTGGTTGGTGCCGTACACACTCAAATGCAAAAAGCTCACGGCAACCACGCCAGCCCAGAGTGTGGTATCCACGCCCAAATCAAAGTCTAAGTTGATGATATTCAGGTGATCACGAGAAAGGTAATCTGCCGCATTAATCTCTGTCATTAGAAGGGCAAAGATAGCGATGCTGCCCGCAACCAATACTGCAGATTGCAACATATCGGTCCAGATAACCGTGGAAATCCCGCCCGCATAGGTATAGCAAGCGGTGAAAATACTAATGTAGATAATGGCTTCAGAAATACTGATAGGCAGAACTTGCACTAAGATCAGCGCCACGGCATACAAAATCACACCCGCAGAGATACATTGAACCACAATAAACACAATCGAGTTGATGGTTCTTGCATACACCCCAAAGCGGTGCTCAAGGTATTCATAAATCGAAGTCAGACCCAGCTTATAAAAGACAGGCACAAAGAAAATGACAGTGAAAAAGATAACGATGGGATAGTTAAGGTGAATACTCATCGCTTCCATGCCAGAGCTATAAACCCAACCAGGCATCCCTACAAACGTCATCGCACTAATGTAAGTCGCAAGTATCGAAACACCTGCCGTAAACCAGCCAAATTGCTTTCCACCCGTGGAAAAGTCGCCACCATTGCTGTAGCGCTTATTCACTAAATAGCTGATTAGTATGGTGATTAACACGTATAACGCAATCACCACAAAACTTGAGTACGTAACCATTTCAGGGTTTCCATAATTCTGGGTGCTAATTATTTGTGCTTGGATATTACTTTAAAAAAGCATATCTAAACGATAATCCCGCCATAACTGTGACTATAATCACCAATATAGACGGTTATATATTCAAAAATGCCAAAAAGACCGATTTAATGAGACTCCCATCACTAAAAACCACCAATTGGGTACGCATTCATTTTAAAATTGATATTGATCACGGATCTAATGACCTTAAAAAAACTATGATTCACCACGACACGAAATCGAAGACGATCCCAATAAGATCGTGTTCTTTAAGTTTGAATAGCAACAAATCCTAAGTGAAATAGAGGTTTATCGGTCATGAATGCCAAAAGACACATGAGCGAAGTTCCTATGATTCAAAGGGTAGCTGCCTATCTAGCGATACTGGTTGGTTACTTTTTTTATTGTTATAACTTTGTAATTATTGACTACGTACGCCCATACATCGTTGAAGCGTATGATGGTATTAGCCTGTCAGACACTGCCCAGTTCTATACATGGCAGTCGGTTGGTGCACTTATCGGTGCATTGAGCTGTGCTTGGTTCGCAACAAAATTTGGTAAGAAATCCACTCTTATTACCATCACAGCCCTAAACGGTGGCGCAACGATCATCAATATGATGTTCACCGACTACACAACATGGGCAGCAATGCGTTTCATCATTGGTTTGTCATTGGGTGGTTACTTCACCGTGGCAGTGAGCCTGATGATCGGCCTATTTACGCCAACGGTACGTGGTAAGTTGACGGCATTCGCGTCTTCTATGTTCTCTGTAGCACTAATGGTAATGGGTGCGTATGCAGCATTTATTGCAAGCATAGATGCACCATGGGAAAGCCTAATGCTTGTAGGTGGTATCCCACCATTGGCAGCAGCTGTTGTCATGATCTTTGTACTACCTAGCGACAGCAAAGTGATCGCTTACGGTGAAGAAGAGCAAGCAAAAGCAGAAGAATCAAATACACCAGCGAAAAAAGGCTCTTGGGGCGAAATGCTAAGCAAGCCTTACCGTAAGATCACACTAACGTGCCTATTACTGGCTGGCCTTAACTTCTATGGTTTCCAATTCTTTGGTGGCTTCGTAACCACTTACCTACGTGATGTACGTATGTTCGACGGTGCAACCATCGGTCTCATCTTCTCTATCTCAGCATTTGGTTCACTGTTTGGTGCGTGGTTCTGGGGTTGGGTAGCTGACAAATTCGGTCGTAAGGTGAACGCATTTGGCTTCATCCTAGCGGGCATCATGGTTTCAATCTTCTTTGTTGCACCTGGCGACATGGTGATTGGCGGCCTAAACATGCTGGCTCTACTTGGTCTGATTTACAACTTCGGTCTGTCTTCTTCAGCGGTATGGGGTGGTTACTTCTCAGAACTGTTCCCAGCACACCTACGTAGCTACGGCGCGGCGCTATTCCACGGCGGTCGTATCCTCGGTATGTGGGCACCAATGGTACTTATCTTCATCCAAGAACGTACCGACCTACAAACCGCAATGTGGGGTTCACCAATCGTATGGATCCTTGCTGGTCTTCTATGGCTATCACTGCCAGAGACACTAAAAGGCGGCGTGCTCGATAAGAGCAAAAAAGCCGAAGCAGCAAAAGCGTAACTGAATTTCAAAAACTCCGGCTGGCTCCCCGGCCGGATGAAAAAACTTAATTTCGAGTCCTGTTCCCAAAGCCGATTCGACAGCAAATAAGAGAGTTTATTATGTCTAAATATCAAGAAGCGAAACGCGTCGTACGTGAATACTTCAGCGCAATGGAAAACGCAACTCACGAGAACGTAGCAGAAGTACTAAAAGCACACACTTCAGAAGATTACTTATGGCGTGGTGTTTACCCATTCCGTGAGCAACAAGGCGCTCAAGCAGCAGCTGACGTTTTCTGGGCTCCTTTGATGAAATCAATGACTCGCATGCAGCGTCGTCAAGACATCTTCATCGGTGGTGAGAACGAAGTAACATCAGGTGAAATCTGGGTAATGAGCATGGGTCACTTCATGGGTCTATTCGACGCTGAATACCTAGGCATGCGCCCAACTGGCAAAATCATGAACATCCGTTACGCAGAATTTAACTGTGTTGAAAACGGCAAGATCACTAATACTGGCCTATTCCTAGACCTTCTAGGCGCGATGGACCAAGCGGGTTGTTACCCACTACCACCATCAACAGGTAAGCACTTCGTATACCCTGGTCCTCGTAACCACGACGGTCTACTGTTCGAAGACGCGGCACCAGAAGAAGGCGTAGCAACACTAGCACTAGTGAACAAGATGGTTGATGACCTATCTGCACTAAACGACAGCGGCGCTATGGGTTGCCCACCAGAAGTTCTTGAGAAGAGCTGGTCTAAAGACATGATCTGGTACGGTCCATGTGGTATCGGTGCGTCTTACACAATCCCTCGTTACCAACAGCAGCACCAATTGCCGTTCCGTAACAACCTGAAAGACAAGAAGTTTAACGGCCACGTATGTCGTTTCGCAGAAGGTAACTTCTCTTGTTTCTTCGGCTGGCCAAACCTATCTAACACGCCAATCGGTGGTTTCCTAGGTATGACAGGTGGTGAAGTACGCGCAGACATGCAAGTGGTTGACGTTTACTACCGTGACGGCGACAAGCTATCTGAGAACTGGGTACTGATCGACCTTCCTTACTGGCTAAAACAGCAAGGTCTAGACGTGTTCGAGCGTACTCAACAGATCCTAAACCCTTCTCTATAAGAAGTCCTAGGGGCGGATTGTCAACCCGCCTTTATGTTGCCTGAATCCCCTCTCGGTTCAGGCGACATGCTCCCAACTCGTGCCTCAAGGATGGGGCACAACCTCAAGATAGAACCCTTATTCACAACGGGCATGAACGCACGGTGGCTTTCTGCGCCCTGAATAACGAGATTGATGATGAAAAAATCGACCCTTTCAGCAGTGATTTTAGCAGCGCTTACTTCTAGCTCAGCCTTTGCTGCACACACTTTTGTTAATGACGCTGGCGACAGCCTAACCATCGATGGCCGTTTCGATCTTCGCTACCAAGACCGTGGCGGTGATGATAACGGAGAATGGAACAGCGGCAGCTCACGTTTCGGTTTGAAAGGCCAAATGGGTCTTGATAACGGCTGGACTGGTTTCGGTCACGCGGAATGGGGCTACAACTCTGGCGCGAACGGCGACAACATTTACGACCGCTTACTATACGCAGGTGTCGATCACGAAAAATACGGCAAGATTGCTGCAGGTACTAAGCAGTGGTCTACCTTCTACGACGTAGCATGGTACACCGATTTAGGTCGTGTATTCGGTACTCGTGGCTCCGGTGTTTACAACCTAGCTGACTGGGGTATCGCATCCGGTGCAGGTCGTGCAGAAAACTCAGTTACGTACCGTAATTCAATTAATGAAAAAGTGAGCTACGGCTTTACTTACCAAACCACGCGTGAAGATGTTGCTCTAGCAAGCAATGCGACAGCCTCATTGAAAAACGGCATGGGTGCGTCTATCACTTACAAACCCGTTGATGGCGTAACACTTGGTGCGGCTTACCATCAAAATGAAGTTACGGATCTGGATGCAAGCGTGGTTGGCGTAGAAAACGGCGACAACATGCGCATCATGCTATTGGGCGCGAACTACAGCAACGGTGGCTTCTACGCGGGTGCGACTTTCCACGTTGGCGAAAACTGGGAAGCAGCGAGCCAAGGTGGTACGGACGTAATGTTCGATACCCTAGGTGGCGAAATCTACACTTACTACCACTTCGACAACGGCCTACGCCCAACGTTGAACTACAACTACATGGAAGATCGCGGTGACGAGACACAAGGTTACGAGCGTAACTTGCTGATTCCTGGTCTTGAATACCACTTCCAGAAGAACAAATTCCTAGTTTGGACTGAATACCAGTTCGACCTAGGTAAAGGTCAGTACGATGGCAGCAAATTCGAAAACCGTGATGATCAATTCGCGGCAGGTATTCGCTACTACTTCTGATAACCACGAGATAAGTTATTCCGGTTACGTAACTTATTCGATTTAGTGGAAATGGGAAATAAGAGCAAGCCTTACCTTTCTTAGGTAAGGCTTTTTTCGTATGCAAAACATGAAATGTGACTTGGGTACTACCCAAATTGCGCCACCAAAGACAATCCAATCCTTTATTTACCTAAATCTTGCTTATTTCTCTTTATGAGTACGTACCTATTTGTGTTAACCTAGTCACAGTTAAACTGACTTATGAATCCACTCACATGAATCCTGCAAAACAAACCGTAACATCGAAGGACGTTGCCAAACTGGCTGGCGTTTCTCAATCTACTGTATCGCGTGTGTTTGTTCCGGGCAGCTCAGTGTCAGAGAAGACCAAGCAAAAGGTCTTTGAAGCTGCGAAAGCCCTAAACTACCGTCCAAATGCTTTTGCACGTAGCTTGACCACCAACGAATCTAAGTTGATCGGTTTGGTATTCCCCGATGCGGATTACCCTATCCACATGAAAACACTCCAATTGATTTCAAGTGAATTGCAGAAGCAAGGCTACTCAGCAGTGTTGATTCCATGGCAAGTGGATGATGAAGACAACCACTCAATCCCGAACATCTTCCAATACCGTGTAGATGGTGTCATTGCCGCTTCCGCTACCTTCAACAAATCACTGTATGAAGAGTGTGAAGAGTTCAATATCCCTATCGTTCAGTATGCACGCGTCGTAGAAGGCACTAAGAGCAGTTACGTTATCAGTGACAACTACGAAGCTGGCCAACAAGCCGCGCAACTTCTGCACAAAAGTGGCGTGAAGAATGCGGTTTACCTGACGGGTGAAGTGCCAACCTTTACCAACGACGAGCGCCAAAGCGGCTTCTGCTCTGAATTTGAAGACCTAACTAGTAATACGCCACGCATCGTTGAAGCCACTTATGATTACGCTAGCTCACTCGACAAAATCCGCGAAATACTCGCTGATAAAAACCGACCAGAAGCCGTGTTCTGTGCGACCGACAACCTTGCAATGGCTGTTATGGATATTGCGCGTATCGAATGCGGATTGAGTATCCCGCAAGACTTACAAGTCATTGGTTTCGACAATATTCCGCAGACAGAGTGGTTGAGTTATCAGTTAACCACATTCCGCCAAGATTTTCGTCGTCTCGCTCGCGAATGCGTGAAGATCATTGTTGATCAAATCAATACTAAAAACGGTAGCTTGGTCAAAATGATGGTACCAGTGAAACTAATCGAGCGGCAGACAACGAAAGCTTGAATGACTAAAGCCAACCATTCGGTTGGCTTTTTTATTTGCTTTTGCTCAACCTCAATGGTCCATTTAGTGTTGTAAGCATTAATGAACCTCTGTATATTTATGAGCCATTACAGAATATGAACCAAACTTAAAAGGCGTATAGTCCATATGGCTACTTATCTTTACACACGTTACTCGCCAAAGAATCGAGCTTATCAAGAGCACCTTAATACTCTAAAAGCTTTTGCGCCCGAAGCTCAGCATTTTGAGGATAAGGTTCGTGGTTGCATGCCTCCAACCGAGAGAGAGGCATTCTTACAACTGCTCGATTCCGTCAGAGCAGGTGATACGATTGTGCTCTGGTGGCTAACGGCATTTGGTCGAGATTTTAGTCAGGCGTTAAATACAATCAAAGTGTTACTAGCAAAAGGGGTCACACTGAAAACCGTTTGTGAACCACTCACATTTGAACCGGATTCTGTTCAAACTCAAACGCTACTCACCGTGTTATCTGGATATGGAAAAGTGCAGACTGAGCACCGCCTGTTTGCAGCGGAGCAAGGGCGACAAGCCATTAAAGAGCAGCCAGATTTGTGGAAACAGAAATTTCGCGGGCGCCCAGCAGACAAAACTAAACACCAACAGATCGCAACGCTGCTGTTAGAAGGCTATACGTTGAAGAGTGTTTCGGAGCAGTGTGATGTCAGCCTATCTACCGTAAAACGCGTCAAATCTAAGTTAAATGAAGTGGATGATGAAGGCTGCCTCAGAACACGAAAGCAAAGAGGTTATTCTGATGGTGATCCATCATGAGTCGCCCAATCAACTTTCGCACTATCTTACTCGCCTGTCTTATTATCAGTGTTGGCCAATTGAGCATGGGGCTTGTTATGCCCTCTTTGCCATGGATCGCAAAAGACTT
This sequence comes from Vibrio sp. ArtGut-C1, assembly GCF_002105475.1. NCBI lineage: Bacteria > Pseudomonadati > Pseudomonadota > Gammaproteobacteria > Vibrionales > Vibrionaceae > Vibrio > Vibrio sp. ArtGut-C1. The sequence continues at coordinate 131,779 of NZ_NCTH01000001.1, read as the reverse complement.
TTCTATCTCCCTTGATCAAGCCCAACTGCTCGTGAGTATTTACTTACTCGGTTTTGGTCCCTCTCAGTTCATTTACGGTCCGGTATCGGATGCTTTGGGTCGAAAAAAAGTGCTGCTGACGGGCTTGCTCATCGCGATGTCTGGTCTATTAATGATCATTTTCCTCAGTGACACCTTCACAGGCATGGTGATGGGGCGTTTTCTACAAGGCTTAGGAACTGGGTGCTGCGCGGTACTCGCGAGAGCATCGACTCGGGATAGATTTAGCGGTGATGAGCTCCCTGTTGCCATGTCTTATATCGCTATGGCAGCTTCGATCACGCCACTCATTGCGCCTGTGATTGGCGGCTTTATCAACTTCCACTTTGGTTGGAGTATGGTGTTCATTTCACTGTTAGGTTATGTCTCACTCGCTTGGGTAATCATCGCCTTTAAGTTTACAGAAACCATTGCAAAACGATCTGTTATCCCGTCACCACGCAACATGCTTTTCCAGTATCGAGACTTGGTGACGTCACGTTACTTTATGAGTTTTGCCAGCATCAGTTGGTTAAACTTCAGCCTGATGATAACGACCGTGTCCGTGATGCCATTTATCATGCAAGACCAAATTGGCATGACATCCGATCAATACGCAATGTGGGCACTCATTCCCGCTTTAGGTATGTTAGGCGGCACCACGATTTGTAACCGAGTAAGGCCAATTATCGGCAACAAAAGAATGCTACTTTGTAGTCCATTCTTGCATCTCAGTGCTGCAATATGGTTGTTCTTCTGCCCGGTAGAACCGCTGTATTTAATGTTGGGCCAACTATTAATGATCTTAGGTAACGGCATTGCCTTACCTTGCGCGCAAGCCATGGTAATGCAACCCTACAAAAAGCAGGCTGGTGCTGCAGCAGCCATGTCTGGAGGTGGACAAATGATCGTATCCTCATTGGTCAGCTTAACATTGGTACAGCTTGGTTTAAGCCAAGCCTGGCATCTATCAATCGTTATTGTGGTGTTTGCAGCAATAACGCTCACCAATATTCAACGAGGTTTTGGAGCAGAGCAACCTTCAGAACAGTAACGAAAAGACTGACTATTGTCCTTATAATTAAGAACACATCGTATAAGCTTTAACTAAGGATAAGTTGGCGGGTACTAACATGATGTTGCATTTACGAATTGGCGCGCTACTACTCGCCACTTTTATATCCGCTGGCACCGCCGCGAAAGCCAACGAGTACTGGCAATTTGATAGTGACGATAACGGAATCACTATCTACTCTCGAGAGCATACCGACGGTTTGGTTGAGATTCGTGCTCGGATGTTCACACCCACCAGCTATGGCGCATTTTTAACGCTATTGGAAGATAGTGATAATATCCCGAACTGGATTGACAATGCCAGTCATAGCCGGGTTTTGAATCAAATATCAGCCACCGAAAACATCGTTTATACCCGATTTACGGCGCCATGGCCTGCAAAAAATCGTGATATGCTCACCTACTCTAAATATTGGGTCGATGAACTTGGGTTCACGATAAAAATCAAAAGCGCACCAGACTCATATCTTGCTGAACAAAAGGGCTATGTTCGCATTCGTTCGGTTGATGCAACTTGGGAATTACAAAAGCTCACTAATGGCACGACACTCATTGACTACAAAGCGTTTGCTGACCCCGGAGGCCTTTTGCCAATCTGGCTAATCAACAAACTATCAAAACAAAGTGCACGAGCAACATTTAGTAACCTAAGAAAAGAGTTACCAAAATATCAGCAATACTCCCATCCTCAGAAAAAGGAGTAAACTTCACGTTTGCTCTTTAATTACGATTACGGTGTTTGACAAAAGAGCCCACAAAAGAGGCGAAGGCTAACCCCAAAAAGAGCCAAAACAAAGGGATAAACCCAAATGACTCTACTAATAAGCCATTTTCATCTACGTAAGAGCCCTGAGCGTGGTACGCAATTAAACATGCCACACCACTCAAAAACAAAACTATGCTCAGTTTATATTTACGAATAAACCCCATCTAAACCTCAAGCAATCAATTGATATGTCTTCGACATATTGCCACCGTATATAGTTCACTCAAAAAACATAGTGTCTCTATGTTTGCTCCAATCTTTATTAGAGGTCTTTTAGTCAGAGACAAGATAAAAACCCAAACATAAAGAATAAAAAGTCAAATTTAACTTAAAATATTATATGCGTTCTCAGAACTATCTTGACCTTTTTTCTCACATATACAGTGTAATTGTTATCATTTTGTTTGCTCAATGCTGCCAAAAATCGTTCACATCTCTCCCAAAATAATTAGTGTTCTAAATATTTTTATTACTCTACACAAAAACAAACCAAACAACAAAAAGCCTTTAAAATCAAAACGTAAGGTTTAAAAATCAATTGTAAAACAATAATAGCAACGAGTTAACCTCTTCATCTCTTTCGCTTTTTTAATTGAACGTCTAATTAAGTTAACGCACAATGCCATCGACAACTCACATAATAAATCATGAAAAAAAGGAAGTGTCTTCATGCATAATTTTTCAAAAAGTGCAGTGGCAACTTTAATCTCTGGCCTTTTGCTTGGAACTTCAGCGCATGCGGGAGTGAGTATCACACAGGGAAAGACCACGATCCCCGATGGCGAAGCTACACACGCTCAAGACATTACCGTTCAAAACGAACATGTCACCTTCGCTCTCGCTGTTGAATCCGCACCACCATGGGGCGTACCGCGAGGAACATTGGTCGATTTGGCAGCAGTAAAGGATGGTAAAGTAGATCTTGACCGTGTTGCCTTTGCTGACTTCATTCCTAACAGCTGGTCCGCATGGCCGAATGATCGCAAGTCCATTGAAATTATCGAAGACAGCGACAATAAAGCGGTCATTAAAGTGAGCCGCAACTTCGATAACGTTGATATCACAACATGGTATACACTCGCTTCTGGATCTGACTCAATTGCGCTTAAAACGCTCATGACCAACCAAGGTAAAAAAGATCTCGCGTTAGAATCAGGGCACACCATTTGGCCAGACACTGGCTACCAATTTGCCGTGCCGGGGTTGGAAGGGAAAGAAGAATCCATGGCCGACCATGCCCTCGCCGATCGCATGGTCGCTTATGATCGAGACTGGGCCTTTGCACTTCATGCTCCTTATTTTGATCGCGTCAAATACAATGGTCGTGACATGTACCTAGGGCATACCTTGAAAGCAGGTGAAAGCCGAACTTTCCAATCCCGATTACAAGTGGTTCCAAATGGAGACATGGCCCCCATTGTCAAGGCAGAAGCTGACCGACTAGGACAAGCGACAGGCACCATCAACGGCCAATTACGCGCAGATAATGGTCGTGTTCCTGAAGATGCTATCGTGATGATCGAAAAAGAAGGACAACCCTATGCCTGGACATTGGCCAAAGATGGCCAGTACAGCATGGCGCTGCCTGAGGGTGAGTACCAAATCTACGGCACAGCGACTGGTCACGCAAACAGCGAGCTGCAATCGATTCAAGTGGCGAGAAATAGCGAGCAAACACTCGATTTTACGTCTCTAAAACGCCCAGCAACTCTCTCACTTCAAGTTGAAGAGGCAACATCAGGTCTGGCCAAAGATGCGAGAATCACCATCCTTGAAGGTCAAGCGCCACCGGTTGAATTTTTGGGTAAACGCACCTTCTTTACCGATCTGCTGCCTGCAGGTCATGCGGAGCTAAAACTGGCACCCGGTCAATACAAATTAGGTATCAACTCTGGTGGAGGTTTTACAGCTAAAACCCAAACATTAGACGTAACTCTAACGTCCGGTAAAACGACGAAGCAACGAGTAGAAGTGCCTCAAGTGACGTTTCCTAACCGTCAGCATTGGTATGGCGCAGATTTACACCATCATGGCAACGTGTTGGAAGGCGTTACCCCGCCAGAAATTGTTGTGCGTGCTCAATTGGCAACGGATCTTGACCTGACTTTCATTAGCGATCATGACTCAACCATTAACCACCAGAAGTTTGCAGAACTATCTGCGAAACGTGGCGTGCCTTTTATTCCGTCAATCGAAGTTTCGCCATCATGGGGACATATGAACCCATTTCCTATCGACAATGGCGCCGAGCTAACGGTCGATCCTGGCACCACTGACGTTCACAAGTTACTTGACGCCGTACATGAGATGGGAGCTGAAGTCGTACCGATGAACCATCCATACAACGATTATGGCTACTTTACGAATATCGCTAAAAATGCAGTCCCTGGTGGTAAAACGGATCGCTTCGACCTTATGGAGCTTAATGCGCGCGTAGACAATGAACCAACGTTGAAGAAAGCACATAAACTCTGGGATCAAGGTGAAGCAATGTACTTTACGGCGGGAACCGACACCCACGATGCTTGGAACCAACTCACGGGGCAGATTCGAATGATGGCAAGAGTCGATGGAGAGCTAACGCCGTCGAAGTTTGCGCAAGCACTTAAAGCCGGCCATGGCTACGCAACACAAGGCCCTATTCTTTATCCGCAAAACATTATGTTTGGTGAAACAGCAACAGCTGGCGATACGTGGGATATCCACGTCGTTGCAGCCGATGGTCTAAAAGAAATTCGATTGATCGGTAAAGGCGGCAACGTGCTGAATACCCTGACGATTAACCCGAAAGTTGATACTCAACGCATAGAGTTGTCGCTACCTATACCTAGCGACGCAGAGGGATGGATAAGTTTAGAAGTCGAAGATAAAGACGGCAGCACAGCCTGGAGTAACCCTGTTTGGTTGCAGTCATAATCTTGATGAATGTCCGACTCGATGGTAAACAAATCTGAGTTCGACGATGAAATAAAGGCGGCACTGGCCGCCTTTTTCTACTCGATGTTTTACTGCTGTGCAACCGTCACGGGTTTGGTCGCACCACGGTAATCAAACTCAAAACCAATACCTTGATCTGTTACATCCATCGTCATCCCACCAACAAGCTCACCTTGTAAGCTTTTCATAACATCATCAGGTAACGGCTCACCAGTCACGGCTGACGCACTTTCCAACACTTCCAAAATGCGTTCTGAATCGAAGTCAAAACTGAACAAGCCATTTGGAGAAAGTGGTTGTGCCATCACTTCTTTGCTCGCGTCTTCGGCATTCTCACCACTGTAGAGCGTAAAATGGTTTTCGTTTAAGCGAGCAAACACATCCATCTTCAAGCCTGTGTGCATTTCTAGCAGGTCACTGACATTAACTGGCTGGTTATCCGGCTGAATTTGTAATTGAGCAAGTTCAGGGACAAACATTTGCGCGGTTTGAATCAGCATCATTGGATCATTGGCAGATAGAGACAACATACCATCTAGCTGGCTAAATACTTCACCGTGCTGAGCATTAGTGTCAACGTGGATATCAAACATTTGCAGGCTTAATCCTTTCAGGCCGTTAACCATGCCGGAGCCCATGCTCACAGCTGCGGCTGGGTTTTGGCCACCCATCTCTTGCTGCATTTGAGTCAATAAAGAACATTGGTACTGAGGCTGAGTCAAGTCGCTCCAAATCTGACCAATCGATGGCGCTAGCGTATTAATGTCTAAACCAAGCGCCATGCTAAAGAAGCTCTTATCATTGTTCGATTCTGCCAAAACGCCACGAATCGACTTAAGCGCATCTAGAATCACTTTATTTTTCGATTCAACAACAAAAGCACCTTTAATGAATGCCTGCTCGCCTTTCAACTTGTATTCCGCAAATGCGACGGATTGAGGCCAGTTTTCTGCAACTTGAGTAAGTTCAGTATGACAGGCTGGTGAGCGCATCTCCTGAATAGTCGGCTCAGGGTCAACGGCATCCAGCATGCTGACTTGACGCGCAAAGATATTGCCATCTTTCGTCGTCAAACCTTTAACCAATTCACGGTGATCAAAGTAACCGAAAGAGTTATTGTTTTCGCCGTATTTAGCCTGCAACGCCGCTAGGCGTCCACTCTCCGCAATGCTTTGACTTGGCGACTCAAGTCCCAATGCCATTTTAAGCGGGTTTTGAACACCCAATTGCGGAATATCAACCGTTAACGTAAGTACGTTGTCAACCACGGCAACAACCAAGCCAATGCCATCTTGCGGGTCAACCGAATCTGTCATCTCGTAACGACGAAACTCAACTTCACCGAGTTTAACCAGCTCGTGCTTAGCACCGCTCATCTGCTCTTCGTGATCCAATGTTTTCCATAACGCGGCAGGGTCTTCAATCTTCAATTTGTACACTGGTACCATACCGATTGTGTACAACACAGGATTAATATTTTCTCCGGTACCTAAGTAGGCTTTTAACGTTTCTGGCGATGCAGCGCTCTCCAGATATCCATCAAACAAGTTAACGGCAAACTGTTGCTGTGGAGAAAGTGGTTCATCGGCAAAAAGTTCAGCAATCGAGCCTTGATTAGCCGTACCAAATGCATTCATGTATTTATAATGATTAAAAGGTTCCGTCTGATACGTCACCATGAGCGAATCCGCAGGAACTTGCGAAAGTAGTGAGCCTGAATCACTCGAGGTAGTGTTATTTTGGTACAGGTAGCCAGCGCCCCCTGCAGCTGCGACCACTGCTGTAGCCAATAGTAGTTTTTTCACGACCAACTCCGTTGTCATAGTTATGTGTTCCTAAGCGAAATATTACGCTTAGGTTTAAAGCCTTTGAATAGCACTTTTATATCGACCGCTATCATAAACAAGTTATCGATATAATGAATGTCGGTTTGATAAATTATCCAACATTTATAAGGTAAACCGTGAAGTAAGTTGAATTGCGTGAGGATGCTATTGGCAATATTCACAATCTAATTTCTCGGATAACCACCTTACAAATCAAAATCTTCAGTTCAATAAAGCGATTTGGAGTAACTACGACCAAAAGCGCTAAGATATTAAATCTTTATTGAGTCTTTTATCTAATATCTGAAAACGCCTCACGGCCTGACACTTCTTTCCAGTTTGCCTCTAGCGGTCCCCGTTCGTTTTCCTTACATTCCCATTAACTCAGTGACGAGACGTATACCAGATACGAGCAGTAGAAGACGATGAAAGACCAGTTGACGATCTCTATATCAACCATCAATGGCTCCAGACATTGGTACTTCAGTAAAAGGATGCAACGCAATCTAAAAACGTTTTTATGCTTTTTTGTCATTGCTCTGGCCGCAACCGCGATCTTAATTCATCACTTGTACACTCGCGTCGATAATGCCGCGTTAAAACAAGCTGAATTGACAGAACATTCGCGCACTATGGGTGAAGAGCTCAGCACACTGAAAGCATTAAAATCCGAGCTGGAAAGTGATCTCTCAGAGCGAGAAGAGCGAGTACAACTTGTTTCGGAGCGTTTGGGAGAGTTAGAGAAAGTCCTTGGAGTTGGAGAACATACTACCACGGATAATTTGGATGCCCGACTTGATGCGGCGGCGATTACGTCGAACGTTCGCATGGTGTTGTTAAACCAAATACCAAGCGGGTCTCCGGTCGGTAAAGCGCGGCTCTCTTCTCGCTTCGGTAAGCGCATTCATCCGGTGACAAAAGTCGCTAAGATGCATCGCGGGCTCGATTTTGCCGTGAATACCGGTACTAAGGTTTATGCCCCAGCAGATGGGGTTGTGGAAGTCACCCGCCGCAGCAATAAAGGCTCTGGTAACTTCCTCAGGCTGCAACATTCTTTCGGTTTTTCGAGTTCTTATTCGCACTTGAAAAAGTTCAAAGTAAAAAGCGGTCAGTTCGTCAAAAAAGGGCAACTGATTGCAATTTCCGGCAACAGTGGGCTCTCTTCTGGCCCTCACCTTCACTACGAGGTGCGTTTTGTTGGGCGAGCACTGAATCCGAAGCCATTTGTCGATTGGAGCCTCAATGATTTCGAAGACATTTTTACTAAGGAGCGAAGAATACGATGGGAATCTTTAATCAAAACCGTGGAACAACGAGTAGCTCAGCAGCTTCAACTCTCATCGCCAAAGGCTGTGCTGTTAGCGGAGAACTCAAAGTAGAAAACGATGTCCAGATTGATGGCATCGTCGATGGTCAAATTAATGTAGAAGGCACTCTCGTCGTTGCAGAAAGCGGCCGAGTAAACGGTGAGATCTACGCTAAACAACTGATCATCAATGGCATGATGGATGGTAACTGTCACGCAGAACACATTCAAGTACTTGCCAAGGGACGTGTAAGTGGGAGGATCTGGAGTAATAACCTCAGCATCGAACCTGGTGGTAAATTCTTTGGTGAGGCGGCCGAATTACCTGAAAAAGAAGTGGTGACACTGAAAGGAAAGGCTCAAGAAAACGCCAGCACGAAAGAAAACAATACCAACAATGAAAAGCGACCTGCGCGTAAATCAGCGTAAACTCTTTGGTTAAAGTGCATAAAAAAGACGGCTTTCACGCCGTCTTTTTTATTACTAGAGACAAGAGCTTCGTCAGAAGCTACAGTGATTATTCGGCCGGGTTTAAAATCATCACCGAGCGCTTTGCTTGTGGACCAAAAGCCGCTCTCGCATGCGCTTTCACTTCTTCTAATGTCACACTCTTAGCCGCTTTTTCAACGTCAAGTAACACATCGACGCCGTAATCATGCACCAAGTAGCGTGTATACGACCATGCGCGCTGAGCAGGGTTATCATCTAATCCTTGCATCGCTACCGCCAATTGCTTCGCTGCCGTATCCACTTCTTTTTGCGTGATGTTCGAAGCTAAGTCATCAAACATTTTGCCTAACTTGCTATCTAAAACTGCCACGTCTTCGGGCTCAACTTGAGATTCCAAGAGCCAATCAGAGATTGGTTCGCGATCTTGCGTCACAGTGTAAATATTTGGGCTGTAATCGAGACTAGACTCTTCTCGCACAATATCCAAGACACGCGCATTACTGATACGTTGCAAAATATCTTCGATAACCGTATCCCTTGCCGTACGTTGGTAATCGTTCGTGTTAGTCAAACGCATTACATACAACGATGAAGGTTCATGCCCATCCGCAACGACTGTTCGCGCCGGCACGTCGGTGTTGAACGCAACATGGTAATCAATCGAACGACCCGGTTTCATCTCGATGGAGGCCACATACTTACGCAAGAGTGGCGTAATTTCTTCCGGCTCGACATTTGCCACAATGACCATCTTAAAACCATCATTGGTTTTGAAAAGTTGCTCATGCACCGCCAGTATTTGCTCGGAAGTCACTTGTTCAACATCGTCACTGGACACTATACGATGACGACTACCCGGCAAATAAGAATTACCGTTTGCTTTCTGAATCAGTTTTCCCATCGGCGATTCAAAAAAAGCGCCACTCTGCTGTTTAAACTCTTGCTTTGCTGCCGCCATCTGGCGCTCGTCGACTTTAATCTCCGTCGCTAGGTTGTATAGTCCATTCAACGCGTAAGTTAAATGCGTTGTTGGCGCGGTAATTTGTGAACCGTGACTGGTCGCATCAAGAATCGCGCTAAGCGCAATGTTATTTTTGCGTAAGTAACTGTCTAACTCTGAACCAGAAAATGCCCCTAACCCACTGCGTATCGCCGTCGTTGCGGCGATTTCATACGCAGCATATAACGCTGGATCAACGGCGGCTTTACCGCCTTGGCTCGCATAGTAAATATAAGCTCGACCACCCGCTTTGGCATCTTTTTGGAACCACACTTCGACACCGTTTGATAGCGTATAAACTTGAAAGCCACCCGCTTCCTGACGCATGCTGGTGATGGTACCTTCTTGAGTAGGCTGTAAGAATCCATCCACTTTGTCATACATCTCTAACGGTTTTTCGCCAGTTTGGAGGTAGGCACTGTATAGATCGGTAAATACATCATTGAACTGAGCTGACGTTTCACTTTTCCCCAACCCAATCACAAAGATTGGTTGCTCAGACAACAAGGCATTCAATTGCGTGTTAATGCTCTCTAGATTCTCGTTGTTGATGAATTCAGACAAACTCTGGGCGTAACTCTCTTTTGATTGACTCACACTGCCTTGGTCAATTTGGAAAACGCGCGCTTCTGCATAACTGTTTGGCTTACGTTGGTCCCAGTCTGAATCAATATTTGCGAGCTCACCTTGCCAATTTGACATGATGCTCTCTAACTCAGATTGCGTCGCACCATAATCTCTCAGTGACGCCAACGTGCTGATGAAAGTTTGATGCATTTGTTCACGACGCTCAGGCCCAAACGAAATACCTGCCGACATCATGCGCTGGTAGTTGGAATAGTAAGGCTGGGCATAAGCATACTGAAAAGGTTCAGCGGCATCATTAAGTACACGAATCAGACGTTGTTGAATTAGCTGTGTTGCGACTTCATCACGCCACACTTGATGCTGTTGTTCAATCGTAGTGCTGCCACTTAGACCACGCTCAATCACTAAATGAAGGCTTGGTGATTCCATCGTGTTACTTGGCAAGATTCGGTTTTGGTTGTTCACTCGAATATCGCGGCGCTTCTCTATTACGGTATCCGACGTGCTTTCCCAGTTCGAGAATTTGTTTTTGATAATATTGGACAGTGAATCCACGTCGATATTACCGGTCACAACCAACTCGGCATTTTGTGGTTGGTACCACTTGTCGTAAAACGCTTTTAGCTTGCTTGATGAGGCATTTTGAATCGCTTCGCGAGTACCAATTGGGTCGTGTTCACCATACATAGTGCCTTCAATCGACGCTTGATAAGCATGCATAGAAAAGGACTTATCATCCGGGTTAGCACGTCGCCATTCACCAAGGATCACCCCTTTTTCTTTCTCTACTTGTTCAGGAGCAAACTGAAGTCCGTTTCCGATATCTCTCATCCACTTCAGGGCATCTTCCAGCTTTGTATTATTGGCAAGATCAAGTTGGTAAGAAGTTTGCTGATAAGTGGTAAAGGCGTTGATATCGGCACCAAAGCTACCACCAGATTGCTCGAAAAGTTTAACAACGTCGTTGCCGGTAAAATGCGTGCTGCCATTAAACGCCATGTGCTCAACAAAGTGAGCGTAACCTTTTTGATTGGCTTCTTCTTGGAATGAGCCGACATTCAGAACCAAACGGACCGATACTTCTTGGTCTTTTGTTGGGTAAAGATGGTATTTCATACCGTTCGATAACTGGTCGACATGCCAGTTGGCGTCAGGCTGAATCGGCGTCGACTGTTGTGTCAGAGCACACCCTGACAGTAATAACGCGGGGACTAACAATATACTGCGCATAACTATTGTCCATAACAATGATTAAGCTGATCAATATAATCCTCGTTCGATGACCTTCACATTTTTAATGGATTATTTACTACTCAAACGTGACGTAAATCACCTTTTAATGAAATCAATTATCATTTACAAAAATAGACAAATCCTTACTTTACAAATAGATAAATAACACAGCTTAAAAGCCTTTTTCTTATTTGATGTAAAACTCAAAATCGCGACATGGAGTCAGTATTTATTTTGAGCAATAAAATATAATTATTGAACAGATTCGAATCTGACTTTCTGCTGCATATTCAACGGCTCGGTGAGTCCTGATGAGAATAAAAACACAACAACTATTATTCAAAGATCTATTATTCGCTTTATGTTCAAAAATCTATCATTAAAAAATAAACTGGCAATCTCTGCCAGTGCTGCCATCATTCTCGGGGGAGTGCTGGTAGAAGGGCTGTCTTTTCGAGATTCATTAAACAGACTGGATGTCGAAGTCGCGCAACGACTAGAAAGCACCAGCGCATCTTACAATCAATACGTAAAGGACTGGTTACTCTCAAAAGAGCGAGCACTGACGTCACTCTCTTCCGATTCAGAGAAGCGTTCTCTAGTTACGCACTTGAAACAAGTCCGAGACTCTGGCGCGTTTGATAACGTCTTTCTCGCTTACCCAGACGGCTCACAAGACAACGCCAATGGGGTGGTTTTGCCACCAGGTAATAACGACCCACGCAAATGGGGTTGGTACACCAACGCCATTGCCAATCCATCGAAAGTCTTTATGGATAACCCAACCGTCGCAGCGGCCACGGGGGCCAACGTCGTGTCGCTCGGTAAAGCCCTGCAACTACATGGTCAAACCGTCGTTCTGGGTGCAGATGTCGAGATCGGTGATATCCTAAACAGCCTCAACCAAGTGATCCTGCCGGGTGAAGGCTATATGTTTATTGCCAATGAACAGGGCAATATTTTCACCCATAACGACGGTAAGCTGCTGAACCAACCTGTTAGCAAGCTAGGCCTAAACAACAGCGATATTACCTCTGCCGCACGTTCCGGCACAGAGCGTCGTGTCTCGATTAACAACACCGAATATGTGGTTTACGCGCGCCATATTGAGGGCACCAAACTCACAACGGTCACAGTGTTAGATCAAAACTCGTTGGTTGCCCCACTTTACGATGCTGTTTGGGATCAAATCATCGCAACCACTATCGTCGTCGTTATCTGTGTGGCTTTGTTTAACCTGTTATGTAACATCTTGTTCCGTCCGCTCTACAATGTTTCGAATGCGCTCGCGCAAATCGCCAACGGTAGCGGCGACCTGACTCAACGCATCAAAGTAGAAAACCGTGACGAAGTTGGTGAACTGGCTGAAAACTTCAACCAGTTCGTTGAAAGTTTGCAGCAACTTATTGGTCACATTCGTCACCAAGCGGAAGAACTGAGCCAACAATCGGAGCAGAGCACGACTCGCGCGAATCAGTCGGTTTCTGATCTGAACCATCAGCAACAAGAAATCACTATGGTGGCGACCGCTGTGACTGAAATGGCATCGGCAACGCAAGAGATTGCAGCACATGCAGAGCAGACGGCTAAAGCCGCTCAAGACTCTTCAGCAAGCACACAAAACGGTCATGAGTTGGTGATCAACTCCAAATCGTCCATCAATAACTTGTCTTCTGAAGTCAACCAAGCGAGCGTTGTCATCGGCGAGCTCAACCAGCACGCGCAAGACATCTCAACCGTGCTATCAACGATTCGAGACATCGCAGAGCAAACCAACTTACTGGCTCTGAATGCGGCGATTGAAGCGGCGCGTGCAGGTGAGCAAGGTCGCGGTTTTGCCGTTGTTGCAGACGAGGTGCGCGTGCTATCACAACGCACACACACCTCAACCGAAGAGATTCGCTCGACGATCGAGACTTTGCAACAGACCACACAACGCGCTGTGACCATCATGGATACAAGCTCTCAACTTGCCCAAGGATCAGTGGAAGATGCCGATCGCGCAGCACTGGCTCTGGATGAAATCAACGCGGCCGTTGCGTTGATCAGCGATATGGCAACGCAAATCGCGACCGCAGCCGAAGAGCAAACGCACGTAACCAATGAAATCACACAAAACGTCACGTCAATTAAAGATGTGACTGATCACTTGGTGGTTGGTGCCGAAGAATCGATGAATCAATCTGCTGAGCTGAAATCACAAGCCGAGGATCTCAACTCGAAAGTAGCGACGTTTAAACTGGCTTAAACGCCACGTTAGGAACGCACTTAAAAACAACAAACCCCGCTAGCAAATGTATAACTAGCGGGGTTTATTTTTATGGCTCGACGTTTTTATTGCAGATAGCTTTCGAAAGACGTAAACCTACACTGCCACACACATCGGCGTGCCTGAGATTGGATCGTTAAATACTCTCGCTTGTAAATCAAACACCGATGCCAACATGCCTTCTGTCAGTACCTCTTGCGGTGTTCCCTGCGTGACTAACTGACCTTTTTCCAACACCACCAAATGATCGCAGTAACGACACGCTTGGTTTAGATCGTGCAACACTACGACCACTGTTTTGCCTTTGTCGTTCATCTGCCTCATGAGTTTCATCAGCTCAACTTGGTGAGAGAGATCCAAGTAAGTGGTTGGCTCATCAAGCATCACTACGTCGGTATCTTGCGCCATTACCATCGCTATCCACGCCCTTTGCCTTTGACCGCCAGACAACGATTCAACTGGCTTGTCAGCAAACTCAATCACGCCAGTATCTTGCATTGCTTGCTCGACCAACGCTTTATCTTGCTGACTTAACCGCCCCCAATGAGAGAGATAAGGCGAGCGGCCATATTCGACCAGTTTTCTGACTGTAATACCTTCAGGACTGACAAGAATCTGCGGCAGTAAAGACAACGAACGCGCCAAGCGTTTATCGCCGTAGTTGCTTAGCGGTTTATCGTCATACAACACTTGGCCAGAAGCGGGTTTATTGATGCGTACCAAGGTTTTTAATAGTGTCGATTTACCGCAACCATTTGGACCAACTAGTGCGGTAATTTTACCTTGAGGAATCGACAAAGAGAGATCTGGAATGATGGTCTGTTTGCCGTACGCGACGGATAAGTTCTGCGTTCGTAACATGCTTACCAACCTCTATAACGATACAAAAGAAAAATGAAATATGGTGCGCCAATAACAGATGTTAGCACTCCCGCTGGTAGCTCAATTGGCGGCTGTAAGCCTCTCGCTAAACCATCGGCGCAAATCACCAACAAAGCGCCAAGGCTTGCAGCGGCTGGAATCAACAACTTGTGGTTGTGGCCAAACAGCAAACGCGCAAGATGCGGCGCAAGCAGGCCAACAAAGCTGATCGTGCCTGCCACAGACACACTGATACTCGCCAATAGCACGGCAGCAATCAACGCAATAATTTGGATCTGTCTTGGTTTCGTGCCAAGTGTAGTGGCGCTTTCTTCTCCCAGTCCCATCACATCTAGCCGCCAAGCCAGCCAAAACGCCAATGGTAGTAGCAGCAATAAAGCACTCCAAATAAACGGCACTTGTTGCCAGTTTCGTCCCCACAAACTGCCGGTTAGCCATACCATCGCCGTGTTGATTTCGATAGGGTGCACAATCAGAAGAAAATCGATACCGCTGGCTAAAAATGCGCTGACAGCAACACCAATCAGCGCCAAACGTGCTGGTGTTGGTTTCGACCAGTAAGCCAGCACAGCAATAAAGCCAGCAGCAAGCAAGCCTCCCGCCATGGCGACCATCGGCAACATTGCCACTGGCGCATTCGGATACAGCACCAACCAAGCGGTAGCCGCTAGTCCTGCTCCGGCGCTTATCCCTATTAAATCTGGTGAGGCAAGTGGATTACGGATGACGCCTTGCACTAAAACGCCTGACAGCCCCAACCCAGCGCCCACGCCAATGGCGAGCAACATTCTCGGTAATCGATATTGGTGAATCACAAAGTCCGAGTCAGAGAAAGAAAACAGTAATGCAAAAACCTGTTGAACCGACATGTTCGCCGCGCCAACAAACAGCGTGAGAGAAGACGCAATCAGCAACAATCCAACTAATGCAAACAGTTTGGTTTGATTCATCATGATGATTTCCTCATTGCAATCGCGATAAAGCAAGGTGTGCCCAACAGCGCGGTAATCACGCCCACTGGCGTTTCAGCCGGAAAAGCAATCGCGCGTGATAAAGCATCTGACCACGTCACCAATGCCGCGCCACACAAGGCGGAAACCGGAATGAGAATGTGATAGTTGTGACCAACAATCGGGCGCACCAAGTGCGGCACTAACAACCCGACAAAGCCAATTGGCCCAGCAATCGCCACGCTAGTACCCGCCAACAGCACAACCGCTAAACCACTGATTAATCGAGTAAGACGAATGTTACCACCCAACCCGACAGCCACTTCGTCCCCCAACGCGAGTAAATTTAAGTTTCGCGCTAATCCCATGGCGAGCACCAAACCTAAAGTCGCAAAAGGCCACAGTTGCTGCCACTGCTGAGAATCTACCGCAGAGAGTGAACCCGTTAACCAATGCAACACGCTGTAAGCCATGTCATCCGCCAAAATTACCGACGCACGAGTTAACCCTATCAGCAGCGCACTGATGGCAATGCCTGCCAGCACCAAACGCAATGGGTGAGAACGCGCGGAAAAAAAACCACCCAACAACATGACCGCACCACCACTTAGTAGCGCACCGAATACTGCGTTGATGATGGGATTCAATTGACTAAAGAATGGTACGCCGATGGAGGCCAAGGCCATAAAACACGCCGCACCAGCATTAATGCCGAGAATGGATGGCGACGCCAAAGGGTTACGAGTTAATCCTTGCATCAGCACTCCGGATACCGCAAGCGAAGCGCCAATTAATAACCCAGCATAGGCACGAGGCGCACGCAGCGTCGCGAGGATTTGATGCAGCATATTGCCCTCATCAAACGCAAACCAATAGCTTGTCAGATCATTAACACTCAAAGAAAAGTTGGACCACCCAATCATTGAGGCGGTATAGCCTGACAACGTACACAACGCCATAGCACAGACAAACAAGCTCGCTTTCCAATGCGATTTGCTAACCGAAGACGGGCTTTCTGAGATTATCGACGCACTCATGAGCGCCCCAATAACGCTTCAAGGTTGCGGGCAATTTCTTCCGCCGCCAACATGCCGCGATTTAATGACCACAGTTCCGGAGAGACTTCTACCAGTTGCTGCTTTTTCGCCGCAGTTAACAGCTTAAATAATGGATTTTTGCGCCATTCATCCACGATATTTGGTTGAGAGTAAAGTCCAACTAGTAACCAATCAGGGTTGGTTTTTAGTAAAAGTTCGAAGCTGGTTGGGATATACGCATTGCGCTCAGATGGAGCCAGCGGGCTTTGGATGCCTAGAGTGCTCAAAACGCCGCCAGCGTAAGAAACCCGGCTATGCAGCCACATCCCTTTGTCGGAAACCACACCAAACTGAATGGTTTCTTGTGTCGAAAAATGCTGTTTGAACTCTGCCATGGTCTGTTTGTGCTGCTCAATGCGTTGCGTCATTTGCTCTTGCTTGCCAATCGCAACCCCGATTTTCTGTGCAGATTCGAGGTTTTCTTGATATGTCTCTCCACGGCTTTTTAACAGCAAGGTTGGCGCAATTCGCTGCAAATCCTGATAAATAGCACGATGGCGTTCGGCATCGGCAATGATCAAATCAGGCTTGAGCACCGCAATCGCCTCTAAACTCGGTTGTGAGCGCATGCCGACCGATTGCCAAGGTTCGATCTTGTCACGAACAGCAGGGATGACTCGTGTGGCATCGTTGTCATCGGCAACGCCTACCGGTGAGACATCGACGGCCGCCAGAGCGTCCACAAACGAAAACTCCAAAACCACAATACGTTGAGGTATCGCTTCTAGCTCAAAAATGCCTTGCTCATCTTTCACGCTGCGCGTCTGAGACAATGCGCTAAATGACATCAAAGCTGAGCTCAGTAGCATCAGCAAAACGGTTGAAAAGTGTTTGATCGTAAATTGTTTTTTATTTTTCATCTTGCTTTTTCCAGTGCTAAGATCGGCAAAGTCGCCAAGGTAAATTGGCGACTTTTCTTTTCAGACTCGGTGAACGAAACGCTTAAAACTGATAGTTCAGATCCAGCGTGTAAGAGCGTCCCGGAGCTGGGTATCGACCAACTGGGCTGGTATCAATCCCACGGAAGTAATACTCCTCGTCAAACAAGTTGTTTACTGCAACATTCATGCGCAACTTGCCTTTGTCGTCTTTGTATAAATCCGTGTCTAAATTGAAGTTCCACACCATGTAAGACGGCACTTTGCCCGTTTCACCTATTGCGTCTTCGGCACTGGTGTTGGCGTTATCGGTATACGAATCACTGAAGTAGAAGCCCGATAGCGTGGTGTCCATGCCGTAAAATGCGTAGGTTGCATCCCAACCAAACTGATGCTTAGAGGTGTAAGGCAGTTGATTACCTTTATTCTCACCTTCTTCTTCAAGCGTAGCGTCTAGATAGTTATAGCTTGCGCCTAAACTCAGTGCAGGTAGTGCTTCAGGCACGTAACGAGCAGAAAGCTCTAAACCTTGGTGAAGGGTTCTACCTATATTTTCAGACGTATTTGTCGCACTCCGCCACTGCAACTGATCCTTAAAGTCAATGCGATACAAAGCTGCATTGAAGCTTGTTGAATCTTGAACATACCGAACGCCAAGTTCGTAGTTCCAAGCCAACTCACTGCTTTCCTTACCGACCCCTCGAACATTAACAAGCTGAGGAACGCGAAGAGATTTCTGCGCATTGGCATAGCTCAGCCATTGTTCATTCCAGTTATATGCGATCGTCACACCAGGCAATAATTCAGTCACCTTGTTTCCAGATTCTTGCCCGCTGCCCAAATCTTTATAGGACATATCAACAAATTCATAACGAAGTCCGGGCGTGACTTTTAACGCACCATTAAACAACCCGACTTCGTTGCTCACATATCCTGCGTACGCATCGGTATCAAGGTGCCAGTTTCGCGGTACATTTGTGGCTCCGCCTGACACTGGTGTTTGTGTCACTTTATATTGAATGTCTTCATTAATGTAACGAGTCCCTATAATCCAGTTTTGCGTAATGGCACCTCCATCAACAAAAACAGCAAGCTTAGGTTCGATACCATAAACACGGAACTCTCGTGGTGAAGTACTTACTTTTGTAGAAGGCAGAGCCGGATCCGCCCAATGGCCACCCGCGCTGTTAAAGCCCCACTTGAAAAGACGCTCTGACTTATGGCCAAACGTTAGCACTTCTAGCTCGGCACTGTTGGCAAATGGCAAATCGTGGATGTACTTAACACTCCAGCGCGTCGACTTACCTTCATAATCATCGTAAGGACGTTTCGATTGGTGACGATCTTGCTCGTAATCTTGTGGCGAAAGTGCGCCCGGCATTTGCGTTTCAGCATCGTAACGTTGCAGGAATGCTTGAATCTCTTGAGTGTCACTCAATAGCCACTGTGCTTTAGCTTGAAAGTTCTTCACGTCCGTATCGGAATGTTCACGGAAGCTTTCACCTTTTAGGAAGTTACCTTCCAACTGCAGTGCAAACGTGTCGCTTAACCAGCCGCCCGTGCGCAGGTAAAAATCATTCAGTGGCGCATCACCGCCATCAAACACGGTAAGACGGTTACTGATTTCAGTTTGCCACGTGTGTGGAATCGGTTTGGTCACTAAGTTGATCACACCACCGACGTTGTTTGGGCCGTACTGTACTGCGGCACCACCGCGTACAATGTCAATACGATCAAGCATCGACAGTGTTGCTGGGAAGATAGACTGACCAGTGTGACCATATGGCGCAAGTGTTAGCGGTACACCATCCATCAAGAACTGAGCATGACCACTACGGCTTGCTTTCAAACCACGTACAGAAATGTTAGGCAATACGCCCGTTCCGCTTTCATCCTGAACTTTAATACCCGGCACGCGCTGTAGCGCGTTATCAATCGAGCCTGCGGCGGTTTTCTCGATTTGATCGCGGGTAATGACGGTACGAGCACCTGGGTACTCTTTGACATCTTCAATTTCAGAGTTACCAATCACGCTACCAGTGACAACGACGGTTTCCATCGCGGTAGTTTGTTCTTTTTTAGCAGGAGCGGCAACCGCGCTCATGGAGGTGGCAGAAGCGATTGCAATCGCAAGCACACTGTAAGTGGTAGACAAACCAGCACGTACACGCACTTTACCATCCAAATTCTGGTAAGACATTAAGATCTCCTTTGCGAGAAATTGAGCCTCGGGCAGAATACATCCCGTAGGCTCTCGGGGCTAAACATCCTCAATATGAGGTAAAAATTGGCTAACAGGCGCTAACTACGCACAAAAAGCCTAGAACTGATATCCGTAGCTGAGCATGAACTCGGCAGGTGCGCCGTAGCCAATCTGGTTTAAGCCAGACGTGCCGTTTGTTGCGCCAAGAATGTATTTCTCATCCAAAATGTTGTAAGCGTTCGCTTGGATCTTGTGACGACCAGTGGTGTACGCCGCCATCAAATCCACCGTGGTGTAATCGCCAAGTGCGACGGCTTCGTCGTTACCTGCATAACGGTCGCCCACGTATTTCACACCACCGCCTAAACGCCAGTTGTCATCCAATTGGTAAGTGCTCCAAAGGGAGAACAAGTGATCTGACACATCGTTCGGCTTTTTGCCTGTGGCTTTGTCTTCTGCGTCCAAGTAGCTGTAACCAACAGAGATATCCCACTGTTTGGTGATTTGTCCGCGAGCTTCTAGCTCAATGCCTTGGTGACGTACTTCAATTTTGTCGATGACATCGCCGTCTACGTTGGTTTGTGGCTGCTCTTGGTCGATCTGGAACAGTGCCGCATTCAACATTAATGCGTTATCCAAAAGGTACGCTTTCGCACCCACCTCTTTTAAGTCGGTGTGGAAGAATTCCGCCAATTTTGGATTGATGTAGATACCAGCGTACGGTAACTGCCAAGAGCGCGCTAAACTGGCGTATACGGATGTGTCGGAATTGATGCGGTATACCAAACCAGCACGGTAGCTGACTTTGTCATCATCCAATTTTTCCTTATCTGAGCCCGCTTTTTGTTGTTCTAGCTCCATCGAGTCGTAACGCACGTTACCGATCAAAGAAAGGTCACCCCACGTATAGACGTCTTGCACATACAAACCTGTCGTGGTGGTGGTATTGTCACGAAATGGCTTAAAGCCCGGATCAGGCGTTGGACCAACGACTGGGTCGTAGATATTTTGCGCAGGAAGCGTTTTGTCACTTGCCAACGTTAGGTCGATATCGATCTGGTTGAAATCTGCACCCACCATCAATTGATTGTCCCTGGTTTCCCAAACCAACTCAGATTGTAAAGTGGTCGTAGTACGTGGATCGTAACCAAAGTTGTTAACGGTTTGAGACACTTCATTACCCGTCACTTTGCCCTGACGCGTGCCTTTTTGCTCAAGTTCGATATGGTTGAACGCCGCTCGGTTGTTCCATACCCATTGATCATTCAGACGCCATTCGTAATCCACCGCAATACGGAGACTGTCTGACTCCTGATAGTCGTTTGTGCCGCCAAAGTAAGTGCTTACTGGCAAATCAACTGGCTTGCCATTCTTTGATGGCACACCACGATATGGCACTAGTTCTTGATGGGCGTATTCCACGTCAATATCAATGGTGTGACCATCCGCTGGTAACACACGAATGGTCGGTGCAATGAAGA
Organism: Vibrio sp. ArtGut-C1; assembly: GCF_002105475.1. Lineage (NCBI taxonomy): Bacteria > Pseudomonadati > Pseudomonadota > Gammaproteobacteria > Vibrionales > Vibrionaceae > Vibrio > Vibrio sp. ArtGut-C1. The sequence continues at coordinate 110,821 of NZ_NCTH01000001.1, read as the reverse complement.
AATCGTTTGAATCAACATGATCAACGTACGAGTCGGCTTGACGGTATTCCAAGTTAATACGCCCGTTGACCTTATCTGTAAACGCCATTGAGCTGTCGACCTGACCGACATACTGGTTGTTGCTACCTACACTGCCGTTTACGTGAGTAAAATTCTCACCGTTAGCGCGTTTCGTCACCAAGTTGATGATGCCCCCAGCCGAGCCACGGCCATACAAAGCGCCCGCAGGGCCTTTCACAATTTCAACGCGTTCAACATTCGCTAAGCTGCGGTAAGACTGCAACGTACCGTCATCTCGCAAGCCATCACGGTACATATCGTTGAGTGAATCAAAACCGCGAATCATGAACTGGTCACGGCTGCCTTCGCCCAAGGTGTTATTGACCCCGGCTACCCCATCTAGCGCATCCACTAAACGCACCGCGCCTCGGTCTTGCATTTCTGTTTTCGTTACTACGGATACCGCTTGTGGCACATCAAGCCATTCCACATCGGTTTTGGTGCCTGATTGAGGCATGTGTTCAGCATAACCTTCGTACTGATGCCCGAAGACTTGAATCGTTTCAGTTGCTGATGAGGTTGAGTTCGTCTCTTCTGAAGCCACTGCGCTTGGTGCTACTAGTGAAGAACCAATCGCGACCGCCAAGGGGGTCAGGGTCAATAATTTATTCATTCCATAATTCCGTTTAGTTGTTATAAAGCCAACGGATGGAAATAAGAACAAATATTATTTCTATTTGCAATATTAATTTTATGCTCTATATTTATTTACCCTAAAAACACAACTAACAACAAAAAAAACCAAACATAATAACAATAAACACTAAAACTTCTGCCCTCCGTCTCGGGAGAGGCACATTGGAAGACGACCGTGAGCGACTTTATCAACGTTAGAAGAAAATGTTAGAAAATTAGGAAAGCTCATGAAATCTACGATGATTATCGTAAGTCATGTCGTTAACGATGCAGTCACTCACGGCTTTGTGCCTGCAGCTAAAGCGATGGACCTTCACGTCGTTCTTATCACCGACCACAAGATCAGCCATTTAGAGCTGGCGAGTCGTGATAGTCACTTTAATCCGGATACCATTCTAGAATGTGATGTCTTCAACCCATTAGAACTCATCGAAACCATCACGGAGCATGAATTAAAGCCAGACGCTATTTTCAGCAATAGTGATCACTTACAAACTTCCACCGCCATCTGCGCGCAATTTTTTGGCCTCCCATCCAAAGATTGGTCTGTCACGTTAAAAGCCAAAAACAAACACTTAACTCGACAAGTGTTAAATGAAAAAGCCCTACCCAACACACAAAGCTGTTTGCTGCACCGCCATTCGAATGTGGCATTAGGCATGGCCTTTCCTGTCGTGGCAAAACCCAAAGAAGGCGTGGCAAGTTTAGATGTGCAGCGCTGCGACTCCCAAAGCGAGCTCGATGCTTACTGCGATGCGTTTTGGCAAAAACACCCAAACGCCGCCATTCTGGTGGAGCAGTTTCTTCAAGGGCCGTTGGTTACGCTAGAAACTTTAGGAGATGGTGAGCGCCTTATCGCCGTGGGCGGTTTTGATGTGTCGCTCTCTGAGCCGCCTTACTTTATCGAAACGGCCGCAGACTGGGACGGACCAAACGGCATTGCTCACCGAGAAGCTTGCCTGGCTCAACTGAAAGCGTTTGGCGTTGGTTTTGGTGTTTGCCACAGCGAATTTATTATCACTGAAAACGGCCCAGTTCTGGTGGAAATCAACTATCGCAGCATTGGGGATGGCCGCGAATTCTTGCTCAACAATCTTGCTCACTTCGGCTGGTTTAGCACGATTTTGGGTCTGCATCTGGGTCGAAGATTGGACGGCGATTACCAAATTCACGGGTCAGCGCACGTGCACTACGTAGTTGCGGAACACAGTGGTGTGATTGACGGAGGTTCGACGTCGTTCATCCAACACGATGGCGATATCATCACCCAGCAACAGGTACTAAAAACCGCTGGAGAACACTTCCAACAGAGTTATTCCAATAAGGATTATCTCGCCCGAATTTCGATTGTCTCGCCTTCGGGGCGAAACCTCGACCAAGCGCTGCAGAACACGCTTAGCAATTTCAATCTAGCTCCGACTCGCGAGGTGGCAGCATGAATCACAACGCTTTATATCTAACCCAACGATTGATCGATACTTGCTTGCGCGAAGACATGTTTGGCATTTTATCGAACGCCAAGTTCAGTAACGCCGCACCAAAAGGGGTAATTGTTCCTCAAGGCGAGCAAGTCTGGCTAACCTTTGATAATCCGGATTTCACGCTCTATTTACCTGTTGTGCCAACGTATTACATGCAGCATTGGTGTTACGGCCAAGCCAATGGCGAAGCGCCGCTAGGTTGGTGGGTGGAGAAAAATGGTCAAGTCGAGCATCAGCAGCATTATCAAGAGTGGATTGCGCTACTAACGACACTGGCGCATGAGAGCTCTCACGAATTGTTGGCGGGGTATCTTCAAGAACTGGAATGTGCAGAGAAACACAAAGCGCTGTGTGACCAAGCGTTTCATCATCACGCAGACCACATTTCTCAACCAATATCCGAGCTTGGTTCTTGGCATAAAAAGCTACTGCTTGCCGACCAGATTGCTTCTTACCTCGACCACCCGTACTATCCAACTGCGCGGGCGAAGTTTGGTCTGAGCGATGAAGACCTTGCTGAGTACGCGCCCGAGTTCGCACAAAGCTTTGCTCTGCATTGGATTGCGATTGAAAAATCACTGGTGACATTAACCAGCGAACAACCAGATTGCTGGCCGACAATGGAGCAAGTGGGGCTTCCTGCTGATTTTGCACTGAGCCACGTACTGTTCCCTGCGCATCCGCTCACCCTTCGCTCTTTAGAAGCCTTACCCGAAGGCATGATAGAAGCGCCGTTTACGTACCTAGACGTGACGCCAACGCTTTCCGTTCGTACTGTGGTAGTCAACGACGCGCCGCACATTCACATCAAAGTTCCGCTGATCATGCGATCGCTAGGCACGAAAAATATTCGCTTAATCAAGCCTTCAACACTGTATGACGGCCACTGGTTTGAACGTCTACTCAGCCACCTTGAACAAACGGACGCAGACTTAAACACTCGCTTGTTCCATTGCAACGAAAAGCACGGTGGGCACGTCGGCGAGGATAAAACCTTCGCGTACATCGTACGTGAGTACCCACTTACTCATTGCGAAGATAAAGCGTTAGTTCCGGTTGCCGCACTGGCTAGCCCAATGCCTGACGGTCGCTTGTTTTTAGAACATTTGGCGGAGCAGTACTATCAACAAGATACGCTGGCTTGGTTCCAAGATTACGTCGACCTATTATGCCAAGTGCACCTCACCTTGTGGCTTCGTTATGGCATCGCATTGGAGTCCAACCAACAAAACGCCATCGTTGCATTTGATCAACAGGGCAAAATGACGCTCGCGATGAAAGACAACGACGCAGCGCGAATTTGGCCAGAGCGCTTCCACTTTGCAACAGAGCATGCCGCCCAAAAACAGGGCGCAGGAACAATTCCAGTGGATTGCGATGAACTGCTCGACCAACGCATCAAAGTCGACAATGAATTGGCGCTCGGTCAGATGTTTACCACCATCACATTACAATTGGATATCGCAGCAATTGTAGAAGCCATGGCAGCGAAGGGCATTGCCTCTTCAGCATCGCTTTACGCCATCGTGGCCAAAAGCATTGCAGAGCAACTCAACCGATTGGAAGGCGAAGGGTTAGAAACAAAACTGGCACGCGAGTTACTGCAAGAGGCGCCTGATTTGTACGCCAAGTACTTGTTGAGCTCTGGCAGTTTGCTCTCGAAAGAGGCCTCCGGCGCGAGTGACATCAATAAGTTCTATGGTTTGTCAGCTCCGAACTTCTTGCTGCTTTCTAACGAAGAAGCGCAACGCGCCTACTTAGAAGCCATCAAAAAAAGCGTACGTTAAACGATTATGACCAAACTCATCTACAGTGTGTTGTTGTGCCACTTTATCGCTGCGTTTGCCGCGTTAGGTATGCCGCTATTTCTACCCGTCGTGTTGCCAACGTTAGGCGCAAGCATTGATGCGGACTGGGCAGGGGTATTGTTTATCCTACCCACGTTTTGTACTGCGTTGGCGGCGCGATTTTGGGGCAACTTTGCAGATCGCTACGGTCGCCGCCGCTCACTCTTGCGTGCGCAACTTGGCCTTGCAGCAGGGTTTGCGCTGTGCGGCTTGGCAGACAACCTCGCCATGTTTGTGTTTGGTCTTATTGTTCAAGGAACCTTTGGCGGCACCATGGCCGCCTCGAACAGCTACTTATCTAGTCAAATTAAAGAAGCCAAAACACTCGGCAAGTCACTCAATAAAACCCAACTATCTGCTCGCTTGGCGCTGATCGTTGCGCCCATAGGGCTCGGCTGGAGCTTGTCAGAGACCGACCCACTCAACGCGTACCTGTGGTTATGCGTTTTACCTTTGATTGCTATGGGCATCACGCTAACACTGCCAGCGGACAAACCCGCCGACCAAAACCTCGAAAAGCCAAATTCAGAATCCCAGCAAGAAAAACCGGTTGCACAGAAAAACGCAATGCATGCCATTCGTTGGATCTTCTTTGCTCAGTTCGGGTTTGCATTTTCTATGGTGGTGACCTTTCCTTATTTCTCGCCGTTTGTGCAGCAATATGGCATCACTAACCACGCATGGATCGGTTTTTTGTACGCACTGCCGCATGGCTTCTACCTGTTGCTGGCAGGCAAAATCCACGTGTTGTCAGATGGGTTGAATCGCCATCAACCGCTGCGCACGTTGTGGCTTGGGTTTGCATTGCTTGCCGTGAGCTCTGCCTTGCATTTGATTGCGTCCGAAACCGCACTCATTGCTGCGAGAATTATCTTCGGCATCGCGATGGTGTGTTGCTATCACGGATTGCATCAGCATCTTGCGAGCAATCTGGATCGCAAACTCAGTGGCAAAGTATTTTCTCGCTTTGATGCCATGTCCAAATGGGGTGGCGTGGCGGCGGGATTTTGCGCTTCTTTCATTTCTAGCTTGGGGCTACTTGAGGTTCCTTTCCTACTTTCTGCGATAGTCAGCGTAATCACCTTGATCGCGCTGGTTCTCCATTCAAAATTTGGAAATCAACATGTTACAAACTCAATCCTCTCAGACTAGCGAGTTGCGCGCGCATGATGTGCAGCTCAATCGCGAGAAAGCCCAACTCAACACGATAATGGGTGTTCTTAATTGTTACTTACGAGAATTTGCACTGCCGAATCAACAAGTAGAATGGCACTACCAATCAACATCGCTACCCCAAACGTTAAAACGCAACTATTCCGCCAAGCTACGGGTAGCCGTTCATCTGTCTCAACAAAATGGCGTGCTGGTTTTGCCGATTCACTACGCGAGCAAACTGGGCAAAATCAAATTGGCAGAACTGCCGTGGGCGAAAATGCCGGGATCTGGTTGGGCGAAATTGGATGCCACGCAAACTCTTACGCTTTTGCTTAACTATCTCAAGCAGGTGTTGGCGATCCCGTTCAACCATGAGCTGATCGAACAACTGGAAAATAGCGTGCTGGTTACCGAGCAGTTTCTCAACGTCGCGCCCAAATCGCATCACAACGAATTTATCGCTTCGGAACAATCTCTGATTTGGGGGCATACTTTCCATCCGACCCCGAAAAGTCGTTCGGGCGTCACCATGGATGATCTCTTGGCGTTTTCTCCAGAAGTCGGCGCGCAAGTCCCGCTGTACTGGTTTGAAGTGGATACGTCCTTACTTGATGTGCTGAGTTCCGACGGAGACGCTAACCCTGCGCAACGCATGCTACAACAGCTCGCGCCACAACACGCCACCAGCAATGGGAAGACCCTCTACCCTTGTCATCCTTGGGAAAGCTACACCATTTTGAGCAACCCAAGCGTGAAGCGTGCCATTGAACAAGGCAAGATCACGCCACTGGGTTTAGGTGGTGAAAAGATGCAGCCGACCTCTTCAGTTCGTACCCTCTACCACCCAGACATGGATTGGTTTGCGAAATTCTCCATCAACGTACGATTAACCAATTGCGTGCGCAAAAACGCGTGGTACGAACTCGACAGCGCCGTGCAGCTCACGTCGATTCTCAAACCAATTCGAGAAAACGAACAGCTGCACAACCCCGTATTTAAAGTGATGACGGAGCCTTACGCCACTACGTTGAATCTTGAAAGTGTCGCTGAGCGTAATTGGGACGACAACACCAAAGCGCGCGAATCGTTTGGGATTTTGTATCGCGAAAATTTCTCGCTGAGCGAAGTCGACATCTTAAAACCAACCCTCACTGGCGCTCTGTTTGCTTACGACAAAAACGGCGACAGTTGCATTGCTCAACGCCTTAAAAACAAAGCGCGTACTACGCAAATTCGCTATTCCGATATCGCGACACTGTGGTTTGAACGCTATTTGCATTGCCTAATTCCGGGCGTGTTTAATTACTACTTCAAACACGGGGTGGCGTTTGAGCCGCATTTGCAAAACACCTTGATTGGCTTTGAGCAAGAGATGCCGTGTTGTGTTTGGATTCGTGATTTGGAAGGCACTAAATTACTGCCGGAGTTCTGGCCAGCAGAAACATTAACTGATTTGTCTGAACGCGCGCGACAATCGGTTTACTACAGTCGCGAACAAGGCTGGAATCGCATCGGATACTGCACCTTTATCAACAACATCAGCGAAGCGATTTTCTTCATCGCAGAAGGTGATGAGCCACTAGAGCAAACGCTGTGGAATGCGGTGCAAAGTGCCATTGTGCGTTGGCAATCAGTGAATGGAAAACAGCCGGAACTAGAAGCGTTGCTGAATGGCGGTCACTTCCCAAGCAAAAATAATTTCACCACGCGTTTGATGCAAAAAGCCGATAAGGAGTCGGGCTATACCCAAGTCGCCGCGCCTTGGCAGCAACACGAAAAAGGAGCGCAACATGTCTAATTCACTCTCCCTACCGACACGCGTTAGCCAGCAAGTTCACACGCTCGCACAGCAGCAAAATCAACCCTTGTGCGCGTACGTGTATGACCTAAACGCCTTAGAAGAACACATCAAACAACTGCGTCACGTTTTGCCGAAAAATGTCGAGCTATTTTACGCAGCCAAAGCCAATCCATCGGGCCCGATTCTCAAAACGCTCGCGCCGTATGTCGATGGTTTTGAAGCGGCATCTGGCGGGGAGTTGGCACACCTCCACCAGCAGCAACTCGATAAGCCATTGATCTTCGGTGGCCCAGGAAAAATGCCAAGTGAATTGCAACAAGCGATTGATCTTGATGTTGATGCAATTCATGTCGAAAGCCTCACCGAGCTGCAACGCATTGGTGCGCTAACCGAGCGCCTCAACCGCCCTGCTTCGATCTTTTTGCGTATGAACATTGATATTGGCGACATCACGCTCAGCAAGTTGGCGATGGGCGGCAAGCCGACTCCTTTTGGTTTGGACGAGTCCGAACTGAGTAATGCTTTAATGTTGCTGCGCGATTTCCCGCAAGTGTCACTGAAAGGTTTCCATTTTCACTTGATGTCGCATCAGCTTGATGTTGAACGTCACTTAGCGTTAATGCAGCGCTATTTCCAAGTCGTGAAGGCGTGGCAACAAGAGTTTGAACTCGGTGAGCTGATGATCAACTTGGGTGGAGGCATGGGGATTAACTACCAAAACCCTGAGCAACACTTTCCGTGGATGGAGTTTTGCGACAAGTTGGAATTCCTCATCGCCAAAGAGCAAGTGCAAGACTGGACACTGCGTTTTGAATGCGGACGTTTCATCACGGCAGCATGTGGTTATTACGTGATGGAAGTGCTGGATATTAAGCAAAATCTTGGCGAAAACTTTGTCATCGCATGCGGGGGGACTCACCATTTCCGCACGCCAGCAGCGCAGAGCCATGATCATCCATTCGTCATCCTGAAAAGCGAGCAACACCATGAGATTTCTCACCCAATTCAGCATGCACAAGCGACCTTTGTCGGCCAGCTTTGTACGCCCAAAGATGTGCTGGCACGCAATCAACACGTCGCCCACGTCGATATTGGTGATTACGTTGTGTTTACCTTAGCGGGCGCGTATGCGTGGAACATCTCCCATCAAAACTTCTTGATGCATGAACCGCCGATCTTCCACTATTTTTAAACGGCATACTTCGCTTCATTCAAGCCCCAATCATTGGGGCTTTTTTATTCCACTCGGCACAAATTCATTGCCATTAACCGCTTTGCGAAATAGCAATAACGCGTTTTATCAGCTCGTCGGGTTCCATCTTGGGATTGCGGTAAAAACGGAAGATTTCCGAGTTTATCGCTTGCTGGGCAACCGGATTGACCGCCATCGAATCAATCATACTCGGCACAGCGAGGTTGTGTTTAACGCCGTAGTGAAAGTCTTGATATGACTGGACCTGACACGGATTGAAATCGCTGATGTCAATATCGGTGCGTACCGGAATCGAGCCTTTTACCTTATTGAACTTAGCTTGAAACTCGACGTCTGCCAGCGCGCTTGCGGTTTGCTGAGCCGCCTCGGCAGAAAACGACTTGCTCGACATAAATACCAAGCTGTCCATGTTGTAGAGGAATACACCATCGCTGTCCGGCGTTGGGTAACAGCCGACCTCTTGAGGAACCGAGACTTGATTGGCGAGCAACTCACCCAAAATCCAATCACCGCCGATTTGAAACAGCGCCTGACCGTCGGCTAACGCTTGGGTCGCCGTATCCCACTTACTGTCGGGCAATTGGTTGTCTATCAACAAACTCAGGCGGCGAAATTGCGTCAGCGCTTGGCGCAGTGTATCGCTGTCGATGCTGTCTCGCTCAAGTTTAACCATTGCATTGGTGTAGAACTCAACGCCGCCAGTGGAGATCACTAAGTTCTCGAAAAGTTGGGCGACTTGCCACGGCTGCTCACCGACCGCGATCGGCACGATGCCATTTTGCTGAGCAAGCTCCATGGCAGCGAACATCTCTTGCCAGTTTTTCGGCGCGGACAGATTCAGTTGTTTAAGCAGCTTGTGGTTGACCCACAGCCAGTTCAAACGGTGCAGCGTAAGTGGCAGGGCGATATAGCCGTTTTGTGTTTTATTGATTTCGATAGACAGCGGGTAGAGCACCTCGTCCCAGCGCTGCTCATCCGCTACCGCGTTGACGTTGTGCAAAATACCGATGGCATCCCACGCTTTAATACTTGGCCCTTCGATTTGCGCGAAGCTCGGTGGATTGCCCGCCAGCGCGCGAGCTTGTAGTACCGTCATCGCGCTGTCACCACCACCGCCTAACACCGGGCTTTGCAGCAGCTCAATATCGTGCCGTTTTAGCTGAGCTTTAAGTGTTTGCAGCGCTTGCTGCTCGCCGTCAGAAGTCCACCAATGTAAAAACTCTACCCCTTGTGGCGACTCAGCGTGAGCGACGCAAGGGGCGAGCAACAGTGGGAACAAGAATGCCAGTTTGTTCATAGTCAGTCTCTCGGGAAAGTCAGTGTAGCGCAGAGGCCGCCAAACTGAGAATGGCTCAGCAACAAGTTGCCGCCATGAGCCTTTGCAATACTCTGTGAAATGGTTAACCCCAGCCCACTGCCTTCTTTATCGTTGCTAGCGCGGAAGTATGGCTGGCAGAGCTTTTCAAGTAATAAATCGTCAACGCCGTCACCGTGATCTTCAATTTCAATCTGGATGAACTCTGGGCTTTCACTCAGCGTAATGTCCGCTTGATGGCCGTATTTGAGCGCGTTATCGACCAGATTCTGAATGCAGCGCTTAATCGCTAACGGTTTGCCGGCAAAGTGGGTGCGGATTTCACCGTGGATGCGAATCGTGTCCGGCGCATCGGCGATATTGGCGGAAATGTGCTGAATCAGTTGGGTGAAATTGATCGGCTCGATTTCCTCGTGGATATCGGTCTCTTTAATGCATTGCAATGCGCCTTTGACCATCAAATCTAGGTCGTTACTCAGGCGGATAAAGCGTTCTCGGTCGGCGTCGTCATCCAGCATTTCCGCCCGCAGTTTTAGGCAGGCTATCGGCGTTTTCAGATCGTGGGAGATGGCGCTGAACAGCATCTCGCGGTCTTTAATGTGGCTGTCGATGCGTCGATTCATTTTATTAAACGCACGTACCGCCGCTTTCAGTTCGTTACTGCCGCGCTCAGAGACTTCGGGCACGTCTAATCGGCTCGACATCAGGGTTGCGGCTTTTGCCAGCTCTCGAATGGGTTGAATTTCTTTGCGAACGATAAACCAGGTACACAGCAACAGCATTAGTGCGGACAGCAATAGTGTCAACCATTGGCGCAGCTCAAAATAGTTAGTCTCTAGGTTGATGTAAGGCGCGGGTAAGACCGCCGCGAGATAAAACCATTCGTTCTGCGCGACTTCGACCTGCATCACCAGAATGGGTGGGTTGAGGTCACCAAACGAAAGCGAATAATGCGCCCACAATAGTGGCAGTTCATCGATAGGTAGCTCGTTGTTGAACACTTTGAGTTTGTCGCGCTGGGTGAACTCCACCTCGATATTAGGAATGCCGCTCAACTCGCTTTCTAATACCTCGCGAACTTGGTTGATGACCAACGTTTTGCGTTCGCTTTCTGGCAGCGGATCGACGTCAATCTGGTGGTTGTTGAGTGAGACGAAAAAGCGCGTGCCGCCCATATTGCGTAGTTGATTGAGCACCAAGTGGCGATATTCAGAAGGGAGGGTTTGAAAGAAAGCGATGGTGGAAGAAGCGCTCAGTGCTAAGCTTTTGACCGTGGTGGTCAGGCCTTCTTTATCGCGTTCGCTGGCGTGTTGATACCAGATAATTCCGGATAATACCTGCGCCAAAATGATCACCAGCAACAGGAACACACTGGTACGAACGACCAGTGATCCCGTCCAGCGTTTAATTCTCATAATGTACATCCGTGGTCAGCATGTAGCCTTTGTTGCGCACCGTTAAGATCAGCGAACGGTCTTTATCTTCAAGGTGATGACGCAAGCGGCTGATCTGCACGTCAATGCCGCGTTCAAACGGGTCGGCATCGCGTCCCCAGATCTCGCGCGCAATGTCATCGCGAGACAATATTGATTGCGCGTGGTTGACGAACAAACCGAGCAGCGACAAATCCGCGCCACTAAGTTGCTTAACCTCGCGGCTAGCAACGTGGGTCAGTTGCCGGGTTACGGTATCTAACAACCAATCGTCAAAACGCACTTTACGCGTCAGTTTGCTATTGGCGGTCGATTGGCTGCGTCTCAGAATGGTTTTGATGCGCGCGAGCAGTTCACGCGGACTGAATGATTTGGTGATGTAGTCGTCAGCGCCCATTTCTAGCCCTGCGACTCGGTCAGCTTCTTCAGTGACGGCGGTCAGCATGATGATAGGAACATCGGAGTTTTTGCGCAGTTTCTGGCACAGGGTAAAGCCGTCTTCACCGGGCATCATAATATCGAGGATGATCAAATCGGGATGGTGATCGTTGAGCAGTTGCCACATCACGCCGCCGTTTTCCGCGCAAAGCACTTCAAACCCAGCGCGGCCAAGGTAATCTGACAACGCTTCGCGAAGGTCTAGGTTGTCATCGACGACCAGTATCTGCTTGTTTTCCATCCTACTTTCCCTGTGTCCGTCCTGAGTTTAGCGCTGGCCAATATGATGCATTCTTAAACGCACATTCACAATCGAGCCGATTGCAATTTTCACTTCTCGGTGTAAGAGATTTGTAAGCGGCCACTTACAAACTGATTGCCTTTTGTAACCTTAGGCGCCGCCTTGCTCGCTATGATCATCCTGACCTAACGTGAAACAACATGACCTGAAGGAATCAGGTCCTACAACACTGGCATTCGTCAGGAGGAAACCATGTTTGCAAGTATATTTGGACAACTACAAAAAATAGGGCGGTCGTTGATGCTGCCTGTGGCGGTGTTACCGGTGGCCGGCTTGATGCTGGGTATTGGTAACGCGGGCTTTGCGTTTATTCCAGACGCGGTCAACAAAGTGATGCTCGCCGCCGGTGAAGGCGTGTTCGGCAACATGCAGTTGATGTTTGCGGTCGGTGTAGCGCTCGGATTATCAAAAGGCAATGACGGTGCCGCTGCGCTCGCTGGCTTAGTTGGCCTAATTATTATGAACGCATCGCTCGGTATCGTGACTGGTCTGCGCGGCCTAGAAACTGACGCCACCATCATGGGCGTTGAGACGCTGCAAACCGGGGTGTTTGGCGGCATCTTTATTGGTGCGGTCGCGGCAATCATGTACAACCGCTTCTACAATATCAAACTGCCGGAATATTTGGGCTTCTTCGCGGGTAAGCGATTTGTGCCCATTGTCACCGGTTTATCGGCGATCGTCGTGGGTGCGATTCTCGCGTTTGCATGGCCACCTGTCGGACAACTTCTTGATGCATTCTCTCATTGGGCAGCGTACCAAAACCCGGTACTCGCGTGGGCGGTTTACGGCGCGGGCGAACGTTCTTTACTCCCAGTTGGTTTGCACCACATCTGGAATGCGCCGTTCTTCTTTGAAGTCGGCAGCTACATCGACCCAGAAACCGGTAAAGAGTTTACCGGTGAGCTAACACGCTTCTTCGCTGGTGATAAAACCGCAGGTTATCTGTCTGGTGGCTTTATGTACTCCATGTGGGCGCTCCCAGCAGCGGCACTGGCGATTTACCACTGCGCGTCTCCTGAGCGTAAGAAAATCGTCGGCGGTTTGATGATGTCTGCGGCGTTGACCTCTTGGTTAACTGGTATCACAGAGCCAATCGAATTTACCTTCCTATTCGTCGCGCCAGTGCTGTACGTAATCCATATTTTCCTAACTGGTATTGCGTTTGCGATCACTGCATTTTTGGAAATTAAACACAGTACGGACTTTGCGCACGGTGCGATTCAGTTCTTCCTTTACTACCCAATGTCGACCAACGCGTGGATGTTCATCATCATCGGTCCAATCTGGGCGACGCTGTACTACGGCTTGTTCCGCTTCCTAATTGTGAAGTTGGATCTAAAAACGCCGGGTCGCGAAACCGACATTGCAGAAGTGAAGATTGCCGGACAACCTGATGAAATTGCGGTGGATGTAGTAGCGGCATTGGGCGGCAAAGCCAACATCAAGTCAGTCGATGCGTGTATCACTCGTCTACGTGTCTCGGTGAAAGACATCGCTAACGTTGATGTTGCTAAGCTAAAAGCACTTGGCGCGCGAGATGTGTTAGTGATTGGCGACAGTTTACAAGCGATTTTCGGCACGCAGTCTGACTCAATTAAGTCAGAAGTGCACAGCGTACTCGCCACCTCCTGATCTTACCTCCCCCAATCTAGGTAAGATTTGCCAACCTCCTTGTGAGGTTGGCTTTTTCGTTTTCGGAGTAAAAAAAGCGAAGCCAATAACCAGCCCTACTTCGCCGCCGCGTTGGTTAAATTGCCCAGCACGCCGCTGATTTTGTTCAATACCTCGTCGCAGCCTTCAATATGATGGCGCTGTTTTAAATACATCGGATCGTTGTAAGCTAACCACGTTTTGCCTTCAGCATCTTCATACACCAACACTTTTTGGGGTAAATCGAGCGCCACTTCCTGCGCACAGATCATCAGTGGCGTGCCCACTTTAGGGTTTCCAAACACGATAACTTCGGTTGGTCGCAACGTCATATCGACTTTCGTGGCATTCTCTTGATGGTTAATGCGCGCAAAGACGTTCAACCCTTTTTCTTGCGCGATAGCGACAAATTTATCCGCCGTATCTTTTGCTGAATGCGTGCTCGCAACGGTTACCACACCCTCACCAGCCAACGCACTCAATGACGTCAACGCCACGACCAACCCGATGATTACTTTTTTCATTTGTCGTCCCTTCCTCTCTCTGAGTCGAAAACTAGATATAGAAAAACCAAGTGTAGGAAAACTATAGAAGTCAGATCCCACTATCGCGAATTGCACTCTACCCACTCAAGAGTCGACCGTGTAACACGGATTAATTGATTCAGATTAATAAAGCATTAACTAGCCGAGCATCAAAAGCGTGAAATACGTAACATTTGCAGCCTATTTTAGTAAGAAAGAGAAAAGTAGTGACACGCGATCAATTTGAGTTATTAGCACCCGGTGGTGATTTAGATTCCATCAAAGCCGCCATTGCCGCTGGCGCCGATGCAATTTACTGTGGGCTCGACCGCTTCAATGCTCGTAACCGAGCGACCAACCTCACCTTAGATAACTTAAATGGCGTGTTAACGTTAGCCCATCAGCACAGCTGTAAGATTTTCCTAACGTTGAATGTGCTGATTTTAGAAAGTGAAATTCCAGCGATTGTTCGCTTACTCAGCCAACTGAACACCACCAAAATCGATGGCGTGATCGTGCAAGATCTCGGTCTGGCCTACATTCTCAAACATCACTTTCCCGATTTGGATGTGCACGCTTCAACGCAACTAAACACGCATAACGAAGGCCAGATCCTCTTTCTCAACCAGCTCACCGCAAGCCGAGTAAACTTATCTCGCGAACTTAACATCGATGAAATAAAACATCTGGCGCAATTTGGTCGCGAGCACAACGTAATGATGGAAGTGTTTGTCCACGGCTCATACTGCATCGGATTCTCCGGAATTTGCTATATCAGTTCCGCTCGCAATGGTGCATCAGGTAACCGTGGACGCTGCAGCCAACCTTGTCGCGAACAGTACGAAACGACCAAAACGGGCAACAACTACCCACTCAATATGAAAGACAACTCCGCCTTTGGGGACTTGAAAGCGCTTGCCGATGCTGGCGTGTATTCATTAAAAGTGGAAGGACGAATCAAGAAATCACACTACGTCTATACCGTGGTCGATAATTGGCGTCAGCAAATCGATCGCTTGTGCGAGGGTTTGGAACTCGCTGAAGACACCACCGAGTTATACACGGTATTCAACCGCGATTTCTCCAACGCATTTTTGCAAGGTGATTTCGGCAAGGCGATGTACATCGACAACCCGCGCGACCACGCTGTAAAGCATTTTTCGAAGGTTTATCAATGCCAGTCTGCTGATGATGTGCAAGCGGTGAAAAAGAAACTCTACGACGACAAAACCGCGATCATTGAGAAAGTGGCAGAGCAAACTAAGTCGTTCGATGTCACTTCAACACAAGTATCCGGCAGCAGCTTGAAAGGGTCGATTGATGTGCCAACTCTGCCAGCGTTACCTCAACCAGACCCTCGCCAAGGTGCGCCAAAATTATCGGTTCTGATCTCGTCAGCACAAGAAGCCATGCTGTGCGAATACCGCGACATTGATGTTTACTATCAGTTGCCAATGGGATTGTCTGGTGAACTGAGCGCGATGATTGAATTGTTCCAAGCCAACCCAATGCTCAAACCTTGGTTCCCTGCCATTTTGATTGGCGAAGACTACCACGCCGCGCGCGTATTTTTGGAAACCATCCAACCTGAATTGTTGATCACCAACAACTCAGGCATCGGCATGATCGCAAAAGAGCTCGGCTTAGGCTGGGTGGCAGGCCCACAAATGAACACGGTGAACTCATACGCGTTTAAATGCCTTCAAGACGAGTTCGCGGCAAGCGGCGCGTTTATTTCTAACGAGCTGAACATGAAGCAGATGCGCCACATTAAGCGTCCGCAAAACATGCGCAGCTTCTACAGCATTTACCATCCAAATACTCTGCTCACGAGCCGTCAATGTTTGTTCCAGCAAACCGAAGGGTGTCGCAAGGTGAAGGTCAACAAAGGTTGTTTGAAACGCTGCGACAAACGCACGTCTATCATCAACTTAAAAGACAACCCTTACGTGGTACAAAAACAAAAAGGCAGCCACAACTCGATTTATAGCGAGCACAACGTCTTAAACCTACAAGTGCTGCAAGATCTGCCGCAATTGTTTACCGATGTGTTGATCGATCTACGTGATATCCAGACCGAAACGAAAGTCTCAGCAAGCAAACCTGAGTTGATTGACGTGTTCTTAGCTCTACTTGAAGAACACTGCGAACAAACCGTCCAAACGCTGAATGCCATGATTCAACCAACAGCCAACGCGCAGTATTTGAAGGGGTTGTAGAATTTTTCTAACGAGGCAAACAAAACAATAAATTATCCTACACTCTACTAGAGGGAAGCGTAACGCTTTGTAAGTCAGATGGTTGGCTGAAGAACATAGTTCATCAATAGAAGAACTTCCTGGCCATTTGAGATAATTTATTTGAGTACGCCATGAAAATATCTAAAGGTATCGAAGAGCAGGGGATCCCTGTCGGAAACTATTACGACAAATACAATACTCAGAACCCCATCGCCAGAAAAATGATGAGCAATTTCGATCATCATTTATCGCAACTGGTTGATATGGTCACACCAAAGTCGATACACGAGATCGGCTGCGGAGAAGGAGTCTGGGCACTTAAATGGCATCAACAAGGGATCCGTGTGAAAGGGAGTGACTTCTCCCAACAAGTGATTCAACTAGCAAGAGACAATGCCCAAGCACACAACTTGGAAGACATTTTGTTTGAACAAAAAAGTGTGTATGACGTTGCTAGAAAGACTGATTCTGCTGACCTTGTTGTTTGTTGTGAGGTCTTGGAACACCTGGAGCATCCCGAGCAAGCACTAGCAACATTGCAAGAGCTCGATACTGACTATTACATTTTTAGTGTGCCAAGAGAGCCGTTGTGGTGTGCGTTAAACATGGCAAGAGGTAAATATTTAAACAGTTGGGGCAATACTCCCGGACATATCCAACACTGGTCCAAGAATGCCTTTCTGACTTTGCTCAATCAACACTTTGAGATTCTCGAAGTACGCTCTCCCATTCCTTGGACCATGGTTTTATGCCAGCGTGTGAATCATGAAACATAATAAGAGTAAATTCATATTACGCTGGGTTGGGCGAATCATTACTATTTTTTCCATCGCCTTTGTATTAATCAAGCTCTCTACATACTCGCAGCAACTAAATATTCAGGATATTCCCTCTTACTCCTATCTGGTATTTATTTTTTGTATAGGTCTCTACGCTTTTGGCAATTATATTCTTTCTATGGCGTGGCGACTTTTAGTCGCGAACAGTGAATATACTCTGTCTGCATCAACTGCCATTTGGATGTTTGGCGCGTCTCAAATTGCTAAGTATCTACCTGGAAACATTTTCCAATTCGCTAGCCGACAAGTAATTGGTGTACAACACGGAATTAAAAATAATGTATTACTGAAATCGACCTTATGGGAAATAGGGTTGATGGGTATTGCGGCTGGTTCGTTTGGCGTCTTTCTGCTGAATGAGTACTTCCCTAATTTAATGGGGTACGAGATGACTTTATTCGCTGGACTTATCGTGATCACCGGATCAATATTAAGCTTGATAGCCAGTCGCAATTACCTAAAAGCTTGTGGGCTTTATCTCTGCTTTTTTTTGGTGTCGGGCGGCATTTTCTCACTCATATTTTTTACGCTAAACGACAATCTAACTCCAACTTTAGAGACATTTTTACAAACATCTTGTTACTTCATCATCGCATGGTTAATAGGGTTTGCCACCCCAGGCTCTCCTGCGGGGTTGGGTGTCCGAGAGGCTGTTTTAATCACACTCCTAGATTCGCCGAGTATTGAAGATACACTCTTAGTTGCCGTCCTTATTTCCAGAATCGTCACGGTTCTAGGAGATATGTTGTTCTTCGCTATCTCGAGTCTATTTAGGCCTAAGCAAGCCGTATCAAATAACTCACTTCTTTAAAGTATCGAGGTAACTCGCTATTACTCTCCAGATCGTTTTCGCTTGGTTTCAAACTGATAAGTGGGCGACTTTTTCTGATGTTCCAGCTTTTCTTCCAGCACCTCAATTCGATGCAATACTTTTTCGGTCAGTTTTCGATTGAACCCTATTAGATCGGCCACCAACCCCATCAATAAAGTGATGAAACCCAAGATAAGTAGCGTTGACCCCAAGACCAATGACTGAATATGGCCATCTCCCGCTCCATTTAAAAAGAAATACAGGAATCGCATAATGGGAATCACACCGCAAATCATCGCCACAGAGCCAATAAACAAAAACACTTGCAGAGGTCGGTACATGGTATAAACCCTGACCAAAGTAGAGAGCGACATTTTTAGAAACTGCGGAATGCTCTTAAACAGACGGGACTCTCGCGTTTTTTCATTAGTTCGGATTGGCACCGAAACCACACCAATCCTTTTGGCACTTGCTTGAATCAACATTTCTATTGTGTAGCTAAAATCCGATACGATATTAAGTTGTTGTGCCGCACTTCTCGATATTGCGCGAAAACCACTCACTGCATCTTTAACATCCAATCCCGTCGCTTTGGCAATAATAAAGCTCCCCGACACTTGTAAACATCGTTTAAATACAGAGAAATGTGTATTGCTATACCCTCCTCGGTCACCAACAACAATTTCTGCTTTGTGCTCGATAATAGGCTTAACCAAGTGCGGAATATCGGCCCCATTATATTGATTATCGCCATCGGTGTTCACAATGATATCGGCATGAAGACGAAGGCACTCTTCAATCCCTCTTCGAAATGAGTAAGCAAGCCCCTTATTGCCCTGGTTGGTAATAATGTGCTCAACACCACACTTGCGTGCGACTTCTGAAGTACCATCCGTAGAACCATCATCGATGATTAGAATCTCTATCTTAGCGATACCATCAACGCGCTTTGGTATTGAGCGAATAACATCAGCAATATTGTCCGCTTCGTTAAAGCACGGAATTTGAACAATTAACTTCATGCTTGCTCCTCATGTTCTGAATCAACATTACTGTGCGTATTAGAAGCCGGTAAATAACCTCTGCTTCTCTTCAAGATTGCGAGGTCGGTACAGGTTATCTCCCCAACGCAGAACGACTTTACCTGGCTCTTTCGACGCTAATTCATAGACACCCCGCACCAAGTATTGAGCTTGACCAGCCAACCAAACCTTGCCATTAATCATAAGACTATTGCTAGCTTCAAGCGTATATACGCCCTCGATGTTCACCATAACTTCCCGACTAAGAGAGTTGGGCGTCAGTTCAAACGTCTTTCCCGCAACATACAGGTGCGACCAATGATGAATGTAGTTCTGCCTTAACGCTTGAATATCTTGCCTTAATAGCCCTTTATCGGTTTTGTCAGGGCCAAACACATCTAAATAGTGCGAATTAACCAGTACAAAAGCCGGATTGTCTTGCTCTATAGCATTGCGAATAACGGGGATGTTTCTCGCAATATAATCTTCGTAACCCCACGTACTCATGAAAAAACCTTGTTTTGAAAAAGTCGGAACCATGGAGCATCGATCAATATAAGCAACAGGCTGAGGAAAGATTTTATGTACTTCATCAAGAAACTGACGCTGGTAGGCCAAGTTGCTTTTTATCGGTAAAACAAAACCATTCACCACAATGGATACCGCAAACAAGCAAGGAACAATAAAATTAAAAAATTGTGCAACTCTTGCGTTAGTGAAATTCTGGATACCAACCCAAGCCACAGCAAACAAAGCACTCACTGGAGCAAGCATAAAAGCGTAATAGTATGGGAAAGCGTTGCGATAAAAGAACAAAGTGAAGAGTAATAAACTTAGGCACAAAAACTTAATCGATGACTCACGGCTTAATAGCTTTTGCGAAAAACACGCATAAACAGCAGTACCAATACCAATGAAAAGAGCTAACCAATACCATGAGTTCTTCGAAACTGAATGAACAAAGTAAAACAATCGAGGAAAAAGCTCGCGCTGGTTTAGTGTCTTATCCGCAGCACCGAACATCGTTCCTGCATCACCAACCGAACTCGCTCCATGTATAGAGAAGTAATGCCAACTGTATAGCATCGCAAAGGCAACCAGTATTGCGACTCCATACATGAGAACTTGCCTAAAATAACGCTTACGATTTCGCGACCAATAAAGCGAGGTTAAAACTATGCCTATAAAAGTCGGGATATACAGAGCGGTCTTTAAAGTGACGAGCAAGGCGACAGCCGTAAGGACACCAGCAAGAATGGATACACGCCAAGAAAATGTTGTACTAAACACATAATACAGCGCCGCCATAATCATACATGTCGCGATAGGATCAGTACGAAAACTGGCCCCCATACGAACATTATAAACAAAAGAAAAATAGGCAAGCACCGCAAAAAGTGCCGCCGATTTGCTGCAGTACAATCGACATAACTTGTATAGATAAAATCCCGTGAGTAATTGAAAGAACACCATAACGACTCTCGCCACAATGATCTGGTCAACATCGTTATCGGATACACCACTCAGCCAAGTAAAGAAGTGAATGTGAAAGGTTTGGAAACTATTAATCACCTCGCCGTTAATAAACCGATGCACAAAAGATAGGTAATAAAACTCGTCCCAATTTACTTCGTAATTAAACGCAACAAAAAACCGAGCGATTACAGCCACTACGATTAGAATACAAAGAAAAATAGACGTGCTAGAGGTAGTATCTCTATCCGATAAATGACGTTTATTAACCTGTTCAACAGTCTCCATTCACCCTTCCTTGTTAATCGTTTCTCGACTAGTGGCATGCTCTGAGACATTAAGTTGTATGAATAAGGTTAGAACTGCCAGTAATGAGTATAGTCATGATTCAAAACCAAATAAGGGGTGGCAGGAGAAGTTTCGAGAGCAAAACACCTTTGAGCAACGAGACCGTGTTTTTATTCCACACTTTGAAAGCGGGAAACTTTGCATTATTTCAAAAGGCTTTAGTATTAAGTCTCTCAACATATCTTGAACACACACAGTGCACTGACTACAATGGCGCACTTTTTACGGAATTTAGGTCACAAACATGACAGATACAACTAAACCAGCTCTACCAGATCGCCTAGCGGGTAACCCACGTAGCCCATTCTTCATCAAAGAATGCTTCGAGCACCAAATCGGTATTCGCATCAACGGCCAAGAGCGTACTGACGTAGAAGAATACTGCATCAGTGAAGGTTGGGTAAAAATTGCTTCTCCTAAAGCAAAAGACCGTTTCGGTAACCCAATGCTAATCAAACTTAAAGGCGAAGTTGAAGCGTACTACGTGTAAGCTGACCACGCTGAATGTATTTGAAAGCTCGAGTCTGACTCGGGCTTTTTTAATGCCTGTCATATACCCTCCTCGTTTAATCTATCCCCTCTTCTTTTCAGTACAAGTTATTAAGAAATCGATGTAAATCGCTGTTTTTATCTGATTGTTGTCTAAAGTTTCTAAAGGACTAACTGCAATAGCTATTGCCAAAAGAAACGACACCTTTTGAATACAGGGAGAGGAAATGGAAAGCCCACTTGTCACACTCAAACACGCCAGAAAAAGCTTTGTCGATGGCAAAGAGAGCCATCGTGTGCTGGAAGGCGTCGACTTCACCCTGAATTCAGGAGCGAGTGTCGCACTGACGGGCGCAAGTGGCAGCGGCAAAAGTACCTTACTCAATGTCATCGCTGGCTTTGAGCCACTTTCCGAAGGTGAGTTGTGGTTAGATGGCGATAACACAGCGGCTTGGAAAGACCCACAATGGAGCCAATTTCGACACCAAAAACTCGGTGTTATCTTCCAGCAATTCAACCTCTTAACGCCTCTTAACGTAAAGAAAAACATCGCCTTTCCTCTCAATTTGAATCAACAGAAATGGAATGACTGGTGCGATTATCTGGTCGAAACGTTAGGCATCAGCCAGCTTCTCGACAGGCATATTTCTGCTCTTTCAGGCGGTCAACAACAACGCGTCGCGATTGCACGAGCACTTGCCCACAAACCCAAACTTCTGCTTGCCGATGAACCCACAGGCAACCTTGACCAAAAAGCGGGCTTAGAAGTGATGAAACTGTTGAATGAAATCACCACCCAAGGCAATACCGCTGTGCTCTTGGTGACCCACAGCCCTGAGTGTGCCGAGTTCATGCAAACCCAATTACGTTTAAAAGATGGGCGCTTGGAGGATGGTCGTTTGCAAAGCGGACTGACGCAAAATCAGAGCGATGTAAATGAGCAACATCATGAAGCAAGCTAAGCAACCAAACACCAGATTCACTCATACTCGACTCGCCCTGAATCTGTTTGCGGCGCACTATCGGCAGGCACCACTGCAAGCCGCCGCGATTCTGATCGGTATTGTGCTGGCTGTGACCTTGTTTGTTGCGGTGCAAGCCATCAACCTCAATGCCAAGCGCAGTTATGCTGAGTCTACCGAGCAGCTTAGCGCACAAGCTCAGAACTTAATTATTCCACCAGCAGGGCAAAACTATCTGCCCGAATCGCTCTACTTCACCCTCAGACAAAACGGACTCAGTGCAACACTACCTGTAATCGAAGGGCGAGTGAGAGACGAACAAGGGCGTCGCTGGTCAGTGCAAGGTAGCGAGTTGATTGCCGCAATTTCCTCACGTTCGCGCTATTCTTCAGAAAACCAACAGAACGTCTCTTTGTTCGACAGTGCTTTACCTTTGCCTGAGCTTTTAGCCGGCAAGCCAATCGTGATGATGAGCCAATCTCAACATCAAAACTTAGGAGAGGTAGAAACCCTAACTCTGGACGACATCCCAACCCAAGTAGTGGTGCTACCAGACGAATGGCAGTTAGGTAGCCGAATGTTGATGGACATTGGCTTTGCCCAGCAACTGCTCAATAAACAAGGGCAGCTCAGTTACATTGCGGTTTTCCATTCGGGTGATAAAGGGAATAAAGGCACACAAGCAAATTGGCAAAGCATCATTGGTGAGCAAGGACAATGGATTTCCAATAACCAAAGTACAGACCTTGGCTCGCTGACCGACAGCTTTCACCTCAATCTCACGGCAATGAGCTTACTTGCCTTTTTAGTCGGGCTGTTCATTGCCTACAACGGCGTAAAGTACAGCTTGCTTAAACGCAATCGACTGTTAGTGCAGATTCAACAGGCAGGCGTTGCGCCGAGCATTGTGTTCTCTGCGCTGTTAGTTGAACTCACTATTCTCGTTACCATCGGCGCTTCCCTCGGTTTTGTATTGGGCATGCAGCTCAGCCATTGGTTGCATCCGACTGTAGCACTGACTTTAGAACAACTTTACGGCGCGACACTGCTGCCCGGAACTTGGCAGTGGCAGTGGTGGGCACAAGCACTGCTGCTCACGTTAGCCGCCACTCTACTGGCATGTTGGCAGCACTTTAAACAGCGAGTGCGCCAGCCGCTTTCCTCTCATGGCGGCTTTTATCAAGCACCTGAAACCTCTAACGAAAACCAATTGTTCGTGATAGGTGCTGCGCTGACAACTCTCGCACTCGCAGGGTTATGGCTGAGTGAGCATCACCGATTTACCATGGCGTGGCTTGGCGTGCTTGTGGTGTCGATTCCTTTGTATCTACCTAAAACACTCAGCGTGTTAGCCAATTGGTGTGAAAAGCGCACCAGTTCTGGTTTGATGCAGTATCTGTTTGCTGAGCTGCGCGAGCTGATTTCTCCGCTTTCTCTCGCCATGATGGCACTGCTACTCGCCGTTACAGCCAATATGGGCATGAACACGCTAGTTGGTAGCTTCGAGTCCACCCTAAAACAGTGGTTAGAACAAAGGCTACACGCCGATATTTACGTCAGCCCTGCCCAAGGAGAAATCGCTGATGTAGAGCGCGCGTTAGGGCAGTTCGACAAGGTTGAGACCATCTACAAGCAATACTATGTCGACGATAACCTGCAAGGCTTACCCATTTTACTCGGCACCAAAGACAAAGACACCTTAGAACAAACCATGGTGTTCAAATCGCATTTGGAGAACTTCTGGCAGCGTTTTTACCAAGGTGAGTTGGTCGCCATCAGTGAACCTACTGCGGTCAAACTAGGCTTAACCCTCGACAGCGAACTTAAGCTTGATGCCATTCCAAATAACAACCTGCTTGTGGGTGCGGTATTCCATGATTATGGCTCACCCAACGGTGAAGTCTTATTGGCACCAAAGTTATGGAGAGAGAGCGGCTTTACCGACTTGCCGACAAGCCTTGGTATTAAAGTCTCGGGGGACCCACAAATCGTCTACGAGCAACTGCGCGAGCAACTGAATCTACACCCAAGTCAGCTCTACGATCAGGCGCAAATCAAATCCATCGCGTTGGATATTTTCTCGCAGACCTTCGCCATTACGCGCGCACTCAACGGCGTGACTTTGATGGTCGCCGTGATTGGTTTGTTCAGTGCTTGCTTCATGTTGCTTGACGCGCGCAAAGCCGCCATTGCAAGACTGTATGCACTTGGCGTCAGCCGTCGTAAATTAATGACCATGGTGGTCGGACAGATCGTCGCTTTGGTCAGTTTTACTCTAGTTATTGCCCTGCCCCTCGGTGCGATGGTGGGTTATGTTCTGACAGACATCGTCACCTTGCGCGCTTTTGGTTGGAGCTTAAATTATCTGTGGAATTGGAGTGACGCCCTCAGCATTGCGGCGATCACCATCTTGGTGGCAGTGATTGCGACCTTGATTCCGCTGTGGCGATTAGTCAGCAAGCCTGTCGTGTCCAGTTTGCAAAGCGAGGTGTTGTGATGGTTCGAATAGCAAGCAAACTTACTCTACTCATAAGCAGTCTGTTCCTATTTGGATGTGAAGATCCCCAACAAAAAAATATGGGCACGCAAAATATGGGCGCGTTGCTGGGAAGCGGAGATACGCAAAGCGAGAGCAACCCATTCACACCCGTAGAAAAAGGGATTGAACTCACCTTCCCAGCAGACCATCAAGCGCACCCGGATTTTCGTCATGAATGGTGGTACTTAACCGCTAACTTAATTGATGAAGATGGCACTCCACTTGGCGTCCAGTGGACACAATTTCGCTTTGCTGCTGCGCCGCCAACGGGCGAAGATGACGTGAAGAAAACCGAGTGGCAAACTCAGCAAATCTACATGGCGCACAGCGCAGTCACGACAACCGACAAACACTACGCCGATGAAAAATGGTCACGCGCTCAAGCCTCTCTCGCTGGCGTCGACACCTCACCATTTCGCGTTTACCTCGATGATTGGCAGTGGACCTCTTCAACCACCGACCTCTTCCCTGCCACATTGAAGGCGAACTCCGAACAGTTTGGCTATTCGCTGACGCTTACCAGCCACGTGCCTTATCAAAAGCAAGGCGAGCAAGGGTACAGCACCAAAAGCGCCGATGGTCAGGTGGCTTCGTATTACTACAGCCAACCGTTTATTGAAGTCTCCGGTGAAGTCACGATCGACAGCAAAAACCATCAAGTATCCGGCAAAGGTTGGATAGACCGAGAGTGGAGCTCGCAATTCTTACTCGACTCACAACAAGGCTGGGACTGGTTTGCCCTAAGATTGAGTGACGAGACCAGCTTGGTGGTGTTCCAGTTGCGGGATTCCAAAACCGGAGCAGCCAGTTACTCCAACGCAAGACTGATGCAGCAAGATGGCTCTGGCATCGCCATTTCTCAAAAAGACATTCAGTTAAAGGCAACTAAGCAAACAGAAATCCAAGGGCGAAAGTATCCAACCGAGTGGCAAGTATCGATTCCTAACCAGCAAATCGAACTTACGGTTTCTGCCCTCAACCCGAACGCGAAAATGCCCCTTTCTGTGCCTTATTGGGAAGGCCCTGTGCGTATTGAGGGCTCTCATTCAGGGACAGGTTATATGGAGCTGACGGGATATTAAGCGCTCTGAACAGATTTCAATTACCGTTGAGAAGCCATCTTAAGAACCATCTCCTACCCGCAACAGAATGCATCACAATCAGAAATAAATGACTACGACGCATTTATTCGATACTAGCCTTGAATCCTTGCTTCATTGCGGTACGCTTTGAGCAAATCAAACAAGGGTGGCCCCTCTCATGCGTGTCGATTATCACCAACGACTCGTTCCTGTTATTCGCTATCTGGAACAGCACTTTAACGCTCCTCTCAATTTGCTCGAAGTGGCAGCGCTAGCCAACCTCTCTCCCTATCATTTTCACCGTACCTTCAAGGCGGTACAAGGCGAAACATTAGCCGACTTCATTCGACGTTTACGGCTAGAGGCGGCAGCAGACGACCTTTTCAAATCAAAGCAACCAGTGCTGAACATCGCGTTAGAGTACGGTTTTTCTAGTTCGCAAAGCCTAGCTAAAGCGTTTAAACAGCATTATGGCGTAACACCAACCGCCTTTCGCGACTGTAAAAACTACCAGCAATTTTCTGAACTCGCGCGAAACAGCAAGATTGGACACGCACTGCGCAAGAATGGAAACGAACGAACCCTAAGCGATTCATATACTGACTCTGAACTCACAACATGGAGCAACAATATGGAAACGCAAAACTTTGATAAAGCAAAACTGGCTTACATTCGCGTAAACGGCCCTTACGGCAAAGGCTATGAAGAGCCATCAGGTCGCTTGTATCAATGGGCAGGGATAAAAGGTTTGGCGGGTAATACCTGTATCTTCATTTATCACGATAACCCAGAAATCACGCCAGACGAGAAGTGTCGTACTGACATCTGTCTAATGGTGCCAGAAGATACCGAAGTACCAAAAGGCATTGAGCTGCAAGACTTCCCCGGCGGTCAATATGCGGTGATGCGCCAGCAAATTACCGAATTCAGCCAATACCCTAAAGCATGGGATGATTTGATGAGCAAAGTGGTTGAATCTGGTATTGAGAACGACTGTCGACCTTGCTTCGAACTTTATCATAGCTACGATCCACAAACGCACCATGCAGACGTCAGCTTCTGCACTGCCATCAAATAATCGAAAAAAGCCTGCACGTTCGCAGGCTTTCCTTCTATTAGAAATAATGTCTAAATCGATTAGATCGCTTCGCCGTTTACTGTAACAGCAACATCAATATTGCCACGAACGGCGTTTGAGTATGGGCAAACTTGATGTGCGATGCGCGTTAGTTCTAATGCTTGTTCTTGTGGCATATCTAGCTCTACCGCTAAGCTCACTGTTAATACAAAGCCGCCGTTATCGTTCGGACCAATGCCCACTTCCGCTGTTACGGGTGCACTTTTCAGGTTTACTTTACCTTCACGTGCTACGTGCAGAATAGCGTTAGAAAAACATGCTGAATAGCCCGCTGCGAAAAGCTGCTCAGGGTTAGTTGCCGCACCTGTGCCGCCCATTTCCTTCGGGTATGACAGCTCTAGATCGAGAAGACCGTCATCTGTTTTTACTTGACCATTACGACCAGCCAAAGCAGTAGCTTGAGTTTTGTATAGAGTAGTCATGCGAGTGTCCTTCTTAATTTAAGTTGTGCACAATTTAATTGCCTGCAATCTTATATCGAAGTAAAGATCGTTTGCAACTATATTGTGCACAATTTATTTTGTTACTCTCTTTCTCTGTGATCAGGTAGGCAACGCCAATGAGCCAGTGTTACACCGACAACACCATGACCAACGACGATAAACTCTTACTCGAAAACCAAGTTTGCTTCCCGCTCTATAGTGCAGCAAATGCGGTGATCCGAGCTTACCGCCCTTTGCTGGACGAACTTGATCTGACTTATTCGCAATACTTAGTGATGATGGTGTTGTGGGAGAAAGACGGTGCCAGTGTTAAAGAACTGGGCTCTCAACTGCATTTGGATTCAGGCACGCTCACGCCGCTGCTTAAACGATTAGAAACAAAAGGCTATGTAGAACGTGGTCGCAGTGACACCGATGAGCGCGTACGCGTACTCAACCTTACAGAGCAAGGTCGTGACCTCAAAGAGCAAGCCAAGTCAGTGCCAAACGCCATGATGTGTAAAATCACGTTAGAGCTGGATGAAATGATCATGCTGAAGAAGTTGTGCGGCAAGGTGCTCGACAATCTGAACTAAAAAATAAAAGCATCAGCTTCCCCACTTCCTATTAGAAAGAGCCTGCCGAAATGCAGGTTCTTTCGATCTTAGCCAGACGATATCTTAAAGGTCATCATCGGTATTCTCTATTACCACTCGGCCTTCATCTTCAATAAAACCTATCAAAGCAAACTCACTTACATCGGGCTTCCCTATTAATAAAGATAGGAAATGACTATCAATAGGATAGTTACAAGCGATTTTCCTTAAACACAATCCAATGCGAATATACTTTCCGAAAGCAAGAACTGCTCACCCTAAAACATTCTGAGGAAAGTAAAAATGATTAATACAAAGATCAAACCATTTGCAGCTACAGCATACAAAAACGGCGAATTCGTTGAAGTAACAGAACAAGACGTTCTAGGCAAATGGGCTGTATTCTTCTTCTACCCAGCAGACTTCACATTCGTATGTCCGACAGAACTAGGTGACCTAGCAGACCACTACGAAGAGCTACAAAAACGCGGCGTTGAAGTGTACTCAGTATCAACAGACACACACTTCACTCACAAAGCTTGGCACGATAGCTCAGAAACCATCGGCAAGATCCAGTACTACATGCTTGGCGACCAAACAGGCAACATCACAAACAACTTCGGTGTGATGCGTGAAGGTCAAGGTCTTGCAGACCGTGCAACGTTCCTAATCGACCCAGAAGGTACTATCCAAGCAATGGAAATCACTGCTGAAGGTATCGGTCGTGACGCAGAAGACCTACTACGCAAAGTGAAAGCAGCTCAGTACGTAGCAGCACACCCAGGCGAAGTTTGCCCAGCAAAATGGAAAGAAGGCGAAGAGACGCTAGCTCCTTCTCTAGACCTAGTAGGCAAAATCTAAGCCACTGAATTTAAGCTCAATTTGACATGCTAATTGACGCTTAACTTAGAGAGCATTCCAGGTTAGATACCTTGACGACCTTCTGCCTGGTTTGCTCTCTCCCTACTGATTTTATCCAGAGTAACCACTCTTTTGTTTATTTAAGGTAACAACAACTATGTTAGACCAAGCGATCCAACAACAACTCAAACAATATCTGGCTAATGTAAAAGAAGACGTTCGTCTAGTGGTTAGTCTAGATGAAAGCAAAGCATCGAATGACATTCTGTCTCTGGCGAACCAAATCGCAGAGATGAGCGACTTTATCACCGTTGAACGTGACGACAACGCAAGCGCACGTAAACCCATGATGGCGGTAACGAATCCAGAGAAAGGCACATCACTGCGCTTTGCAGGCTTGCCAATGGGTCACGAGTTTACCTCTCTAGTATTGGCGCTGCTTCACTCTAGCGGACACCCAATCAAACTAAAGCCAGAAGTGATTGAGCAAATCGCAGCACTAGACAAAGATCTAGACGTAGAAATCTTCATTTCACTGTCGTGCCAAAACTGTCCAGACGTTGTTCAAGCGTTCAACATGATGGCGGCGATCAACCCGAAAGTGAAAGCAACCATGATCGACGGTGCACTCTTCCAAGATGAAGTGAAACAACGTGACATCATGGCAGTACCAAGCGTATTCGTGAACGGTGAGCTATTCGGTCAAGGTCGTATGTCTCTGACTGAAATCCTAAACAAAGTGGATGACGGCGCGAGCGAGAAAGCAGCCAAAGCACTGAGCGAAAAAGACCCATACGACGTGCTAGTTGTCGGCGGTGGCCCTGGTGGTAGTGCAGCAGCATTATACGCAGCGCGTAAAGGCATTCGCACTGGCGTTGTCGCTAAACGCTTCGGTGGTCAGGTGATGGACACCATGGCAATCGAGAACTTTATCTCGGTAAAACGTACTGAAGGTCCAAAACTGGCAACTGACCTAGCAGAACACCTAAAAGAATACGACGTAGACGTCGTGACTGAGCAACAAGCGCAAAAACTGATGGGCGCAGCACACACAGAAGATGGCTTGATTCACATCCAACTTGAAAGCGGTGCAACGCTGAAAAGTAAGAGTGTCATCCTAAGCCCTGGTGCACGCTGGCGTGAAATGAACGTTCCGGGTGAGCAAGAGTACCGCAACAAAGGTGTCGCGTACTGCCCTCACTGTGACGGCCCACTGTTCAAAGGTAAGAAAACCGCGGTTATCGGTGGTGGTAACTCAGGCATCGAAGCAGCTATCGACCTTGCTGGTATCGTAGAACACGTAACGGTTCTTGAATTTGCAGACGTACTTCGCGCAGACCAAGTACTTATCGACAAAGCGAACTCACTACCAAACATCGACATCATCACGATGGCACAAACCACAGAAGTAGTGGGTGACGGTACTCGCGTAACAAGCTTGAAGTACAAAGACCGCAACACAGATGAAATCAAAGAGATTGAACTGTCAGGTATCTTTGTTCAAATCGGTCTAGTACCAAACACAGAATGGCTAAAAGATTCAGAAGTAGCGCTTTCTGAGCGCGGCGAAATTGAAGTTGGTAGCCGTGGTGAAACCAGCCTAGAAGGTGTCTTCGCAGCCGGTGACGCTACGACGGTTCCTTACAAACAGATCATCATTGCGATGGGTGAAGGTGCAAAAGCAAGCTTAGGCGCGTTTGACTACCTAATCCGTAAGCAAGGTTAATCTCCAAATTTCTTGAACACAAAGCGCACGGTGCGGTGTTTTCTTCCCCGGAAAACCAATCGGGGCACCGTGACAGCGATGAGTAACAAGAAATAAAAGCAAAAAACCTAGAAGCCCAAAGACTTTGCCAGCAGGTACTAACTGCTGGCTTTTTTGGGGAGGGGTGTAAGTACATCCTCCAGCACTCCGAGTTCAAACTGGAGAGAATGGCTCTACAATCACGGATAATTCGGTTCACACCACCAGCATCGAAACGCGCTGCAAATAGATTCTGAATACTCGCTTAGGCTCCTTCAGAATGACGCTGTTCGTTAAGCGCTCTCTTCGCGTCATTCCCGCGAACCTAGGTGAGACAGGGAATCTACTCACCGTAAGCTTGAACGAAAGAAATTCATACACATACACGTGACGCATCAACGGCTAGAGGGTTCTGAACATGATCCTCCTCTCAGCCTCAAACCACCAACCCCACCTAACCTTCGCTTGTATAAAACTCTAAAGATCTCAACACTCCGGGCTCAAAGAGGAGGGACTGGTTCTGCAATCGTGGACAGTTAACTTCACACCGCTTGCATCACAAAGCGCTGCAAATAGATTCTGAATACTCGCTTAGGCTCCTTCAGAATGACACCGTTCGTTTAGCGCTCTCTTCACGTCATTCCCGCGAACCTAGGTGAGACTGGGAATCTACTCATCACAAACTCGCTCGAAAATGATTAGCACGAACAAACAAAAGATGAAAGAGGGTTGCAAGTACCTAACCCAACTCGCAGATTCAAAGTACCACTCCACCGAATCTCTCCATGTACCAAGCTCCAAAGACATCTACCCTAAAAAATTTAAAAAAAACCCTTTACCTCGACTTAACTTGAGGTTTTAGCATGTTCATCGTTGGCTAGGAAATGACAAAAAGGAGCACATCATGATCCAACTAGAACATATTAATTTAGTCGTGAAAAACATCCCTGAAATGCTGAAGTTTTATCAAACTGCATTTCCACATTGGTACGTGCGTGATGAGGGGAAAGGCGAATGGAGTGGTAAGCCAAGAAACTGGCTACATTTTGGCGACGAGTATCAATACATTGCCATGAGTGACCACGGTGAAGGAGAGAACCGCGAGTTGGGCGGCCACCAAGTAGGGCTAGCGCATTTTGCTTATGTGACCAACAACGTCGATGCCATCATAAAAAGACTGACCGATGCAGGTTATCCGATTGCCCAACCTGGGGCTGATGAGCCATATCGCAAGAATGTGTATTTTGTTGACCCTGCAGGTTTTGAGATCGAATTCGTTGAATACCTGACGGATGATCCAAAACTTCGTAACCTGACAAGCTAAAAGAGACGTAAATAATAAAACGCCAGCAGATGGTTACTGCTGGCGTTTTAGTTTATCTATCAGGTTTCTTTATCGCATTAGCGCTGTTTGGCAAAAACCTGAGTCCAGTAATACCCGTAGCTTGCCGAGTGATTTTCGACAAGCGACGCGCCCATCTGATCAAAATCCGCACTCATGATATTGAGGCAGTGACCTTCGCTCGATAACCAAGCATTAACGACGGCGTTAATGGAACTTTGCCCTACGGCGACATTCTCACCAATAGCGCTCCAAGCATAGCCCGTTGCGTTGACTCGATCTGACATATTGCTGCCGTCAGAGCCTGTGTGACTCATGAAATCGCTGTTCGCCATGTCGCTTGAGTGTCGATAAGCGGCGCTTTCCAAATCGTAGCTCCAAGTCAGGGCCCCAACAGGTGGCATGGTGGTTGCCCCACACTGCTGTGTAGTAGAGCGAGCACTGTTGACAGCTGCGAGCATCTGCTCGGCAAATGTGCCTTGTGACGATGTGGAACCTGTGTTTTGAGAGCCGCTGTCTACAGGTGCTGACGACTCCCCATCGCCGCCACATGCGCTGAGAAGTAGGGCCAAAGCAGGCACTAAGATCTTAGTTGGCATTGTCTTTCCTTTATGAGTGACGAAGAGCAAACTGCGCTTGTCGATAATAACGCCCAATAACCTAACAAAAACCCATAAAAGCACCATATGGCTTGGAGTGTTTTAACCAAAGACTCACATGAAGTTTTCAATCTCCTTGGTTCGGTTGGTAAATCGGCAACGTTTCAGCCCACGTATGGAATGGCGTTTCATCCATATCCTGTATTGCTTGAGTGATAAAATCGATGAACCCCCTCACTCGAGCAGGCACATATTCCCGGTTAGCATAGAGAAGATACACGCCATTTCCTGCTTGACGCATGCTCGGAAATATCGGCACTAAACGCCCGGCTTTGAGCCAATCCCTCGCGATAAAGTGAGGAATCTGAGTTAATCCCAAGCCTTCTGCGCAAAGCTCTGCCATCGATTCGCCGTCGTTTACAATAAAATTTCTCTCGGGGTTATACTCACTTGCACCGTCTGGTTCTGGCATCCGAATCGGCAACAGTTTTCCCGTTTGTTTAAAACGAAAACGAACCCAAGAATGGTCATTGAATACATCCGGGCCACTCGGAACACCATGGCGCGCTAAGTAATCCTGACTGCCACAAATAATAAAATCGATAGGACTAAGCTGGCGCACAATCAACTGGCTGTCCTGAACGACACCAGATCTAATCGACACATCAATCCCTTGCTCAATAATATCAACGTAGGCGTCATCGTAATGAATATCGATCGTGATGCTGGGGTAGCGGCGACAAAACTCTTTTAATAAAGGGCGAATGTAAAGGCGACCGTAAGAGACCGGCACATTAATCTTAAGCAGTCCTGAAAGCGCATCATTGTGGCTTTTCAATGAATCCTCACACGCCGTCAGTTCGTCCAGTACAAACCTAGCGGTATTTGCGTATCGACGACCGGCTTCTGTCAGACGGATCTGTCGCGTAGAACGTTGAAAAAGCTGTATTCCCAAGTCGCTTTCAAGACGATGGATGGCCTTACTAACCGTAGAAGGGTCTGTGCCATACGCTTTGGCGGCCGCAGCAAAACTGCCACCTTCTAAAGTGGCAATAAAAAATCGTAGGGACCGTATCTTATCCATAAAACTCGTGCACTCCATTCGTGAACTTTATTCACTTTAATAAAGACAAAGTGGCTCTTCAATCACCAATCAGCCCAAATATAATGAATCTCAATAACTTGATGCTCTGTTAGCGAGGAAAAAACAATGGGTAAAAATGGATTAAAGAATGCACTACAACTATTAATAGCGACCTTAGTCCTATTATTTGGGATGCTTCAAACGGCACATGCGGCGGATAAACGCATTGGCATTCTGGTTTACGACGGCGTACTGACCTCTGATGTTACTGCGCCTTTAGAGGTCTTTGGCGTCGCAAGTCGGCTGACTTGGTTTAGCGATTATGAAGTAGTCACTATTTCCGTCTCTGATCAGAAAACCATCACCACTGAAGAGGGATTAAAAATTGGTGTGGATGCTTGGATTGGCGATCAACCGGAACTCGACGTGCTGGTTTTAACATCCAGCTACGACATGGATGCGCTAATCGAAAACAAGGATCTCATTCACTTTATTCAAATCACATCAAAGGCGGCAGATTGGATGGCAAGTAATTGCTCTGGTGCGTATCTATTGGCCGAGGCTGGCCTGTTAAACGGTAAGAAAGCGACGACGTGGGCAGGAGGTGAAAACGGATTACAAAAAGACTATCCAGCAGTTGATGTACAGGTCGACCAGAATTTTGTTGTTGATGAGGGTGTCATCACCTCAAACGGCAGCCTAGTTAGCTATCAAGCCGCCCTTAAATTGCTACATCTCATGACTTCAGAATCTAAAGCTCAAGAAGTCGCAGACGCCCTTCAATACTCACGTTTTTCTACCCAGCCCTTTTAAGCGGGCAAGAACGAAACCGCAGGTAACCTTTGAGCTTCAGAGGTTACCTTGCTACTCAGCTCTACACTTCTGATCTTAATCCTATGGAAAAACACAAACGATACGAAGCACTGACGAAGGAGCGATACCAAGATATCTATCGTCTCGCGTATTGGCTATGCAAAGATCATCACCTTGCTGAAGATTTGGCGCAAGACACCTTCCTGAAAGCGTGGCGATTCTTTGATAACTTAAATGACCCCAATGCCGCGAAGCCTTGGCTCATCACCATTTTGCGTCGTGAGAATGCTCGGCGCTTTGATAAAAAGCAGTACGATTTTGTCGATATTGATGAGTGTGTAATACAGGCAAAAACCTACCCTGGCAGTGACCACGACATGGCACAAGATTGGCTTCAAAAACAAATGATGATTCTCGAACCCAAATACCGAGAGCCATTGGTCTTAAAACTCGTAGTCGGGTTTAATCATAATGAAATTGCTCAA
Organism: Vibrio sp. ArtGut-C1; assembly: GCF_002105475.1. Taxonomy (NCBI): domain Bacteria; kingdom Pseudomonadati; phylum Pseudomonadota; class Gammaproteobacteria; order Vibrionales; family Vibrionaceae; genus Vibrio; species Vibrio sp. ArtGut-C1. The sequence continues at coordinate 76,075 of NZ_NCTH01000001.1, read as the reverse complement.
GTCTTAGAGCTTAATCACAACACCGTGGCGACTCGATTATTCAGAGCACGCAATCAGATCATTGCGCAGAGGGAGCGCGATTAAGACACAAAAAAAGTAGTCAATCATGTCAACTAACTGGCTATGCTCCGGTCTATTTCATAAGTCGTTACACAACTCGGCGCTTTAACGCTTTACATCAAGCGCGACTAGATGAACACTTCTCGTCAAAGTACAATAACAGCCGACATAGAGTAGAGTCAGTAAAACATTATGAGTAACACAACGGCGAAAAAGCCGAATCCCCTATTCGAGATTCTTTTTAACGTATTCATCCCTTCCTTTATCTTGATGAAGTTTAGCGGCGATGAACACCTAGGAACAGCAATGGCGCTGGTTGTCGCTTTGCTATTTCCTATCATTTACGGCGGTATGGACCTTGTCCGGAACAAGAAATTTAACTTTATTTCTGCACTTGGCTTTATCAGTGTTTTATTAACTGGCGGCATTGGCTTGTTAGAGCTTGATACACGTTGGCTAGCCTTGAAAGAAGCCCTGATCCCTGGCCTGATCGGTTTAGCGGTTTTGGGCTCAACGTTTACCCGTTACCCACTGATGCAGAAGTTAGTACTGAATGACACGGTATTAAATTTATCGCTGATTAACGAACGCTTGAAAGAGAACGGTCAATCAGAGGCATTTGAACGTTGTCTAATGTCATCAAACTATCTGTTTGCGAGTACTTTTGCGTTCTCATCCGCGATGAACTACTTCCTTGCGACTTGGATCGTGACCAGTCCTTCGGGCACGGCTGCCTTTAATGAAGAGTTGGGTAAGATGACGCTTTACAGCTACCCGATGATTGCAATTCCAAGCATGTTAATGATGTTCGGTATTTTTTATTACATTTGGCGTCAAGTACGTACGATGACATCGCTCGAAACAGAACAAATTTTCCATCTAAAATAGTCCCATCATTACAAATAACCCATCAAAAAAGGGAGGATTTTATCCTCCCTTTTCTCAACAGACTCACTGTAATTCATAGCGTCAAAATGATTTTTCCTGACACTGCCGATGAGCGTTGCTCAACCATTTCAATCGCAGTTTGAAAATCCTCTAGTGGCAGCTCAGACGCTACATTTAACTTTATATCGTTGGCGATAAAGTGGTCTAACATTTCAGCGAATACCGCTTTTCTCCCGCCTTTACCTACCGACTCTTCCCAATATCGCAAAAAGAAGGTGCTAAAGTCGATGTTGTTGGTCTTCATCGATTCAAAAAACGCCGGCGTATAAGGCGCCAACGACAACGTTCCGTAGTTGATGTATTGACCGTTTTCTTTCAAGGTACGAATGAGATACGTGCCAGCCTCACCACCTATCGCATCCAAAGCGGCCGTTGGTTGTGGCAGTTTGCGCGTTTGCAGTTGCACGTGTAAGTCTTGCTTCGCGTCCAACACTGGAATCGTATCGTACGGATACTCGTCTGGCTTTGAAGTGACAGCAATCAGTGTAAAACTCAGTGAATGGGCGAGCTGGGCAAATATCTTACCGATCGCCGAACCCGCCGCATTGATGATCACCACATCCTCTTTGTTCAACTTAGCTACTTTCGTGGTGATAACCCACGCGGTTAGCGCGTTGATATACAACTGGCAGGCATAGCCGTTATCCAAACTCTCAGGTAGTGGAAAAAGATTCTCGGGCGAAGCATCGATGTAGTATTGCCAAGTACCACTCATCGCCACCAACACTTTTTGCCCAACTTGAAGGCCAGTTTGACCGACTGCACTGACTTCCACCACACGCCCAACCGCTTCAAATCCCGGCACGCGAGGTGGTACGTGAACGCGGCGGTATTGCCCAACACCATAAATGGAAAGCAAGTCACTTGGGTTAATGTTTGTAGCTTCGAGCCTCACCCGAATCTTGCCCTGAACAAGCGGTTTGAGGGGCTCTTTTTCCAACGACAGCGACGTTTTGGGCTGACCAAAACAGAATTGATTCACTCGAGTATTTATCGTTGGTGCCATTGTTATTCATACCATGTAATTGAAATTCAAAAAGGAAGTTTCGCGACTTCTACTCAAAAGCATTAAGTGAAGTCGAAGCTCTGTATTTCTACCTGCGCGATGCGCCGTTCACTCTAAACTGTTGTGGCGTCATATCAAAATAGGCTTTAAATGCTTTGATGTAGGATGAGTCGTTTTGATAACCCACTAGGTCTGCAATGGCTTGGATTGGCAACGATTCATCTAACAAAGAAAGCGAGTAAATCAGCCGAATTTGTTGCCGCCAAAGCAGAAATGAAGTGTTGAATTCCTTGGCGAACAACCGTGATAAAGTGCGCTCAGACGCCCCAATTTTCTCCCCCCACTCTTTTAGCGAACAGCTCAACGCGGGCTCGTCAGTCAGTTGCTCGAAAATCAGTTTTAGTCGGCGATCTTGTGGCAGTAATAACTGAAATGTCTGCACGTTGCTTTTCAAAATTTGATCATGCAACACCGCCAGCAAATGCAGTACTTCTTCGTGGCTTGTCTCATTTTCACACTGTCTGCGGATCTCTTGTAAAAGCTCATTTAAAAACGGCGTTAGAGCAATGGTTCTCACTTGTGGCTCGTACATTGCGCCAAACGCAGGGTTAAGGTAAATGCCAACAAAGATCGTGTTACTCAGAGCAATCGACTCGTGTTGAACACCCGCAGGAACAAATAACGCAGAAGTGTGCGGAACCAAATGCTGATAATGCTCCGTTTGTGTTTGCAATAACCCTTTGATAGGAAAGATGATTTGATGCCAAGTGTGTTGGTGCAGCGCATCAATGTAACCTTTTGGCATGTCGATGGTTTTCACCAAAACAGGAGAATGGGGATTAGCGACCATCATCTCATTGGAGGTCATGACGCCTGACTTCGAATCAATTTGGCGAGTTAGCATCGTTGATTGTCTTTTCATCCCTATTCCGACACAAGTTCACTAGGCTATCATGCTCCGCATCGCGAATGAAGGTAAACACTTTATCTCTCATTCCAATAATAAGGAGGTTACATGAAGAAAATCGGCGTCGTAAAAGCTGTGCTAGCAGGGAAAACTGTCCCTTATGCTCATGGAGCGCAAAGCGCAATCAACAAACAAGTGTTGCCCGAGCGCCAGCACGCAACAGAGCTTGGTTTTACCAGTGATGAGCAAGGCGATCCACGCTTTCATGGTGGGATTCAAAAAGCGCTTCATATTTACCCAAGCGAGCACTACCCAATCTGGCAACAAGAATTAGGCGAAAGAACAATTTTCCAATCCGCTGGCGGCTTTGGCGAAAACATCAGCTCCGAGGGCGTCACCGAATCCACGATTTGCTTGAAAGATAAAATTCGCATCGGCTCAACACTACTGGAAGTATCGCAAGGTCGCATGCCTTGTTGGAAACTTAACGTACGCTTTGACCAACACGACATGGCGAGAAGACTGCAAGATACGCTTCGAACAGGCTGGTATTTCCGAGTGTTGGAGGAAGGTGATATCGGTGCAGGTGACAAGATTATTCTGTGTGAAAGACCTTATCCAGAATGGCCACTGGCTCGCATCATGGGGGCGGTTTTCACTGGCAGTTTAGATAGAAAAGAACTCACTCAGCTGTCTGAGCTGCCGTTAGTCGAGTCTTGGGGCCAGTTGGTCGAGCGCCGCCTAGAAACTGGCGAAGTCGAGGATTGGGAAATGCGCTTGGTTGGCCCAACAAGACAATAAAAAACGCAGAGTAAAAGCTCTGCGCTCACTATAAAAACGTGGCCTTAGTTATTACTGTCCTGCTGCATACTGACCATCGGTGACTTGCTCTTTCCAGATAACGTTTTCACCGTCTTTTGACGCCGTAACCACTAGGTGAGTCATTGGCGCATTTGGTGTTGCACCGTGCCAATGGTCGATACCAGGCGGACACCAAACACTATCACCAGAAGCAAATCGAATTACATGCCCATCACGCGTTCCTGTAAGTGCGGTACCGGAAGTGACGATCATGTGTTGTCCTGCAGGGTGAGTATGCCAAGCGGTTCGAGCTCCTGCATCAAAAGTGACATAGGCGGCGCTGTAGTTTGCAACTTCGTTTTCAGGAAACAACATCTCGACGTTAACTTTCCCGGTAAATAGGTTTTCAGGTCCTTGAAACGATTTCTGATCAGCAGAGCGATAAACTTGCTGCGAAGATGAGTTACCATCGGCTGCTTGAGCGATTGGAAGCATAAATCCCGTCGACAACAGCACAGACCAAATAAACAATGATGATTTATTTTTCATAAACGAATTCCTTTCTAATTGATATGATTGGCCAAATAATATTTATTTTTCCAAAACTGTTTTTAGGACCGATTGAGCATTGTTCGACACACTTTCACCACAGCACTCACTTAATACAACAATAAATTCCTCTAACTCTTGAATAGAAACATTGTTATTCATACTGATATTATAGTGAGCTGCTAATTGGCTATTAACACCGTTCATATTTGCTAATGCTGCAATCGTAGCAATTTCACGCTCTTTCCAAGTGAGCACATCGCGTTCAAAAATATCACCAAACAAATGTGCTTTTAGGTATTCATCAATTTGCGGAGAAAAATCGAATAGCGCGCCTTTTACTTCTGCACCAACAAGTTGTGTTTGGTTTTCAGCGCCAAATTCTAAGCTGGTTTTATCGTTAGGTAACGCGCTTGATTCTCGCCCTAAGATATCGGTAATACCTCGGCTTTTACGTTCCTCCAACACCGTCATAAATGTTGCTAGTCCATTCAAACTGCGCGGAAATCCAGCATACGCGTACAACTGAGCCAGCACTTCTTTTGTCTCGTTGACCGTTAGGCCTGCGTCTAACCCATCATTAAGGCTTTGTGTTAGTTTTTCTATTTCACCACTCGCAGTAAAAGCAGAAATAGGAATAATAGCTCGCTCTTTATCACTGAATATTTCTGATGCTGAAGCGATATTCGTTGTGCATAGCGTTGTCATAGTGAGCACCAATATTAATATTGATTTAACAGATTTGTTTAATGATTTCATATCAAAATTCCATTATGTAACGGTGTTCTAATCCATAGAAGTTCTAGAAATATATTTATTAGAGTTCTGATTTCTACATTAATAATTCACATTGTTAACTGGGTCATTAATTTACTTTTTCGATCGTGACACGGTTTGTTTCTTTCGAAATAAAGCAATGAATCCCATCATCGATTTGACCTAATTTAATTAACCCAGACGCGTAACCAAAGTCTTTATAAAAGATAACTAAATTTCCCCAAGGGGCGTAATAAGAGATGTCACCCGCTTTTGATTGAGTTCCAGAAGGTGCGCCTTCGCGAGTTAGCTTATTCGGTAAGTAAGCAATTTTCTCTGTATTTGCGTAGTCTTGTAGATCTAATGTAAGAGGCAATTGACGAACAAAATCGTCTGTACTCGCACTGCTCTTCAATGTGCCTAAAACACTGCAATCATCGAAAATAAAACGAATTTTCACCATATTTTCCTCCAATCCAGCGCTATTAACTTCTGCGTTTACAATGCAGGGGAACATACAGGCACTACTCACCAAAACGCATCTCACCCACTGATTGAAACGGTATGCCTGTCTCATCGAGATTCCCTTTTCTCACTGAAAACTTAGCTCGGGCTACTTTAGTTGCATGTACTCTTGATCAGAGACTGGTTCGCACCATTCATTACTTGCGCCTTCAGCCGGTATTTCTATTGCTACATGTGAGAACCAACTGTCTTTAGCTGCGCCATGCCAATGCTTAGTACCTGGCGCGATATGCACGACATCACCAACATTCAACTCTTGTGCTGGTTGGCCAAATTCCTGATACCAACCTCGCCCTCCTGTCGCTAACAGAATCTGCCCACCTTCATGATGAATATGCCAAAAATTGCGACACCCTGGTTCAAACGTTACGTTCGCCACGATAAGACCAGGCTGATGGAGCAACGCCAGATAACTCGTACCGGTAAAGTAATCCGCATACGCTTCATTCTTTTCACCAAACTCGAAAATGCCTCGACCTTGAAATACACCGGCTTGCAGTACGTCAGGGATTTGAGTATTGCTTTTGTTATTCATCATGACTCCAAATAGTGTTCTTGAGTGCTTACAACTCACCAAACCATGGGTTCACTGTATTGCGCTTTGATAGATGACCGTTAGCCTATTCATTGCTAATACTTGCCCAATATTCCAAACCAATACAAAAGACAACCATACTTGAGACCGGTTAGAAAAAACGGAATAAAAACTCATCTATACATAAGTAGTTGACTATTAAATAATAAAATTCATGACAGACAATTAACCCGCTCAAAAACCAACCAGAAAGATCACTCTCTGATCGCTTAACCTCGAAATAGACACTTGCCCAATATTCTTTACTTAAAGAAATGAACTGTTATAACTATGCTTAATCAAGTCGCTTAGTTGACTCCGAAAAAGCGTTAACTACAAAGGCAGAAATCGCATGCCGTTAACCCCGAACCTGAGGCCAACCAGAGGAGAGCACTGACTTATGCAAGAGGTACCGTCAAACACTTCGTCAACCCTGGCCAGTGCAATAGAAAAGCTTGCCAAGCACATTGAGAAATGGGCAAATGGCGCGAACCAATATGACACAGAAATTCCAGGATTAAGGTTCAGTCGCTGGGCAACCCCAACACCACCGACAAGCTACACCCATAACCCAAGTATTTGCTTAATTGCTCAAGGGAGAAAGCGCGTGTTGTTGGGTGAAGATAGCTTTGTTTACGATGCGAACCACTTTTTGATCTCCTCTGTCGACTTGCCGATTATCGCCAATATCATTGAAGCCAGTGAAGATAAACCTTATTTAGGGGTGATTATGGAGCTGGATCTGACTGAAATATCTCAACTTATTGTCGATAGTGAGCTGACGTTTAATCAAAGCAAAGAAGCACAAAAAGGCATAGCGGTTGGAGAGTTGTCGGAGCCATTACTTGACGCCTTTCTGCGTTTAATAGAGCTGCTGGATGAAGGACAAAGCATCAAAATTTTAGCGCCGATCATTAAACGAGAGATTTTTTATCGACTGTTAATCACCGAACAGGGCGCTCGTCTTAATCAAATCGTAACTGCAGGAAGTCACAGCCATCAAATCGCGAAGGCCATTGATTGGTTGAAGAATAATTTCGTAAAGCCGTTAAGTGTCAGCGAGTTAGCCGCCTACAGTGGCATGAGTAAATCGGCGTTTTATACCCACTTTCGTTCTATGACATCCATGACTCCACTGCAATTTCAAAAGAAATTAAGACTCAGCGAAGCTCGGCGTTTAATGCTGACAGAAAACCTCGATGCCATGGCGACTACGTTTAAAGTGGGTTACGAAAGCCCTTCTCAATTTAGCCGTGAATACAGCCGTTTATTTGGTGCGCCACCATCCAAAGACATCAAGTCTTTGCGCGAGAGTATGGGTTAAGCTCGGAATATCCTAGGAAGAAGCTAGAAAGTGAAACCGTCAGCCTCGTACTGCCTCGAGGCTAACGGTTTTATTATTTGGGAGAGAATGAACGTCACCTGCATTTGCAAGCAAAACTGCGCAATATTGTTTATAACACCGCTTGTCGACTAGGCAAAAATACCTCACCCAACATACAGCGAACCGAGCCACCACCAATAGATTCTATGGTAGAAACATCGAATGGCAGCAATTTACCGTGCGTCGCAAGTTGATTTCTTTGTGCAGGAGAGAAAGCATCGTATGCCGATTGCGACATCGCAATGACTTTGTCTCCATTGATGGTTTCCAACTGAAGAATGTTGCCGCAGAAGTGGTTCATTTGCTCAATCGAAATAGAGATCACTTGTTTATCTTTAGCGAGAGATTTCATCACAAAACGACGCTCAAATTCTGGGATCACTTCGTCACAAATCACGCAGAACTGCTCACCCACAGCCATCATCACGTTGGTATGGTAAATAGGCGCACCAGATGGCAAACGAGTTTGGAAAGAGATCACTCGTTCATAGCCAATACGATCGGCGTAATCTTCTAAAACCAGACGATCACAACGTTGTGAAAGTGCGGCATAGACCGTTTTATTTAAGTGGTCAAAGACCATCACACCCGTGCTTTCTAAATACGCTTGCTCATCAAGATATTCAGTTAGGCTGCTACGTCGATGAACTTCTCGCCCAGCTTGCGCTAGTGCCGCCACAAGCGCATCGGGACGCACTTCTTTTTGACGGTTTTCACAGGCCATTGGAAAGGTGTACAACGTGCCATCTGGCGTAGTGCTAAACCAGTTGTTTGGAAATACCGCGTCTGGCGTCGCAACATCTGAAGCCGGATAATCAAACTCAACAACTTGAACGCCCTCTTGACGCAGCGTTGCTACCATACTCGCGAACTCGGCCATCACTCTACGCGAGACTTCTTCTTGGCTGAGTGACACTTTATGTTGGAACTCATTATCTTGTGCGGTTTCTTCATTAAAACGAAACTCTTTCGGTGGCACCATCACTACGCAGTTTGCGGTTTGGCGCTGAGCACTTTGCGTGCTTTCTTCTTTCCCATTAGCAAATTGGGTCACTGATTCGTGTAATAGCATCCAATACATTCCTTATCACTAGAATGAGGAGATTGTAAATTTATTGTTAACTTCAGTTTTGCTGTTTTCACAATTAATTTAATTATCTAGAAGTAATTTTCACTGAACTTAGCTTATTTCTCCCGAAATTTTATTGTCACTCTGCAGGTTTAAGGTTTTATGGCATCGCGATGAACATGCGAAGAATTCATCATAAGAATCAGAACCATAGACAACCACACCCATAACCAACTAGTTACATTTAAAACACAATCGGTTAGACTATTTTTTCGCCCCTCTCGTCAATCCGTCTGCTTTCTCGAGGAGCAGCCAAAAACCCTTATACACGCGACTTCGTCCAAAGCTGCGTGAATCGATGGATTTAGCCACCCCAAATGGCACTGTTTTAACTTTAGGATGAGTTATGTTTAAACGATTTGAAGGCTTTACAGAGCCGTTCCCCAAATCTACACCAGATCAGCCTCCTTCAGGGATGCTCGCTTTTTTACGTTATTATACCCGCGGCTACAAAAAGCCTTTGATCATCATGTCTTTGATGGCCACGATTGTTGCTGTCGTTGAAGTTATGTTGTTTGGCGCGATGGGACAATTGGTTGATTGGTTGTCTACCAGCAATCCAGAAACGTTCTTGCAAGACAATAAAGCAGATTTAATTTTCTACGGAACCTTATTGTTGGTTGTCATGCCCATTTTGGTGATCGTGTATTCGTTGCTCGTTCACCAAACATTATTGGGCAACTATCCAATGTCTATCCGCTGGCTTGCACACCGGTATTTGCTCAATCAAAGCTTAAACTTCTATCAAGATGATTTTGCAGGCCGAGTTGCAACTAAAGTCATGCAAACGTCACTAGCTGTGCGCGAAACCGTCATGAAAGCTATGGATGTGTTTGTTTATGTTACGGTTTACTTCACAAGCATGATAATTATGTTAGCGACGGCAGACTGGCGTTTGATGATCCCAATGATCGTCTGGCTGCTCGCTTACATCGCTATCCAAATCTATTTTGTCCCTAAGCTCAAAGATGTCGCTTCAGCGCAAGCCGATGCACGTTCGACAATGACCGGACGCATCGTCGACAGCTATACCAATATTCAAACGGTCAAACTGTTTTCCCATAGCCAGCGCGAAACCCAATATGCTGAGCAAGGCATGAAGGGATTTTTGAATACGGTCTATCGTCAAATGCGCCTAGTGACCGGCTTCGACGTTGCTGTAGAGATCTCAAACTATATTTTGGTGTTTTCCGTTGCTGCTTTATCGATTTACCTGTGGTTGGATAGCGCAATCAGCGTTGGCGCGATTGCGATTGCTGTTAGCCTTGCATTACGCGTAAATGGTATGTCGATGTGGATCATGTGGGAAGTTGGCGCCCTCTTTGAAAATATGGGAACCGTAGTCGATGGAATGAAAACGCTCTCTAAGCCAATTGATATTAAAGATAAACCAGACGCAAAAGACTTAGTTGTCACTGAAGGTGGCATTCACTTTGATAACGTCAGCTTCCATTACGGTGAGAAAAAAGGCGTGATTAGCCACCTCGATCTCAACATCAAACCAGGAGAGAAAGTAGGCTTGGTTGGGCGCTCCGGCGCCGGAAAATCGACTTTGGTGAACTTGTTACTCCGTTTCCACGATGTCGAAGACGGCAGCATTAAGATCGATGGACAGAACATCTCAGAAGTCACACAAGACTCTTTGCGTTCAAAGATCGGTATGGTGACCCAAGATACTTCTCTGCTGCACCGCTCTATTCGCGACAATATTTTGTATGGCAACCCAGATGCGACAGAAGAAGATTTGCTGAAAGCCACTAAGCAAGCGCATGCCCATGAGTTTATTGAAACTCTGACCGACCCATTTGGTAATGTCGGATACGATGCGCAAGTTGGTGAACGTGGTGTGAAACTGTCTGGCGGCCAACGTCAGCGTATCGCAATATCTCGTGTGCTACTCAAAGATGCACCATTGTTGGTACTGGATGAAGCAACATCGGCTCTGGATTCAGAAGTCGAAGCAGCCATCCAGGAAAGCTTGAATGAGTTAATGCAAGGAAAAACCGTTATTGCGATTGCGCACCGATTGTCGACCATAGCACAAATGGATCGCCTCATCGTGCTAGATAAAGGCAGTATTGTTGAGCAAGGTTCTCACCAAGAGCTCATCGCGAACAACGGTATTTATGCCCAGCTTTGGGCGCATCAAACTGGCGGATTTATCGCTGAAGAGTTAGAAAATCAACACGTTTCTTAATTAGCGAGAAACCCAATAAAAACGGCGCATGAAGCGCCGTTTTTCATTTTTATTAATAAACCTATACTCATATAGCCATTATAGTTTCTCATATATGAAACACCCTCCATGATAAAGCTCACATTTTTTCTGCTAATATACCGCCTCGTTGCGTATCCATTGCAATGAACACAATACAGAGTTTTGAGCCGTCTTCATTTGTCATTTCACTTTTTGAGAAACAGCTATACTCAATAGATGGCTTAGTTATTAGATTAACAATAAGGTAATTAGCTTATGTGTAAATGTGGTTCAATGCAGATCGTACAACTCAAACCAAGTTAGGCTGACAAGCTATTCGGCTACTCAGAAAGATGGAAATGCCAACTTTGTTGTAAGATCTACCGCATCTAAAATTAAAAATAGAATCTTAGTTTTTCTAAGAAAAAGCAGTGGCCCGACAGTAATTGTCGGGTTTTGTTTTTCTGTACATCCATTTTTATCCCTTCGCAACACGGTCACTCATCACGGCAAAACCTAGCATCTCAATGTGACTTAGGTATAGAATCAGGCCCACTTATTTATTCCGATATTCACATATAACTGGTCACTATGAACAAAAGTTTGCTAACGAATGTCCTCGCTATCGCTTTGATGGCTGGAGGTCATCAATTACAAAACGACTACCTTTGGTATGCGGGGCTGTTTGCGTTCTCAGGCGCCATCACTAACTGGCTTGCCATCCACATGCTGTTTGAAAAAGTGCCTGGATTATACGGTTCTGGCGTGATCCCCGCGCGATTTGAAGAGTTTAAACTGGCTATCAAAAACTTGATGATGGAGCAGTTCTTTACCGAAGCGAACATCGATCGATTCTTGAACAAAGAAATGGCGGGCGGTGTAAACATCGATCTTCAACCTGTGATTGAGAAAGTGGATTTAAACCCAGCGTTTGACTCTTTGGTAGAAGTGATCGAAGGCTCTCAATTTGGCGGCATGCTAGCGATGTTTGGCGGCGCGGAGGCATTACAACCTATGCGGCAGCCTTTCGTCGAAAAGATGCAAGAATCCATTATTGAGTTGAGCAAGAGCGATAACATCAAAGAAGCACTGAAAGAGCAGTTCGAGTCTCCTGCTATGATGGATGAGATAAAGCAGAACATTGAAGGCATCATTGATCAGCGCTTGAGCGAATTAACACCCGCACTGGTCAAAGAAATGGTGCAAAAAATGATTAAAGAACACCTTGGCTGGCTAGTCGTTTGGGGCGGTGTTTTTGGCGGTTTAATTGGCGTTATCAGCACCTTTATCGGCGCATAGTCGCTCACCGATTTATCAAAAAGGAGCTTCGGCTCCTTTTTTGATCTTGAAAAAGTAATATGCCAAGCCACGCTAAATAACGGGGCTCAACGCATGCCTCGCCTAACCAAGGAGCTCAGGATTAACACCAAATCCTGTTTTATGTTCTTCAATTACCACTTCACTGCGAGTCTGGATCACGCCCGGAAGCGTGCCTAACTTACTCGACATAAACTCCTGATACGCTTTCATACTCTTAACACGAACCTTTATCATGGTATCGAAGTCCCCTGAGAGCGAATAACACTCTTCAATTTCCGGCATCAATTCGACGGCTTTCGCAAACTTTTCAAAAATGGAAAAACTGGTTTGGTCTAAGCGAATATGGATGAATACTTGCACATCCAACCCTAATTTTTCCGCATTCAGCTCCGCATGGTAGCCATTGATATACCCCTCTTTTTCTAGCCGCTTCACGCGGTCAGAACATGGCGAGGTCGTTAAGTTGATCTGCTTTGCGAGTTCAACAACTGGAATTCTGCCTCTTGAATGAAGCACTCTCAAAATGTGTAAATCAATCCGGTCCAATTGGTAACTCATTAACCACATCCTTGTAACCACTCAGGAAGCATCACATTAATCGTTGCTTAAACAATTGCAAACCATCAAATGCACAGCATGTGAAATTCAGCAGAGAATAATTAGAAAATAACTAAGGAAGGAAAGGGCTGCGATTACTGCCGCTCTCTCCATAACCGAGTATGAAGAACAAAAGTAATCTAGCGGCTCCCGTAGAGTCGCAAATTTGAAAGCGTGTGATACGCCTTTATAGATCTGACGTGCGGGACAAGCCGCCCTGTTTAGCTATTAATCATAGCTATCGCTCTGAATTAGAGAGCTGCCGACGTATGCCTGGTAGGATGAGGAATCACTTCTCCAATTGCACGATGATTACAGCATCGGCAGTAGTATTGTGGTTCCATCTCGTAGTAGTGTTCACCTGATACAAATTTCGCCATCAGCTGTGTAAAACTCACCACTTTACCTGTCAACGAATCAACGGGCTGTGGCTCGCAACGCTTCATGATCACTTTATGTTGCGTTGATTTTCTACAAGCTGCGCAATATATATCCGGCATTTCTCTTCTCCCTGTTTTTCAGTACTACTGACAATTGACATATTTTGTTCAAAATAATTCCACAATAAAAAAGCCCCTTTAATTTTTTGTGTCCTATCTTCAAAAAATTGGACGAAAGTATCAAAAAATTGAGACATTGGTCAGACCTCAACTTTTGTACCATTATTATGAACGAACGCGCTTATGTGTGTAATAATACGACACATCACACATAACCAATTGTTGCTACTCGCTATTTCAATCTGCAATGATCAATTTTATGGCGTTTTAAATATGGCTTTCACTCACATTTTCGATTCAGGCATTACTTGGTTGTTTAAACACGCCTGATTTACAGTGTGAATCTGCAATTTCCACAATACTGACTCATCTCAAGGACGCACGATGACGCTTCAACCAACGCTCACGACACAAAGGCTTATTCTTCGCCCATTTCATCCGACAGACAGCGAAAAAGTCGCACGACTCGCAGGAGACAAGAGCATTGCAGATATGACCGCAAACATTCCTCATCCCTATGAAGAGCCGATGGCACAAGTTTGGATTAAGAGCCATGTTGGCGTATATCACCAACGTAGTGGGGTCATATATGCCATTACTCAACGTCAAGACGAAGCGTTAATTGGTGCTGTTAGTCTGCTAAACATCTCGGAGGGAGTCGGCACATTAGGGTATTGGCTTGGCGTCGATTATTGGGGGAATGGGTTTGCTCAAGAAGCGTCAATGGCTTTAATTCAGTTTGCCAGACCACATTTTGAGTTATCGGGCCTAAAAGCGATTCACTTGGTCGAAAACAGACAATCCCAATCAGTCATTCAAAAGTTGGGCATGACGTATATCGACAATCACATCATCAAAATGCAGGGAAAAGAACGAGAAGTCTGCGTATACCAGCAAATATTTTCGCCTCAAGTAACCGTAGCAACCTCTCAAAATTAAGGCACTAAAAAACCAGCCTCTCAGCTGGTTTTATCTTTCACCTTGAAAGGCAAAAATACTAGTCTTGTGCGACTTTCACACGAATCTTGCTCTTGTGTACTGAAGACAGGTTTAGTGCCTCCAACGCCGCAACGGCTTCGGCTTCATCCGGCATGATCACAAAACCAAACCCTTTTGATAAACCCGTTTCTTGATCAAGCACGACGGTGCAAAGCTCAACTTTGCCGTAGTTTGAGAACAGAGTACGGATGTCTTGCTCTGTCGTCTCACGAGCTAAGTTTCTTACTAGAAGTTTCATATTAAACCATTTTATGTTTATAACGCCTCAATTCTCTCAGCTTCTCCCTTACAAACCAAGTGAATAATGTTCTTGCGAAGGCTAGATGTCTCTAAGTGTTTCTGTTTAAATGATTTTTAGTGATAACGCTCTGAATCCTGCATTACGAGACGATTGGAGTATAAAAGCCTAGGAGATTCGACATGGAAACCAAACGTTTAAAGCTCATCCCAGCTTGCTTGGAACGTGCAGAAGAAGCACATCAGGCCGTTGTTCGTAGCCAAAGAACGCTTGAAGTTTACCTGCCATGGGTACCTCACGTGCTCACTTTAGAAGCGATGATTGCAGGGACAGAGAAAGCCATCGCAAACTTTGAAAACTTCGAAGAAGAATTGCGCTACTACCTAATCGACAAGGAAAGCGATCGTTTACTCGGCGCCATTGGGTTAATGATCCATGATCAAGAGATACCGGCATTTGAGATTGGCTATTGGCTTGATGATCGCGCGGTAGGCTACGGTTATATCTCTGAGGCGGTAGCGGCGATTGAAAACTATGCATTCGAAGCGTTGGACGCGAAAAGAATCGCGATTTTAGCCGATGCGAATAACCGCAAAAGTCGTGCGGTTGCTGAGCGCTGTGGGTATGAGTTTGAAGGTGAGCTACGCAATGCTCGGCGTGCGCCTTCTGGCGAGCTGAGTAACACCGTCATTTACGCCAAAGTTCGTCGTGACTGACACACTCACAAAGAATAAAGCGACGTGACAGTCTGGCCTCAAGCAATTACCGTTAACGTTTATTAAGTTCAGATAAAACAAAGCCCGCTGTATAAGCGGGCTTTGTGTTCGTAAAAGGAAGTAATTAGTCTAGTTCAACTAGTTTCTTCTCGTACGATTGATGTTGGTCTAATACGTCTTGCGCTGCACCGCCTGTCGCTTTGCTGATAACAACGATAGCAAGCGTAGAGAAGATGATGCCCGGTACGATTTCGTACACATCAAACCAACCGCCAGTTAGCTGCTTCCAAACAACGATAGTGATACCACCAACAAGGATACCTGCTAGTGCGCCGTTACGGTTCATACCGCTCCAGTAAAGGCTAAGTACAACCGCAGGACCAAATGCAGCACCGAAGCCAGCCCAAGCGTAAGAAACAAGACCAAGTACAGAACTATCTGGTGTCATTGCTAGGAATAGCGCAACAAGCGAAATCACGATAACGCCGATACGGCCAATCATTACGATTTCTTCAGAAGAGGCTTCTGGCTTGAATACTTGCTTGTAGAAATCTTCTGCAAGCGCTGAAGATGAAACAAGAAGCTGTGAGTCTGCTGTACTCATTACCGCCGCTAGAATTGCTGCTAACAACATACCCGCAACGACAGGGTGGAATACTGCGTTAACCAATAGCATGAAGATCTTCTCGCCATCTTCTAGTTGAGTGCCCGGATGACCCGTAACCCAAACCAGACCGACAAGACCAACAAGCATTGCACCAACCATAGATAGTGCAGTCCAAATCACAGCGATACGACGTGCAGTCGTTAGATCTTTGTTTGAACGAGACGCTTTAAAACGCGCTAGGATGTGTGGCTGACCAAAGTAACCAAGACCCCATGCCGCTAAAGAGATGATAGCAATCGCAGACAGTGGTTCACCTTTGGCGTCATTCCATAGCGTTGCAAGTTCTGGGTTGATGTCATGCAGATCAGAAGTTAGCTGACCTAGACCACCGTCCATTACTGCAACAGGAACAATCATTAGCGCAGCGGCCATTAGCAGACCTTGCACTAAGTCAGTCCAAGATACCGCAAGGAAACCACCGAATAGTGTGTAAGAAACGACACACACCGTACCGATGATAACAGCGTAGGTGTAATCTAGACCGAATACCGTCTCAAACAGTTTGCCCCCTGCGACCAAACCTGAGCTGGTGTAGAAAAGGAAAAATAGAAGAATGAAAAACGCAGAGATTGTCTGGATCAGTTTCGACTTATCGTTGAAGCGACGTGACAGGAACTCTGGCAACGTTAACGCGTCAGTTTGGATACTGTAGGTACGTAGGCGTTTTGCACTGATGAGCCAGTTTGCCCATGTACCAAGAAGTAGACCGCCGGCTAACCAGAAGGCCTCGATACCCGCAGCGTACGCATAGCCAGGCAAGCCTAGCAGCAACCAGCCACTCATATCTGAAGCACCTGCAGATAATGCAGCAGGCCACGGACCTAGGCTACGGCCACCTAGGAAGTAATCAGATGAATTGGAAGTCCTCTTATACGCGTAAACGCCAATAGCAACCATAATCAGTAAATACGCCACAAAAGTGGACGTGATAGCAAAGCTATTTTCTATCATTAGATAGTCCTCGTTATAATTATTTCCTTCCTTGCCTGCCCTGATATTTTACCGTCTCAGCAATACATCAGAGTATAAGAAACCAATCTGGACCGGCTCTCAGTCCAGTTACTCCAGATTGGTATCACAAGTCAGGTTAGTGAGTTTCGTTCCCCAACTCGAGTAGAGTCGCGTTACCACCCACCGCGGTAATATTTATCGTTCGAGTGCGCTCGGTAATGAAGCGCAACGAGAGATGAGGATCATGAGCCAATTTCGGTGACTCTAAATCCGTTTCAGAAACTAAGCCGACGATTGCACCGTCACGCTTAGCTAGTTGAAGATTGAGCGCATGCTCAACCTGTGAACGCCCAACATAACCCACACTACGTACATCGCTCTCAAGCAACGGGGCAGACGCATCGTACGCAACAACCTGGACTAAGTTAGATGGGAAGTTTGCCAACGCTACAGCTTGCTTAACCAGTTGGTTTAGCTCTGCATTGTCACTGCAAACGACCACACTGTTGCCTGCAATTAAGGCACAGGTGATCATCGCAAAAGCACTGTATAACGCATTATCAGCAGGCTCGATGTTGTTTTCACAAATCACCAAAGCCACACCGCGTCCTGCGGCATACAGTTCGTTAGTTTCCCCTGTAGGGCCAACTAACTGGTGAGTTTCTGCAAGAAGAGTTGATGCTTGTTGCAAGTGGTAAGAAACCACTTTGGCAACGGTAGACTGCTGCCCTTCTAATGCAGATTTAAATGCCAGAACATGCTCGCATTTGTAATCAAAATCAGTCAGATTCCACTGCTCCCACGCAGAGAATGCATCTTTAAAATAGGTGATCTGATGAACCATAATGCGACTCCTTATGCGTTTTCTGCTTGAGCAAGAAGATGTAGAGTAAAGCGGAATAGGTAGTGTGGACCACCAGCTTTCGGGCCAGTACCCGACAAGCCTTGACCACCAAACGGCTGTACGCCAACCACAGCACCAACTTGGTCTCGGTTGATGTAGCAGTTACCCACTCGAGCGTGTTTCTCAATCCAACGGTACGTGGTTTCGTTACGGCTATGGATACCCATCGTCAAGCCAAAACCCGTTTTGTTGATCTGCGCAACCACGTTCGGTAATTCAGACGCTTTAAAGCGAACAATGTGCAAGATTGGACCAAATTGTTCTTCTTTCAGCACATCGATGCCCGAGATTTCAAACGCACTTGGTGAGACAAAGTCACCATGCTGGCACGATTCGTCAAGTTGCAGCTGAGCGACTTTAGTCTGTGTTTTGCTCATTTGCTCAAGGTGAGCAAGGAGTTTTTGTTTTGCGTTGCTGTCGATAACCGGACCAACATCTGTTTTGTGTAGGTAAGGTAAACCAACATGCAGTTCATTCATCGCACCTTGAATCAGGTTGATCATACGGTCTGCAACATCTTCTTGTACAAATAGAACACGAAGGGCAGAACAACGCTGACCGGCAGATGCAAACGCTGAACGAATCACATCACGCACCACCTGCTCTGGCAATGCAGTACTGTCCACGATCATTGCGTTTTGACCACCTGTTTCCGCAATAAACGGAACCGGTTTCGCGCTGCGCTCCGCAAGCGTGACGTTAATGCGTTGCGCAGTTGCCGTTGAACCAGTGAATGCCACACCAGCAATAGCATCATGAGAAGTCAGTGCATGACCAATCTCAGCGCCGCGACCAGTAAGTAACTGAATCACACCAGCAGGGAAACCCGCATCAAGCATTAATTCAATAGCGCGAGCGGCAATTAAGCTTGTTTGCTCAGCAGGTTTTGCAACCACAGTGTTACCTGCAATCAGTGCTGCCGTTACCTGACCAAGGAAGATAGCCAGAGGGAAGTTCCAAGGGCTGATACACACAAACACACCAAGACCTTCACGGCTAGAAATGCGTTTCACACCATCGAAACCCTCTAGCTCAAATGGCTGTAGGTTTTGCGCTTGTTTCGCGTAATAACGACAGAAATCCACTGCTTCACGAACTTCATCAATACTATCGTGAATCGTCTTGCCCGCTTCTTTGTGACAAATCGCCACCAGCTCAGCTAGGTTTTCTTCCATTAAGTCAGCAAGCTTTTCTAAACAAGCCGCTTTTTGCTCAACAGGAACACCTTTCCAATCAGAGAAAGCGGTTTGCGCCGCATCAATTGCAGCGGAAACATGATCAAGTGTTGCAAATGCCACCTTGCCGACTTCAATTCGGCGATCGTACGGTGCGGTGATGATCTCAGCCGCATTTTCCTTGATCATGCTTTCGGCAAAACGCTCACCATTGATCATCGGGCCTGCAACCCACTGATTGTCCATGAAGCTTTCTACTTGCGCTTCAAATGGCTTCGCCTCACTGTCGATATCAATGTTGACGCCGTATGAGTTCTTACGCTCAGGGAAGATATCGGCAGGTAATGGGATCTTGTCGTTGTGTAGCGTGTCAAAACCCGTCAACACATCAACAGGATGATGAGTCAACTCGTAAATCGGACAACGCGCATCAACCAGACGGTGTACAAACGAGCTGTTTGCGCCATTTTCCAGCAGACGACGAACCAAGTACGGAAGAAGATCAGCATGGCTACCGACAGGAGCGTAAATACGTACTGGCTGACCATACATTTCCATTACATGGTTATACAGAGAATCACCCATACCATGTAGACGCTGGAACTCGTACTCTTTGTGCTCAGCCATAACGGCGATTGCCGTCACCGTGTGAGCATTGTGGCTTGCAAATTGCGGATAGATATTACCGCGAACACCTTCGCTAAGTAGGAAACGAGCACAAGCTAGGTACGCAACGTCCGTCGCTTCTTTGCGAGTGTATACCGGGTAATTAGCGTAACCCGCTTGTTGAGACCACTTGATTTCGCTGTCCCAGTACGCGCCTTTAACCAAACGCAGCGGAATAAGGTCACCCTGCTCTTTTGCCAATGCGTTTAGCCACACCAAGACTGGTAGAGCACGTTTTGAGTAGGCTTGAATAACCAAACCAAACTTGCCCCAACCTTTCACAAGATCGCTACGGTACACTTTCTCAAATAGCTTCAGAGAAAGCTCAAGGCGATCCGCTTCTTCTGCATCGATTGTGATTGCAACGTCGACTTCGATTGCACGTTTCAATAGCTGCATTAGTGAGTCATACAACTCTGTCATTACACGTTCTTCATTTGCGACTTCGTAGCGCGGGTGTAATGCAGAAAGCTTGATGGAAATCGAAGGCGCAGGACTGGTGTCATTGCCGTAAGTCTCTCGACCTACCGCTTCGATCGCCATTAGGTAATCTTTGAAGTACTTGTTCGCGTCCGCTGTGGTTAACGCCGCCTCACCTAACATATCAAATGAGTAGGTGAAACCTTTGTCGCGCATTGGGCGACCGTTCTTTTGCGCTTCTTCGATCGTACGACCACGAACAAACTGGTGACCCATGATCTTCATTGCCTGATACATGGCTTTACGAATCACAGGCTCAGAGAATTTATTTACCAGACGGTTTACAGCCTGACCTGGGCTCTGGGTGCCTTGCTCACCAAGACCAACCACTTTACCTGTTAGCATGAGGCCCCATGTTGATGCGTTAACAAACACAGAGTCAGAGTTTTTCAGGTGAGATTTCCAGTCTGCGACGCTCAACTTATCTTTAATCAAAGAATCTGCTGTCGCGGCATCTGGGATGCGCATTAATGCTTCTGCAAGACACATCAGCAAGATACCTTCTTGAGTATCTAAGCTGTATTCCAACAACAGAGCATCAATCATCTGGATTGACTTCTTATCGGCACGAATGGCTTCGATAAGTTGGGTCGTTTGGGTAGTGATCGCCGATTTTTCATCCTCTGTCGGCGTCGCTAGTGGCAATAGTTGCTCTAGCCATTGAGACTCGTCCACCATATACAATGGCGAGATCAGTGACCACAACTTATCAAGCGGCTGCCCGATAAATTCCGGTGTCAACACGTTCGTAGCTGTAAACATGTGTGTTCCTCAATCTCACTCCTCGAAAACCGCTTCGAGGATTATCAATGGCTGGCAGTGTATTTTGAGGCCGATAAGAATACTTGTCAAAAACTACGACATTTTTGCCAAAAACTCGCTTTTATAACAAAACATCCACATAGTCACATTCAAATAGGTAATATTTTGTGTTGTAAATTTTAATTTTTTCATTGCATTCACAACAAAATGTCAGGAATATCAATAAGATTTTTGTGAAGCGCTCGTTCTAAGAGAAAATGTAGGATCAAGTGGCATATCAGTCACACCAAAGGACAGAGAATTTAACAAAACGAGAGATAGGTCACGTGAATAAAACACAAAAAAACCATGCATATTGCATGGCTTTGTTCTGATTGCTGCTAATTTGACCTAAAAATACGCGTTGTTATCCAACTTGTTTTTTATAGCGGGATGGCGATATTCCCTGTAAGCGAGTAAAAGTATGAGTAAACGTACTCTGGCTTGAGAAACCAGTGAATTCGGCAATTTGCCCTAAAGAAAGGTGGCCTTGCTCGATTAATTCACGAGCCATGTCGATACGCTTTCCGAGAACATATTGATGAGGTGTAATCCCCATCTGCTCCTTAAACAAGCAATGGAACTGACTTTCCCCTAGAAACACTCGTCCCGCTAACTGAGCCACACTGATTTTATGGCTAAGGTGCTGCTCGATGTAGCGATCAATCGCCTCCAAATCAAAGCGTGACTCTTTTCGGCTAGTCTCAAATGCCGAGATATGGCGCTGCATTAATGCAATCACGGTGTCGTTGCACGCGCGACTTAACAGCAGGTCGTCCGGATGGTTTCGCATTTCCTGAACCAACATCTGTATCAGCTTCTGAATTTGACCGTCTAACTGAAAGTAGACATGGTCTCTTTCTAGATTATTGATTTTCTGCAGCATTTCAGGATCATCATTTGTCGGTTTTGGCATATTCAGCACCAAAATATCCGATTGATTAATGACGCCACCGAAAGCATGATCAGAGCATGCGGTTACCACACAACCTTGGCCAGGACCGACAAGATTACCTCGTCCACGCACTTCAAATTCGGCTTGTCCTTTTAAACCAATCACGATCTGTGTGTAAGAATGATCATGGCAGTCCATATAAGACGGAAGTGTGATCAGTTCTGCTGGCTTAGGCAGCATAATCTCTTGATATGGCGGGGCTTTGGGGTTATCTGAATCACTCATTTTAAACAGTCGTCTTTACACGGTCAGCTTACGTCTTGGCATCATATACCTTCCTTGTTGGGTTGCAACTTTTCCCCAACTCAATCGCACAAGATCAAAACAGCATGATCAAGTTCGTTTACATGATCATAGTTCCGGAACGATGATCATGCGAGGTTAACTTACGGTCAATGAGCAACCAATTTTATTAACAAAAACGGATAGATAGAAGCACCTTACGTATACATAACCAATAGATATAAAGATCCTTGTTACCGAACAATCCGTTATTTGGTAGAACACTGCGGTTCAAAATAGATAAATCGCCTCATAAACAGATCAAAGCCACATCTTGAAATCAACATAGAGGGATTTCCCCCCTTACTAATATGCTTCTGATTCAATACATTAGTCCTCGAGCTTTAAGATGCATACGATCTAAAGCTCTCGGTATCTCATTGATACCTCTAACTTACTTAGCAGACCCTCGCTAGGTAATTTAGAACCTCTTCTACACGTCGACAAGATTATATCTTGTGTTGCCAGCCCGTCTTCAGGCTGGCTTTTTTTTTCGCTTCTCAACAATGAAAACAATGGCATAAGCTGATATTATAGCTTTCGTCTCACTGTCCCTCTCATATGACTTAGGCGCCGTTCTCCCTCTCGATGAGTGATATGAACGCCAACTAAATTACAACTGAGTTGTAGGAAGCATGATCAAGGACGATACGAGTTGTAAGCCGAACCTCAGGCGGACATCCGTGAGCGCACATATCTGTAATGAAACAGACCATTTTCCCAATTAAATTCTTCGTTCAATTTCGTTGTTGTTTATCACTGTGTGACGAAAATATCGAACACCATGAACTTAATTGGATTGAGCGCCAATCAACGAACGTGTTCTAGCAACATGACTGCCTACTTGGCAATGTCAATATTAACAACGCAACACGGACGTCTCTGTATTGGTAAAAGCAGTATGTAGTGAGTCCTTTTGTGAATATTTCAGTCGATACCATAGAACAATCCCTCCTTAAACAGCTACCAGGTTGTTGGGGATGCAAAGATAAAGATTCGGTATTCCGCTACGTAAACCAGGAATACGCAGAACTGTTGGGACACACGTCGCCCGAGGAGTGCGTCGGTAAAACTGATTTTGAGATGGCGAGCCCAACCACTGAATGTGCACAAGAATTTCAACGCCAAGATAAACACGTTATCGAAACTGGTGAGTCACTCAAAATTCTTGATATCCACCCTTATCCAGATGGCCGATGGCGAGCCCATATCTTTACTAAAACACCGTGGCGAGATGACAATGGTAACATCGTAGGGACCATTTTCTACGGAAGAGAGCTCACCGACACCGCCGTGATTGAAGTCGGGTATTGGGTTTGTCGTGCAATCAGCACCAACCCTAATCAGCAATCCATCTTTCGTTTCTCTGATTTACAACCAAAACCAGAGAAGCTCACATGTCGCGAGCAAGAAACGCTTTTCCTCTTGCTCTACGGCAAGAAGCCACAATTCATCTCTCAGGTCATGGGCATATCAACAAAAACCGTTGAAGGTCACGTCGCACGCTTACGTAATAAGTTTGCAGCGAACAGCAAGAACGAACTAATAGATAAAGCCATGGAAGCAGGCTACGGCTCTGTTGTACCCAAAACGCTGCTTAAGCATCAATTATCGGTAGTGTTGAATGGAGAGCGATAATTCGCGCCACTTTCTACCTACAAAAACACCGCCCAAGTGGCGGTGTTTGTTTATTCATGAGGCAAGAGAGTTTATGGCGCTAGACGGTCAATATCCCAACTTCCATCATGTTGGGAGAAAAGAAAGCGATCATGAAGACGGTGTTCACCACCCTGCCAAAACTCAATGCTCTGTGGTTTTACGCGAAAGCCACCCCAGAAGGTTGGAACCGGTATTTCACCCTTCGCAAATTTCTGTTTTAGCTCTAAAAACTTACCTTCTAATACACCTCGAGCAGAAATACGGCTACTTTGCTTGCTCGCGATTGCGGCTAATTGGCTCTCTTTTGGACGAGAAGTAAAGTATTTCATATTTTCTACGGCGGTGAGCTTTTCCGCCACACCTGTAATATGAACCTGGCGCTCTAACGGATGCCAAGGGAAGTGCAAACTAATATTGCTGTTATGCTCAAGCTGCTGGGCCTTGCGACTGCCTAGATTGGTGTAAAATACAAAGCCATTTTTGTCGACGTTTTTTAATAGAACAATGCGTTGAAACGGCATGCCATTTTCATCAACCGTTGCAACTGTCATCGCAGTCGGGTCCGTTAAACCCGCTTCAACTGCTTGCTCTAGCCACAGATTAAATTGATCAATAGGATCAGCTTTCAAATCTTTACGACGTAGCCCACCTTTGGTGTACTCACGACGAATATCAGCAAGTTCCATCTTTACTCCTTCACTCGTTTTTGTCGATTGTGCTCCCGATACTGAGGAAATACAAGGACATCATTGTGCTTGTTATCGTTGCCGCTCACAGCATCACAGTGTGTCATTTGATACCATGACACAAAAAACCAGTGAGCTGATCGTGAACTTACTCAACCCTAAAGCCCTACGCCATTTTCTACTGCTGCTGTATGCCGTTGGCATTTCAGGGCTTGCGCTTACTCATCATTACGCAACTCAATACCAACATGATCAGTGGCAACAAAAGCTAGAGAGGCAAGCGGCGCAAGTGTCGCAAGAAGTCGACTACGAGCTGGCAAAGTTTGAACAGATACCAAACCTATTAAGTCACGATCCGAGATTACTCAAAGCAGTAGAACGCGGATCGCCCTCTCACGAGCTCAACCTATTGTTAGCAGATTGGTTGAAACAAAGTTTGGCCGATACGATTTACGTTCATGACCGCACAGGGTTAGTCATTGCCTCAAGTAACTTTCAGCAAGAAGATACGTTTGTTGGTTCCAGCTTTAGCTATCGTCCCTATTTTAAAAATGCGCGACGCGGTGAACCCGCTCAATATGTCGGGTTAGGCGTTCGTTCAAATAAACGTGGGTACTTCTTCTCATCTCCGCTTTGGGTAAATGATGAGGTCGTTGGCGTGATCACGGTAAAAGTGAATTTGGAGCAGTTAGAACAGCGTCTTTCGCAAACCACGACGGACGTACTCATCACGGATAAACACAATGTCGTGTTTATGAGCAATTTGCCTAACTGGCGCTATCGTGCACTTTTCCCGCTGTCACCAAGTGCGATAAACGAGCTTACCGAAACGCGTCAGTATGGCGATACCTTACCAGAGTATTTTGGTGAGCTTACCGCGCAAAGTGGCGTCACCGAGTTTGCTGATAATCAATTGCTCCTCTCACCCAATTACCTCGCATACGCGACACATGTATTGGATAAAGGATTTCGCGTCGTTGCCTTGATAAACCACAACACCGTCCTTGCCGCCGTTTTACAGGCTGATATCGTCTTCCTGATTCTATATGCGCTCATTGCGCTGATTGCGTTGGCGTGGTTCCAAACACTCGTGAACAAGGCACGCCTAACCGACCTTAATGTGAGCCTAGAAGAAAAAGTGGTGCAACGGACACTAGTGCTGAGTGAAGCCAACCAAAAGCTACAACAGACCATCCGCCAATATGAGCAAAGCCAACAAGAGCTTAAACAAACACAACAAGAACTGACTCAAGCCGCGAAATTGGCATTGTTGGGAGAACTTTCTGCCAGTATTAATCATGAGATAAATCAGCCACTTTCCGCACTAAGAACCTATACCGAAAACTCGCAGCGTTTGTTGGCAATGGAAAAATACCCAATGGTCGCCGACAACTTGGGCAAAATGCTGACACTCAATGACACCATTTCGGAAGTGATCGCTCGCTTAAAAGTCTTTACTCGGAAAGCCACGCACGATTCACACAATGAAATCGCGGTACTGCACGACGCAGTACATACTGCCACCAGCATTTTGAGCAACAAACTCATTAAACAAGGGGTGACATTAAAAGTCCCAGCCATCGATTATAATGTGAAGCTAGCAATTCACAGCGTTGAGTTAGAGCAAGTTCTGATCAATCTCTTCCACAACGCTGCACAAGCGATGGAAAACTACTGCATTGATCCGCAAATATCTATTGCCGTTCAGTGTCATGATGACAGCTGTGACATTCTTGTTTCCGACAACGGGCCCGGCATGTCGGACGAAGCCCTAGCAAAAGTCTTTGACCCATTTTTTACGACTAAGCCAGAGGGCTTAGGATTAGGTTTGACCATCTCCAAACGCATTTTAGAAAGCTATCACGGTTCACTCAGTGCTTATAAACATCAGAACACGGAACAACAAGCAGGAGGCATGACCTTTATCGTGACACTGCCAATCGCTATCCAAAACCAACGCAACCCAGAAGTGGAAAACAACCATGAATAATCCCGTTTTCTTTGTTGATGATGAACCACATATTCGTGATGCCGTCGCTCAAGCACTGCTTATTGAAGGGATAGACGTCACCTGCTTACCAAACGCCGTGGAAGCCTTACGCGTTATCGACCCAAATACGCCAGCGATCATCATCACCGATATCCATATGCCCGTGATGGATGGATTGGAGTTCATGCGAACGTTGCGAAGTAAAAACGATCACTTTCAATTTATCGTACTTACCGGACATGGAGATGTGAAAACCGCGGTAGATGCGATGAAAAGCGGCGCGTACGACTTTCTCGAAAAGCCTTTTTCAACGGAACAACTTATGAAGTCGCTCAATAACGCTGGTGATAAGTTGAATCTATTGCAGGAAAACATCTGGCTTAAAAAAGAGCTCGACATGCAAACTCACGTTGGTCCGAAAATGATTGGTCACAGTAAAGCCATGGTGAGCATTCGTCGCGCTTTGATCAGCGCACCAACGAACCAGCCGCTCATTTTTGTTGGTCAAGATGGCACAGGTCGCCGGCTCGCCGCGCAATTTGCCCACGACATACATGCAACGCCAGACAGCGAGTTAATCGCCGCTTCTGGTGAGGATCTCTATGAGCTTTCATTAGAAGCCCTCGATAAAGCCATACATCGCTTGATTGAAGGAAAAAGCCATTGCAGCTTGTACTTACATAGTGCTGAGCATGTCTCATATGAACAATGGCAATGCTTATTTAACCACCCGAAACTTGAGCGTGTTTTTGGTGCGACAACCCAAGTTGATCCGTCTATCAAAGCCCTGGCTACTCTAATTCACTTGCCGACACTCGATGAAAGAAAAGAAGACATTGGGCCTTTATATAAGCACTTTGTACGCCACGCAGCGAGCCGTTATCAGCTTCAACCGCCACACATTAGCTTAGAAGAAGTCAAACATCTGACCGATTTAGAATGGCCAGAAAATATTAAGCAGCTACGCCAATTTGCAGAACTTCGCGCGCTCAAGCCAGATACCTTCCGAATGGAAGATTGGAACAGTGAAAAAAGTATCGAAATTCAGAGTATGACTCAGCGCACAGAATACTTTGAATATTGCTTATTATTCGATGCACTACAAAGACACCGAGGCAGACTCAAAGAGGTTCAACTAGAATTACAGGTATCACGCAAAACCTTGTACGACAAACTAAAAAAACATCAGTTGGATAAAACCAAGTTCAAGGCGCAATAGCCATACTCTGACGATATCTTCACTTTTCTTTTGCTAGAGAAGCATTGAAAACGCTCATTCGGAGAGAGAATGGTCTTCGTCTCATATTTTTATTCGCCGAGCATACTGACATGATCGGTTAATAATAATAAGATCAAAAAGATAATCAGCATTTATATAAGCAGGGACTGTGATGAGCCGAGATAACTACAACAAACTCAACAATGAAGAGTTGGATTTTGTTGACGACAAAACTGCAGCATTGCTCCTCAACACCCCCAACAGCGCACGTTTGATGCTCTGGGTGATGGTGTTGTTTTTTATTGCTGCAATAGGCTGGGCATCTTGGGCTGAAATCGACCAGGTCACTGTTGGTCAGGGAAAAGTCATTCCCTCTTCACAGATTCAAGTTGTACAAAACTTAGAAGGTGGCTTAGTCAAAGAAATTTTAGTCAAAGAAGGTCAGTTGGTTGAAAAAGGTCAGCAGTTACTTCTTATCGATGACACTCGCTTTCGCTCTGATTTTCGTGAGCGTGAACAACAAGTTGCCAACCTAACTGCGTCTGTGCTGCAACTCTCAGCTTCGATCAACAGTGTTGCCGTGAATCGTGATTTTGAAACGGAAAACTGGCGCCAAAGCGTAGTACTCGATTATGGCAAACTGACCTTTCCGCCAACTTTAGAAGAAACTCAGCCGAAACTCACTCAGCGCCAGAAAGCAGAGTACCGCGAAGATTTAGACAATTTACGCAACCAACTTTCGGTGATTGACCAACAAGTTCAGCAAAAGCAGCAGGACTTAGTAGAGATTGAAGCGCGAGTAAGGAACTTACGTCAAAGCTATCAATATGCAAAGAAAGAATTAGACATCACCAAACCGTTGGCTGATGAAGGTGTTGTACCTCGTATTGAATTACTCAAATTACAACGCCAAGTCAACGACACCCGCCGCGAAATGACTTCCAGTGAGCTCAAAATCCCGGTACTAAAGTCAGCAATTCGAGAATCCATGCTTAATCGCATCGATGTTGCGCTCAAATTCCGCTCTGAACAGCAAGAGAAACTCAATAGCGCCCAAGACCAGTTATCTGCCTTGGTTGAATCAGCAGTGGGTTTAGAAGATAGAGTTAATCGAACCGTTGTGAACTCGCCAGTAACAGGCAAAATCAAAACGCTGAACATCAACACCGTTGGGGGTGTTATCCAGCCAGGCATGGATATCGTCGAAATTGTACCAACTGAAGATACGTTATTAGTAGAAGCGAAAATTGCGCCCAAAGACATTGCATTTTTGCGCCCGGACCTACACGCCATCGTGAAGTTTACGGCTTACGACTTCACTAAGTACGGCGGCTTAGAGGGTGAATTGGAGCACATCAGCGCAGATACAACCCAAGATGAAGAGGGAAATAGCTTTTACATCGTTCGTGTCCGCACCGATAAAACGAATTTTGGTCAAGATGCAGATTTACCAATCATTCCAGGAATGACGGCATCGGTCGATATCATCACAGGGAAGCGAACCGTTTTGGAATATCTACTTAAACCGATTTTAAGTGCCAAAACGAACGCCTTGAAGGAGTAAATCACACCAAGGTACTCACAACGGCGAGTATTGAGCGATAAGTGATTAAATAAAAAGCACTTGTTTCTCACTGACGAACCCTTTAGAAGAGTATACTTGTGATATGAGTCGAATATGCGATCCAATTTGAAGCGTAAAGTTACATTATTAATCAGTTTAAGTTGTTTTTCGTTCCAAATTGGTGCGTTAAGCAGTAAAGAACAACAATGGGTCAATACGGTCACAGCGGTGTACGGCGAACGTGCGGGATTGCGCGTAAATACATGGCGAAAAAACCTCGACTTATTTAAACAATTAGAGACACATGAACAGCTCGCTGGCGTCAACGACTTTTTTAACCAGCTGTATTTTGTTGACGACATAAAACTGTGGGGAAAGACAGATTATTGGGCTACGCCACTCGAATTTTTAGGGAGTAATGCAGGGGATTGTGAGGATTTCACCATCGCCAAGTACTTCTCGTTACTCGAGCTAGGAATACCAGATTCTAAGATGCGTTTGATCTACGTAAAAGCCATCGAACTGAATCAGTTTCACATGGTATTAGCTTACTACCCAACCCCAAGCTCTGAGCCGCTCATTCTCGACAATATCAACCCTGATATTGTCCGAGCCTCTAAACGTAGCGACTTGCTACCGATATACAGTTTTAATGGTACAAACCTGTGGTTGATGAAGTCTTCTGCTAGCACTGGAGAGCTGGCAGGGAAAGCATCACGGTTGAGCCTTTGGAATGACTTACGCTCGCGCGAACGTAAGTTGCAGTTAAATAAACCTAAAATTAACTATGACGAGTGAGAAACATGACCCTATATAAGAAGCTTGTAGTGGGAATGGTTACGGTCTTTATACTCTTGTTGGCATCAGTATTCGTAATCCAATTCAACACAACTCGAGACAGCTTGGAACAACAGCAACGTTCAGAGGTCAACAACACCATTAACACCGTAGGTTTGGCATTAGCTCCTTACCTTAAAGACAAAGATAAAGTCGCGGTAGAATCCGTGATTAATGCTCTGTTTGACGGCAGCACCTACTCGGTTGTTCGCCTTACCGCTTTGGATTCTGACTACCAAATCGTGCGCACTTACCCGGTTAAACCAAGTACGGTGCCACAATGGTTTATCGACATGAATCTATTCAAAGCCATTCACGATAAGCGCGTAGTGACCAGTGGTTGGATGCAACTTGCTGAAGTGGAAATCATTAGCCACCCAGGAGCTGCTTACGAGCAGCTCTGGCAAGGCTTTATTGGTTTGTTATCTGCATTCAGTGTCATTTTCCTGGCTGGTTTAATTGCTATTTCGTACATCCTCCGTCGCTCACTAAAACCATTAGCGGCCATCGTGAAGAAAATGCATGAAATCGCTAATAACCAATTTGGTGAACCACTTGCTCGTCCAAGAACTAAAGATCTGATCGCGGTCGTAGATGGCATTAACATGATGTCTGCTCAAATTGAGCTGTCATTCAAAGAGCAAGCGAAAGAGGCACAACGACTGCGTGCTCAAGCTTACCTCGACCCTATCTCCAAACTGGGTAATCGCTCGTTCTACATCAACCAAATAGACCAATGGCTTGCAGAGCAAACGCAAGGGGGTATCGCGCTACTCCATGCAGAATACATTGGTGACATTTACGAGACAAAAGACTACCAACGCGCCGATGCCCACGTAAAAGAGCTGTCTCAACGTCTGAAAAACACCATTGATGTGCCGGGAGCTACCATTGCACGCCTGTCTAGTGATGAGTTTGGCCTGCTTTTCCCACACATGGATGAAAGCGAACTACGCATTTTGGCGGACAGCATCGTGAACTGCGTTAACGGGTTGAACACTGATCCAACCGGTCTAGCCAAACCAAAAGCAGCCTTAGGTGTTGCGCATAGTAAAGACCAAAAAACGCGCTCTGAAATCTTATCTATGGTGGATAATGCGCTCTCGAAAGCCAAAGCTCAACCAGACAAAGCTTACGGCTTTATCGGCAGTGACACACCTTCTAACTTAATGGGTAAACAGCAGTGGAAAGCGCTGGTTGAAGAAGCGATTCATAGCGATTGGGTTAAATTCCGCTTCCAAGCAGCGAAGAACACTTGGGGTAAAGTGTTCCATAACGAAGTGTTCTCAAGCATCGAAAAAGAGGGCGAAACGTTCCGTGCCAACCAATATTTATTCGCACTAGAGCAGTTAGACGCCACCAATATTTTCGACCAGTACGTTATTGAGTCGATGATTAAGATGCTAGAAAGTGGCGAGCTAACCGATCCTGTCGCGATCAATATTGCGCAAAGCAGCTTGTCTCAGCCATCGTTCATTCGCTGGACCACCAGCATGTTAGAAAAACACGCAAAAGTGGCCTCTAAGCTACACTTTGAAATTCCAGAGGAGTGTTTTATTGATCAGCCTCACCACACGGCGCTGTTATGTAATGCCATTCGCCAATCCGGAGCTGAGTTTGGCGTAGATAACTATGGACGTAACTTCCAATCATTGGAGTACATCCAAGAGTTCCGCCCTAACTATGTGAAGCTCGATTACCTATTCACACACAACTTACACGACGAAAAACAGAAATTCACGCTAACGTCGATTTCTCGTACTGCCCATAACCTAGGCATTACGACTATCGCGTCGCGTATTGAAACTCAAATCCAGTTGGACTTCCTCACCGAGCATTTTGTTGAGGTATTCCAAGGATTCATCGTCGACAAGGAATAAAAAGGTTTACCACAGATGAAAGACCCTTTACTGAATTCGCTCATCTACGTTAGCCGTTACTATGGGTTAGCTAACTCGCCAGAAGCGCTGGTCAATGGCCTTCCGCTTTCAGACGGCAAGCTAACTCCATTTTTGCTACCAAGAGCAGCGGAAAGGGCCGGATTGGTTGCCAAGGAAAACCGCGCAGAGCTGGAGAACATCTCCAGCCTGATTCTGCCGGCAATCTTAGTTCTTAAAGGCGGTGACTCATGCGTTCTCAACAGCATTAACGCGGAGACACGCGAAGCCGAAGTCACCACCTTAGAAAGTGGAATGGTGCCAATCTCCATTCCATTAGAAGACCTACTTGAGCAGTACACTGGTCGCTACTTTTTAGTTAAAAAGCAATTCCGTTTCGATGAGCGCTCTCCCGAGGTGCTCAAAACCAACGAAGGTCACTGGTTTTGGTCAACCTTGTGGCAGTCAAAACGTATCTACCGCGATGTTTTAATCGCCTCACTTCTCATCAACCTCTTTGCCGTTGCCGCCCCGCTGTTCACTCGTTTGGTGTACGACAAAGTGGTACCGAATCTCGCGTTTGAAACCTTATGGGTATTGGCAAGCGGCATCTTTGTTGTCTTTCTATTCGATTTCATACTCAAATCGTTGAGAAACTACTTTATTGATGTCGCAGGAAAGAAGTCTGACATTCTGATTTCCTCCAAACTGTTCAGCAAAGTGATGGGCATCCGAATGGAGTCCAAGCCGCCTTCGGTCGGCGCATTCGCTCGCCATCTTCAAGAGTTTGAATCTATTCGAGAATTCTTCACGTCTGCAACCGTCAGTGCCCTAATTGACCTGCCTTTTGCTATTCTTTTCTTAGTGATTATATGGCTAATGGCTGGCGATCTTGTATATGTTCCAATGGTCGGAGTGGTCATTTTGATTGTCCATTCGCTACTGATACAAGGACCGCTGCGTCGCTCTATAGAGGAAGGGTCACGCTTAGCATCGCAAAAATACGCCAACTTAATTGAGAGTCTAGCGGGGCTAGAAACCGTAAAAATGCTCAGCGCGCAAAGCCAATTCCAATACCGTTGGGAAGAAGCGGTGGCGCACATGGCGAACTGGAACATCAAAAGCCGCCGCATTACCGACAGCATCCAGAATGCGGCAGGCTTCGTGCAGCAAAGTAGTAACGTTGGGATGATCATTCTCGGTGTTTATCTGATTGCAGAGGGCGAGCTCACTATGGGTGGCTTAATCGCCGCAACCATGTTGAGTGGTCGCGCCATAGGGCCTTTGGTTCAGCTGTCTTTGCTCTCAACGCGCTACAACCAAGCGAAGTCTTCTATGACGATTATCAATCAAGTCATGGAAATGCCAGACGAGCAAGAAGAAGGGAAACGCTACATCCATCGCCCAATCATCCAAGGTAAGATTGAAATTGATCGCGTAACGTTTCATTACCCAGACTCTCCTGTCGCGTCTATACGTAACATTTCTCTCACGATAAATCCTGGAGAAAAAGTCGCGATAATCGGTCGGATTGGTTCGGGTAAGACAACGTTAGAGCGCTTGATTATGGGCTTGTATAAGCCAACAGAGGGGCACGTACGTATCGATGATACTGATATTGCACAGCTTCACCACGTTGATGTTCGACGTAACATCGGCTGTGTGCCTCAAGATTCGAATCTATTCTTCGGTTCGATTCGCGACAATATTACCTTGGGTCGTCCACTAACCGATGACCGAGACGTGCTTGATGCAGCAAACCGTGCAGGCGTGACCGCATTTACACAATCGGATCCAGCTGGTTTAGAACGTCAAGTAGGTGAAGGTGGTGCGATGCTTTCTGGTGGTCAACGTCAAGCCGTCACGATCGCTCGTGCATTTTTGGGCCGTCCTCCCGTCCTACTCATGGATGAACCGACCAGCGCGATGGATAACCGCTCTGAAATGCATATTAAGCACCAGCTATCTCAGCTCAAACCGAGCGAAACATTGATACTGATTACGCATAAAACGTCGATGCTCGACATCGTTGATCGAGTTATTGTGATGGAGAAAGGCAGCATCATTGCTGATGGTCCTAAAGCGCAAGTGCTGAATGACTTGAAGCAAGGCAAAGTACGTGCGGTTAGCTAACCGAAATTAGCATTTAGAAAAGAGAAAGGCCCCGTTTACACTCATGTTTAACGGGGCTTATTTTATTGAGAGTCCAAGATAGTTAAGCTCTTCAAGCGCTATCCAAACGAGCACTAGCCCCACAATCACGACCAACATCATAATCGCCTTTTCATCTTCTTCCATTTGATAGATATCCTAGCAAGCCATTTCACTCAACACGTCTTAGGTTATCAGGACAAAAATCATATTCAGCACGTTTATACGCTCCTATCCTCATACAATACCGGATATGAGATACAGCTCAAATATTAAACACTTTAAAACCGCATCAACTTTGGTTGAATATATGCGGTGAGCGCAAACAGAAGTAAAGCTCTGCACACTATTGATAAAACTCTACAACTCTCCGTAGGCTCTAGGGCTAAATTCCTAGGTAGAGAGACGAAAATGGAGAGAAAAATTTGTGATTACTTACATCAGAAAATCAGCTATAACAGCGGTTTTCTTAATATCGTCGAGTTGAAGAAATGAATGATTGGATCCATCTAGATCAAGTGAGCCAGTATTTCACCGCTGGCTCTCTCGGGTACAAAGTCTTAATGGGCATTATTGTCCTGATTGCTTATCGCATTCTGAAGAGAATCGTCAATCGAGCCATTTTAAACTTAGCGACCTCAAAAGGTGTAAAAAAGGCCCGCCTGAGTTTTATTCAGCGTTGTTTTAACGTCGTGCTTTTATTTTTAACCGCGTCTGTTTTTGCCATTATCACCGGGATTGGCTATGGCGATGTGTCATTGTTCCTATCGTCCATTTTCGCCGTATTGGGTGTGGCGTTTATTGCGCAGTGGTCAATTCTGAGCAACATCACTGCCAGCTTTTTGATCTTTTTTGTCTTCCCATACCGAGTGGGCGATCGCATTAAAGTCGTAGACAAAGACGAAGACATCAGCGGCGAGATTCAAGAAATCAGTATGTTTCACGTGTTAATTAAGCACGATAACGGTAACTTGATCACTTACCCAAACAACCAGATTTTGCAAAAAGCGGTACTAAAGCTGGCGAAAAACAAGCCAGAGCCAAGTAAAGCAAAGTCTCGGATTTATACTCGCAGAAAGAAATAACCCACTAAAAAGCCGATGTATCTACATCGGCTTTTTAGTATCAACTGGTGGTCACAAATAACCCAAAGTTAATGGCGAAAAACAGTGAAGAGACAAAACGTATAAGCTGAAAGGTCACCACTGTATTCTTTCATGATAAAAACATGACACATCGCCGAAACCAAAAGCGCCACTTTAACCAAAGTAAGCTTCTTCTTTACGAACCTTAAATAAATACAAAAAATAGAGATGGTGCAAGCAAAGAAAAAATCGTCACTAGTTCCGCCTATTACTCATCACTAGTATCGGTACCTTTATCATCGTTTCCAAGAGAGTTTTCTACATAGGCTTTTTTATTCCACTTTCACCCTCTAATAAAGAGTCAAAAATATTGGTATGGTAATTAATAAAAAGTAACCGATGACCGCGCCCCTCATAACAGGAAACTGTAGCCAAATACCTGCGCACTGCACCACAGAGACCAGAAAAGCCATTACAATAATCGCTTTAAATTTGAGCAGAACCGAATTGGTAAGCAAAGGCAATGAATAGACCAATGCAAAAGGGATAAAAACATAAATAGTCGAATAATCGCCGCTAATAGAAAGCTCAGTGTGCAGCATAACTACCAACATCAATAGTAGAAACAGTGATACGCCCCTCGATAAAACGATCATCTACTCATCCTTTTTAAGTATACCTTTAACACTTTAATACACGACATGTCAGCGCTACATCATTGAGCTCTATCCTTTATGCAACAAGAGCTAGCACCAATACTTCCGTAATACGTTAATTTATATACATGTTAATAGAGGGATATACTTACAAAATCCTGCTTCGGTTATATACTGATCTTGATAGATCATTTCTTTTCCTAAATATATCTGTTGTAACTCAATATTTTTTCCCTGATCATAACTAGCATCATAGGCACCGGAAGCAGTTAGTGTTGTTGTACTTAAAAGTTGTGTTTGTAACCATCTGCACATCTGCGGTGACAGGCTATCTGCATAATATAGTAGATTGCTTTTTTTATCTTTAATTATCGCAACTTTTGTCCCATTTCCCCATCCCCTAGAATCAGCACAAAGCACCTCATCCAAGCTCAAGTTTACAGTCTTAAATGTACTAGTATCAGGTGTTGTACAAAATAGCCAAGCTAAAAATAGGGAGAAAAACGTAAAGAGACTACCTATTTTCAAAAGTCTTACTATTCTATTCATTATATTCTCCTATTGTTTTTATTGTACCAACGCCATCAGTCAAATTAGAGATTGAATGCTGATCACTTACCCAAACAACCAGATTTTACAAAAAGCAGTGCTAAAGCTGGCGAAAAGCAAGCCAGAGCCAAGTAAAGCAAAATCTCGTATTTATACTCGCAGAAAGAAATAACCCAAAGTTAATGGAGAACAACAGTGAAGAGACAAAACGTATAAACTGAAAGGTCACCGCTGTATTCTTTCATGATAAACACATGACACATCGCCGAAACCAAAAGCGCCACTTTAACCAAAGTAAGCTTCTTCTTTACGAACCTTAAATAAATACAAAAAATAGAGATGGTGCAAGCAAAGAAAAAATCGTCACTAGTTCCATCTTCCTTAAAATACAAGGACATGGTTTTAGTTAAGCTTATATTTTTAGCTTCATTATGAGCCACCCACTAATATTTAGCGAGATAAGGGCAGAAAAGAGGTAAAAAACAAGACTGACCGAAACAAAAAGTAGTGCATGCACTTTTTCTTCTAAGCTCTCTGGATGAACATTCATATCCACATCAAACACCCCCGCTATAAAGTGTGCAAATACCGTGGAAGAGGCTGTAGAAAGGCCTCCTACCATAATGATAATAATCCCTCGCCTTAAGAAACGATGAAATGTACTTTTCCCGCCTTGGATCAGGTCTGAGTTTACATATTTTAATCTATTTTTCCGCCTATTAATCATCACTAGCATCGGTACCTTTATCATTGTTTCCAAGAGAGTTTTCTACATCTTTAAGATCTTCCTTTAACGCTTTTATACACGACATTCATCGTCGTTGCATTCACTGTAGTTATGCCGTCGACTTACCCTATAAGAAAGCTCTTTAGATACCAATTCGTACTTTATCTATCTCAAATCTCTTCTTGACCTCAACTTAGCTTGAGGTTTTAGCCTTAGTCGCACGATTAAAAATCAACAATGAAAAAAGGAACCATTGTGTCCAAAATTGCGATTATTTATTTCTCTAAAACCGACGTTACTGGTCAGCTTGCTCGCGCGATTGCCGCAGGTGTTGAACAACAAGGCATTAAGCAGCAAGATGAATGTGAAATCCTCTCTCACCGAATTGAAGGCAGTGAGATTATTGAGGGACGTTTTGTGAACCCTAAACTAATGGATGAACTTGCTGAGTGTGATGCGATTATCTTTGGCTCACCGACCTATATGGGCGGTGTAGCAGCGCAGTTTAAAGCATTTGCAGATGCAAGCAGTGAATCTTGGTATTACCAAAAATGGGCGAGCAAAATCGCGGCTGGCTTTACCAGTGGTGGGGCAATGAATGGCGACCAATCTTGCACATTACAATATCTACAAACGCTCGCTAACCAACACGGCATGATGTGGGTCGGGTTGGATAAGATCAGCAATTCTGGGGAGCAAAACCTGAATCGTTATGGTGTACAAGGTGGTATTGTTGCACAAGGTGGTGAAGGTGGTCAGTTGCATGCTTCTGATGTTGCAACGGCGGAGTATCTTGGCAAACGAGTCGCAATGCTAGTGGACAAGCTCTCCGCTCGCTAACAATAAACAGAAGCCCCGTAAGACACATCTTCGGGGCTTCTGTTTATCGCTTGTTTTGAGCGCTACTTCTTGATGTAGAGATCTTTCGAGTAGATGCGCCCTTCTACGTTATTCTTTGCAAAGCCACCCACGGTTGGACGAACCAAACGTGCTTGCATGTAGTAATAGATTGGCGCGATGGGCATATCTGTCGCCAGCAACCGTTCAGCTTGGTCGTAAAATCCTTGGCGCGCTTTCTCATCGGTTGCAGCCAATGCACTGTTCATCGCGTTGTCGTACGCTTCACTGCTGTAACGTGCAAAGTTACCCGAAGAACCTGAGCGAAGTAAGCTCAGGAAAGTAGACGCTTCATTGTAATCACCGCACCAGGAAGCACGCATCACATCGAAATTGCCTTGTTTACGCGCCACTAAGTACGACTTCCACTCTTGGTTTTCTAACTCCACGTTTGCACCGAGATTTTTTTGTAGCATCGACGCTATCGCAACCGCGATCGATTTGTTTACCTCACTGGTGTTGTACAGCAATTTAAAATCGAGCGGCTTGTCTTGGCTGTAACCCGCTTCTTTTAACAACTGACGCGCTTTCTCGTCACGTTGTTGCTGACTCCACTTACTGTATTCAGGCGGCGTCGCATCAAACCCGGCGGTGTACTGATGCGCAAAGGTATAAGCAGGAAGGTTGCCCACTTGCGTGACACCATTCGTAATCACATCACGCATGATGGAGTACGACACCGCTTGACGCACTCGCGCATCATCAAATGGCGGACGAGTGGTATTGAACGCGTAGTAATACGTGCACAGTAATGGCACCACCGTGTAAGCCTGCTTATAATCTTGTTTAAGCTTCTGCGCCATATGAGTCGGCACATCTGACGTGATATCCAGCTCTCCTGCCGCATAACGATTGATCGACGCGTTTTGGTTTTCAAACGGAATGTAAGTCACTCTGTTTAAATGCGTATCTGCGTTGTCCCAGTAACTTGGATTCTTAACCAGTTCAATGCGCTCATTCACGACCCACTTATCCAATGTGAATGCACCATTGCCAACAAATTGGTCTGGATCGCTCCACGGCTTTTCGCGGTTTTTCACTGTGGCTTGATGCACTGGCATCATGGACGTGTGCCCAGTCATAGCAACAAAGTACGGAACTTGACTGTCCAACTCAAAACGTAGGGTGTATTTATCCACCGCCGCGATACCGAGATCGTCCAGAGGCTTTTTGCCCTCTGCCACATCGGCGATGTTTTTGATCTTGGTGAGCTTGAGATACCAAACATTTGGAGACGCGGTCTTCGGATCCACCGCTCGGCGCAGTGAATAGACAAAATCATCCGCCGTCACAGGCTCGCCATTCGACCATTTTGCGTCTTTGCGTAAGTGAAAAACAAAGGTTTGGTTGTCCTTGGTTTCCCATGATTCTGCCACACCGGGAATGATGTTTCCGTCACTATCTTGAATCACAAGACCTTCAAATAAGTCACGAATCACATGCATTTCTGGCAGACCTTCGGCTTTCGCTGGGTCAAGCGTCGCCGCCTCTGCGTCATTCGCACGTACTAAATGCTGTTCTGCGGCAAGTTGAATGCCTTTAGGTAAGGTCTCCGCAGCAACTGATGTAGCAAGAAAAGGGGTGAATAAAGAGGAAATCAGCAACGCCGTTGAATGTTTTTTAAAATCCATATCGTTTTTCGTTCTCCTAACGCGTCTTGTGAAGCAAGTGCCACAATTAACATTTCAACCGTTGACGAGTTTAAACGGTTCAGTTTAGCTAGGTGTAATTAGCTTAGATATTGATACTACTTCATCAATCAGGAGATTACGGTGAGTCTAATTCCAAGAACGGAAAGAGCGACATTTTTAATTCGGCCAACAACATACGGTCATTCCGTGCTTGGTGCGCCATTACTGTATTTTCCGGCGCAAGTCGAAAGTGCTTCGCGAGGTTTGATTTTGGCAGGCACTCACGGGGATGAGACAGCCTCGATTACAGGTTTGTCCTGTGCGCTAAGAAGCTTGCCAGCTAAAAACTTACGACATGATGTGATTCTGTCACTGAATCCGGACGGCAACCAGCTAGGCACACGCGCAAATGCAAACCAAGTGGATCTCAATCGCGCGTTTCCAACCCAAAATTGGACTGAGCATGGCACCGTGTATCGATGGAGCTCTCACACACCCATTCGAGACGTAAAGGTGAAAACAGGCTCTAAAAACCAGCTAGAGCCAGAAGTTGGCGCATTAATTAACTTGATTGAACTACGCAAGCCAAAGTTTGTTGTGTCGTTTCATGAACCGCTGGCGTTTGTGGATGATCCCAAACATTCCGTCCTTGCCAAATGGCTCGGCGAGCAGTTCCAACTGCCAATCGTTGACGATGTCGACTACGAAACACCCGGCTCATTCGGCACTTGGTGTAGTGAACGTGATTTACCTTGCATCACGTTGGAGTTACCGGCAATTTCTGCCGATCTCACCATTGAAAAGCATCTCCCCGCCTTTATTGCTTTACTGATGCACGATCCGGATCTTTAGTTCGCTGTTGGTTAAGCGATCATGTGAGGATCTGTTTGATGTCGGTACTGATATCGCTGATCAACTGACGGGCACTGTCGTCTCTTTGCTGAACCAAGATGATAAACAGCAAATCGGTGATCACGTTTTGCGCGGTGCGTGAAGCAATGGATGAGCTGCGATGTTCCGTTTCATTGGCAATCGTATCAAACGTAATATCGGCAATACCGCGCAAGCGGCTTCTCCCAGGAGCAGATAACGCAATCACCTTCGCGCCCTGCTCTTTTGCCGCTTCTGCCGCGACGAGAATTTCTTTGCGCTCACCCGAAAACGAGATTGCGATCTGAACATCTTCTGGAGAGAGCGTGCGGGCAACAGCAATCTGCACGTGGCTGTCTTGTTCAGAAAGCGCCGTAATACCAAGTTTAAGCAGTTTAAAGCTTAAATCCTTCGCGGTCAGGGCTGAGCCCCCAATCCCGACCACTTGCACTCGACGCGCTTCACTCAACCATTTCACCGCTTGGTGACACGCTTCGTAAGACAGCGTATTGGTGGTTTGAAACATAGCATCGGTTTTCGCTTTCACCAGTTTCTGTGAAATAACCGCAATGGGGTCGTCAGCCAAAATATCACTGTGCAGCGGTGTCGACTGCATCGCATGCTTACGGCCAATCTCTTCATTCAGAGCTAATTTAAACTCGCTGTAACCTTTAAAGCCGATACGCTGAGTAAATTTCACAATGCTCGATTGACTCACTTTTACTTGCGCCGCAAGTTCTTGGCTGGTGAGCAGCGCCGCCTTTTCTGCGTTTTCAACAATCCAATCGCCGACCAAACGACCACTTTGCGAAAGCTGAGTACGCCTCGCGACTATCTTATTGATAACTGACACAACAAAAACCTCAAAAATTTTAAATAAATTATTCCAAAACAAAAATAATTGGAGTTTGATTTAACTCCATGATTATTCTAACCAAGCCAGTTTATACCGGATGTAATGGACGTATATTTTCTCTCATTATTCCAAATTTCGCCTGCACAAAGAATAACCTCAAGTGTGATTTTTATCACCAAAACAGAATATTTTATTCCATAGAATCGCCCTCAGATTGAACATTACGAAGAGTGTAAAACATGAAAATTGATTTAAGCCGATTGGTGACAGAAAGCCGTAATCCAGCCAGTGCCGAGATTGATACGCTTTCGACCATCGAGATGCTGCAAGTCATTAATGAAGAGGATCAAAAAGTCCCGCTCGCGGTAAAAGCGGTGCTACCACAAATTGCAGAGACAGTTGATGCAATTACCCAAGCTTTTGCAAATGGTGGCCGTTTAATTTACATGGGAGCTGGCACATCAGGCCGCTTAGGAATTCTTGATGCGAGCGAGTGTCCTCCTACCTACGGAACGCATCCAGATATGGTAATTGGCTTAATTGCTGGTGGACATCAGGCGATTTTGAAAGCGGTAGAAAACGCAGAAGACAACGCGAAAATGGGTCAAGACGACTTAAAGGCGCTTCACCTCACCAAGCATGACGTGGTTGTAGGCATTGCAGCAAGTGGCCGCACACCTTATGTGATAGGTGGTTTGGAGTACGCTAAATCCATCGGAGCTACGACCGCATCTATCGCTTGTAATCCAGAATGTGCCATGGCAAAAGCGGCCGACATCGCGATTCTGCCGATAGTTGGCGCAGAGGTTGTCACTGGATCTTCTCGCATGAAAGCCGGCACCGCACAAAAACTGGTGTTAAACATGCTTACAACAGGCGCAATGATTCGTAGCGGCAAGGTGTTTGGTAACTTAATGGTGGATGTAGAGGCCACCAACGCCAAGCTCATTCAACGCCAAACCAACATTGTTGTGGAAGCAACCGACGCCTCAAAAGAAGAAGCAGAGCGAGCATTAAATGCCTGCGATCGCCACTGTAAAACCGCCATCTTAATGATTTTGGCCAATTTGGATGCCGAACAAGCCAAATCACGCCTCGCCGCGCACAACGGTTTTATTCGCGCAGCACTAAATAATAACTAAATAATCCGAGTTCTGAAGGATAGACCCTATGGCAAAAATAACTTCAAACACAGTATCGCAGTTGCTGTCCGCAGTGGGTGGCAGCAGCAACGTAAGCAAATGTGGTAACTGTATGACGCGTTTGCGTTTATCGCTCGCCAACAATGGCTTGGCTGACCAGTCTGTTATCAAGCAAATTCCCGGCGTAATGGGTGTGGTGGAAAGCGATGAGCAGTTTCAGATCATTCTCGGTCCCGGAAAAGCTCAACAAGCGGCTGAGATGATGAATCAATTGATCGACAGCTTAACCTCTAGTGACAGTGAAGAACCAGATATGCCGCAACAAGATCTTTCTGCCGTCGCGGCCGAGCAAAAAAAGCAGATGAAGAGCAAACAAACCAGTGCGGTTCAGCGTTTTTTAAGCAAGTTTGCTACCATCTTTACGCCGTTGATCCCTGGTTTTATTGCCGCTGGTTTGTTGCTAGGTTTTGCGACGTTATTGGAACAGATGTTTGTTCTCGACCAGACACCAAGCCAGTTTATGCTGGATTTGATCGCCTACATGAAAGTCTTTGGTAAGGGTCTATTTGCTTTCCTAAGTATTCTGATTGGTTACAACGCGCAGCAAGCGTTTGGCGGCTCTGGTGTTAATGGTGCCATTCTCGCCTCTTTGTTTGTACTGGGTTACAACCCAGAGGCTACATCCGGCATTTACTCTGGCATGAACGAGTTTTTCGGCTTTGCGATTGATCCGCGCGGCAACATTATCGGCGTACTTTTGGCGGCGATCATCGGTGCGCAAGTCGAGCGTAAGGTTCGTCAATACATGCCAGATGATCTGGACATGATCTTAACGTCCGTTATCACTCTGTTGATCATGGGTGCGGTAACCTTCTTGATCATCATGCCAATCGGCGGCGAGCTGTTTAAAGGGATGTCTTGGTTGTTCCTCAACTTGAACGATAACCCATTAGGTGCTGCAATCTTGGCAGGTTTGTTCTTAATTTCTGTGGTATTTGGCATCCACCAGGGTTTTGTTCCAGTGTACTTCGCATTGATGGAAGCACAGGGCTTTAACTCGCTGTTTCCTATCCTAGCGATGGCTGGTGGCGGTCAGGTTGGCGCGTCAATGGCGCTGTATTTCAAAGCCAAAAAAGACGCTCTACTGCGCACTCAAGTTAAAGGCGCTATTATTCCTGGCCTTCTAGGTATTGGCGAACCATTGATTTACGGCGTGACATTACCACGCGTAAAACCATTCGTTACCGCTTGTATTGGTGGTGCTGCGGGCGGCTTCTTTATCGGCTTAGTTTCTTACCTTGGCTTGCCAGTTGGTCTTAATACGGTGTTTGGCCCGTCCGGTATCGTGGCGATTCCTCTCATGACATCAGAAAATGGCATCTTCCCGGGCATGATGGTGTTTGTTGCTGGCCTGCTTATCTCTTACATCGTCGGCTTCCTCGCGACTTACTTCTTTGGCTGCAAAGACGTCGATTTAAGCTAAATCATTCTTCCCCTATAGGAATGGACTAGCTCGCGCCCTTGGCAAACAAGGGCGCACCCTCTCTCTACTTCACGACAATTTTTCTTATTCCGTTACTCGGAAGGGGCTTTGTCGTACCTAAAACAACAGAAATGAAAGGTCGTTAATCATGAAAAAGCACATTTTGACTCTACTTATCCCAACATTGATGGCATCAAACGCAATGGCAGCGCAGCTGTATCAAGCGGAAGATGGGTCAGTTTTAAATATTTACTCTCGTCTTGGTTTCAATGTCACCAGTAAAAATGATGAGCACGGCGATGCAAATGGCGAGTTTGATGGCCGTATTGGTTTAAACGGTTCACAAACCATCAACGAGTACGCGTCGATCATCGGCCAAGCGCAATACCAAGTGGGTGCCGCTGAATACGCAAACCAAGTAAACGACAAACCGTCTCTGACCGCACGTTATGTATGGGCGGGGATTGATGCGAAAGATTATGGTCGCATTACCGGTGGTCGCGTGGCATCTGGATTGATTATGT
This sequence comes from Vibrio sp. ArtGut-C1, assembly GCF_002105475.1. Taxonomy (NCBI): domain Bacteria; kingdom Pseudomonadati; phylum Pseudomonadota; class Gammaproteobacteria; order Vibrionales; family Vibrionaceae; genus Vibrio; species Vibrio sp. ArtGut-C1. Next base: position 31,585 of record NZ_NCTH01000001.1, on the reverse strand, counting down.
TTACCGACATTGGTGATGTGTTCGCCTCTTCCGATGTTTCTATGGCGCGCCAAGCGAATAAAGTCGACAAAACCGCGACGCAAGTTTTCCGTCAAGATGGCACGCTGCAATACCAAAACAGCCTAGGTAATTTCGATTTTTCTGTCGCGTACATTTTAGGAAACAACACTTCTGAACTCGACTACGGTTACAACACTGCACTGCGTTATACGCTAGATATGGGGAATTTGGGTACCTTGGCACCAGTGGTGGCGATGCAGAAAAATAAAGGTGATGCACGTGAAAGCAACGACACCGATTACACATTCTGGGGCGCAGGTACGCGTTACTACCTAGGTGATTTGATGTTGGGTGCGTTGTACTCGGAAGATGAACTAGAGGGCTATTACTCACAAACCAGTACCGACAAAGTGATGGAACTGACGGCGGTTTACAGTGTAAATGACAAATGGGCACTGCGTGCTGGTTATCGTTCTTTAGAAAACAGTGAGGGTGACGAGCTAGAGCTGAAAGATACAACGCTAGAAGTGCAATACAAACTGACGCCTCGTTCTTCTATCTACACAAACTACGTTGATCGTAACGGCTCGCGTGGCTACAGCAATGGACAAGAAGTCTCGTTTGGCGGTGCGCACGCAGACGAAAGCTACTACCACTTAGGTCTGCGTTACGAGCTGTAAGCACGATACTTAATGTAAGTTAGCTGGATCCATGAGCTTCTTCTGTGTCCGATCAGTAGTTATTGCCTTTAATGCTGATTTGAAGAAGCTCACCCTCGTAATATGTTTTCTTCGTTACCTGTTTTAACCAACACGCCTGCACCAGGAAAACTGGTGACAGTATTTTCGCATTCCTTTGCTTCCTCTATTGTTGCTAAGTTTGTTGTCGCAATTCGCCGACAGAATATATGTTCCTAAAGTGATCAATGAACGCTCGCGTTCTTCTTGGTAAGTGCTCACGTTTTGGGTAAAGCAGATAAAGCGGCAAAATCGCATCCGTTTGCCAATCTGGCAGCAAACTCACGAGTTGTTCTTTTTGTGCAAGTTCGAGTTTAGCCAATGCAAATTCATCTAACATGGCAACACCACAGCCAGCCAAAGTAGCATCCAACATGGACTGGACAAGATTAAAACTCAGCACACTTTCTAACTCAATGCTGCACTGCTGCTGAGTTTGCTTATGCGTAAACGTCCACTTATCTAACACCAAGTCGCGACTTTTATAGAGGATGTGCTCCAAGTCACCAAGCTCCTCTGGCGTACTTACATTTGGTTTATCAGCTAAATACGAGCGATGAGCGATCGGTTTACAGTGTAAAGCGCGTAACTGATGGCCGACGTATCCCTCAGGAGGAGTATCGATAAAGTAGAATGCGATATCAAACCCAGCTTCAATCAAGTCGAGAGGTGTCTCTGTGAAGATCACTTCGACGCTCACTTGTGGATGCTGCAATCGAAACTCGATCAATGTTTGGCTGAGTAACGCGGCTCCGAAAGAAGCAGACGCCGCTATTCTCAATTTTCCCGATACGATCTCGTTTGCCATGACTTGCTCATTGATCTGCTCAGCGCCTTCGAGCAGTTGCTTTACCTGCTGATAAAACCGCAAACCATCGTAGGTCAAATTAAACTGGCGCGTAGTTCGCTGAATAAGCTGCACCGACAATATCTCTTCAAGCTGTTTAAGTTGCCGACTTACATGCGCATTCGAACAATTCAGGCGCTTTGCCGCGCCAGCAATACTTCGCTCCTCACACAAAGCGACGTAAAGTGGTACGTAGCTGAGCCATTTTATTTCCATACAGTAATTCTGAATCTCTAAAATCAAACTACTGGAAATAATAGAAAGCCTCTAAACTCTGTACAACCTAAATTTGAAAGGATGAGTTATGAGTGTTTTCGACACGTGGTTAAAAGGTCAAATCATTAAAGATCACATCACTAATCCCAATATCATCGTTGGCGATTACAGCTATTACTAGGGCTTCTATCATCAAAAAAGCTTCGAAGAGCAAGCGGTACGCTACTTGTTGGGTGACCCCGTCACACTTCAAGAATGGCAAAGTAGGGAACCCGATAGCATCGACAAATTAATCATTGGCAAGTTTTGTTCCATCGCTTCTGGAGCCACCTTCATGATGGCAGGAAATCAAGGTCATCGCATTGACTGGATTTCGACCTTCCCCCTCTCTCCTGAAGAATTTGGAGAAGGCGTACAAGACGGTTTCGAGCGTGCCGGAGACACGGTGGTGGGGAACGATGTTTGGATTGGCAGTGAGGCGATGATCATGCCCGGAGTAAACATCGGCGATGGAGCCGTCATCGGAGCACGCGCCCTAGTGACGAAAGACATCCAACCTTATTCGGTGGTGGTTGGAAACAACCAAGTCGTACGTCAACGATTCAGCGATAAAGAGATTGAAACTCTACTCAATATCCAATGGTGGAACTGGCCAATAGAACAAATTAAACAAGCAATGAAAGTAATGTGTAGCAGCCAAGTCGGTGCGCTTGCGGACTACTATCAAGAGCACATTGTCGATTTTTAGTTAAACAAAAGCCCACACATCTTGTTTCGACATGTGGGCTCAGTAAGTAAGAAAGCTTAAACCGCAGCGACGTCCTCTTCTTCCAAGTTCGCCGAGACTTGAATTTCGTATTGATTGAAACGGAACGAACAACCGCCATGAGTACGCTTTGTCGTTACTTGCTCGTCGCCAAACTGCACCGTCACACGAGTGAAGACACGCTCTTTGGCTTCGACAATATTTTCTTCTAACGCGACTTCAAAGTCATGTTCCGTTTGTTCTAACTTTTGCTTTATCGCTTCAAGCTGCTCGTTGTTTTGTGTTTTCATCACATCAATCTGAGCTTGTTCTTCGTTGGTACGTTCGGCTTTAGGACGTTTCTTAAATTCGAGCTCTTTACGAATCACATCCATCGTTCCTTCTTGAGCACGTTTGTATCGATCTTTGAGCTCTGCTAATCGCTCCTTAAATGCAGAATATCGCGCGAACGCTTCTACCTTAGTGGCGGTGTCGCCTTCTACGCCCAATTGTAAACACACCACTTTGTCACCGACTTTTGCATCCCCGCCGCTGAGCGTACCGTTCCTACCGTTCGCATCCAGCACCGTCAGATTGCGCCCACAAACAATATCGTTATTCATGCTGTGCACCGCCAACTCAATATCTTCGCCGGCTTGCAAATCACAATATTGGGCGTAGCTGGCACGAATCGAACCTTTGGCTTTGACGTGACAACTCTTTGGCTGACCATCACTCACGGTGTGGCCAATGATCCCTTTACCGACTTGGATGTCGTCTTGTGCTTGTACGTCAGCCGATTCAATGAAGCCGCCTACAGTAATAGAGCCCGTCGCTTTAACAATCATTCCGGATTCAATGTTGCCACCGATAATCACATTCCCTTTGAATTTCACGTGACCTGTATTCACGCCAACGCTATTGAGACAGAGTGCGTTATCAACTTCAATGGTTTTGTCTTTAATTAGAGGCGTACCGGATACCGATGCAATCAATAGGTTTGGGTCGTGCTTGCTTATCTCGGTGCCCTTGCCTGGCTTCATTGGGCTGTCTTTCCCGGCTTGTGGAGGAATCACTCGCCCTTGAACAGTAAAACCTGGCGTACCTTTGGTCGCAGGCGTGCGGCGCATCACCTCATCGCCTACGTCAACCGCGATAGTTTCACCGAGGTTACGTAAATCAATTTTGTCGCTAGCAGATTGGCCGTCTTTGGGTTTGAGGATGCGTTTGGTGATGTCTTTAACGAGAGGAGTAAAAAGAGCGTCTTTGCCTTTGATAGGTTGCTTACCAACCGCTACAGGTTGAGAAAAAGTTTCGCCTGGTTTGAGCTGAGTGCTGACAACCAACACTTTCTTCAAAGCCAGTTTGTTGATGCCTTTCGAAACTCGCGCTTGAGCAAGGGCTTGAACAATCTCGGGGCCACGTAAACCTCGGCCTCCGTACGCGCCGACAACGTTCATACTGGCGAGCATGTCATTATTCGATAATTCAACCTCAACTTGCGCGTTGCGTTTTTCCGCAATGACGATGCCTTCGTAGGCCTCGGCTTTACGTTCTTTGGCGCAGTTAATGAATCTCACGACTTCCCCCTCAACAACAAACATCTTTTCAGCGTTCATTGCGACGAGCTGCTCGTTTAATTCATTTTGATTTAGCTCACCACCGAGGTCCACTTCTCCCGGAAGACGGGCTATCACCTTGGTCTTATCTTCAGATAACTCAAGACACAGCTTCCACATACCCTTACCACTTTGCTTCCCATCAACACTTTCAGTCTACCCAAATCCGTTTTCTGAACAAACCTCGCATTTCTTATTATAAGGCTCACGTCACTAAAGAAAGTAATCCATCAATAACGGTTAAACAGATATTAAGAGAGCATTTCGATTTAACCTAAAGCTCAATCAAAATACACACTGAAATAAAAAGGAGCTGGATTTACAATGTAAAATCAGCTCCTAATAATTTCATTTACAGTGTAAATCTCACCTTATTGTTTACAGTGTAAATCGTTCCAAATGTGCTTTACTTCGTCCCTTAGCTGCTGCTCAACTTGCTTTCTTCCAGGTAGCCCAAATTGCTGAGCACATTCAGTCCAACTACGGTTAAGAAAAAGCTTACTGATCATCAAGTCGGAAGCGGAGTTCAAACCTAAGTTAAGTAACCACTGCTGAAGCCAAGCAGACACGGACTCATAACTGTTACCACCATCAGCATAGCATTCAATTAGTAATAACTTAGCGGGATGAAGTGGACTCATTCCCAAAGGTTGCGGTAATAGAGCTCGAAAAATTGAGGCTTCTAATTTTGGATAGACGTCAGCCACATTGTTAGACAACATTTCTTCAAATAGCGCCTGAGATTCATCGACCCAAGCCGTCTGTTTGGAATCACAAGCTTTGACCATCAAGACTGAATAACAACCGCTAGCAGCATCGCGCATTGATCCTAAGCGAATTGTACGGAAGTTCGATTGTCGCCAAAAATGGACCAATTCTTCAGTCGCACCGAAACTCGTGGATAAGTAAGCAATGTGTTTAGCCGCCATTTGCTCAAGTTTCTGCAGCATTTTTTGACCAATGCCTTTTCCTTGCAATGCTGGATGAACAGCAATTCTCATGACTCGCTGCATCGATAACTTCGCGACATTCGGAAATCCTAGGTGGTTTGCAATCGTAACTGGGGCTAAGTGTCCTTTAGGACGACGCTTACCAAGCTGGATTCCTTCAACCAATTCATCGTCAAGCCCACCCTCTTCGACCGCTAATATTACCCCCACAACCATATTGTCTTGTTTAGCAAAATAGAGATGACTATTGTCATCCTGCAAAAGGTGAATTAAATCATTCGGCGAGGTCTGATAATGAGCATTAACCAAAAGAGCAAAGCACTCGCGCAGCAAACTAGGCTGCGATATCAAATCGTCCTTATCGGCTTTAGAAAGGGAAATTGAGTCGACCTGGTTAAGTTGATGGTGCGTTAACTCCGCATCCAACAAAAACGCGTCATAGAGCCATGATTCGAGCGCATCATTCATGCTCCAGCGGATGGGCTGTGTCATGTGCCATGTTTTCATTCCCGAACGCTGTTTCTGAAGCCAATCAACAAATTTAATCGTAAAGCCCCGGCCACAACCTTCATAACCGTGAATAGTCGTAGAAAAAACGAGTCGATGATAATGTTCGGTAATGCTTTTAAGCATAGGAACTGGAATTGCAGCCGCTTCATCGACAAGTAACAAATCACATTCAGGTCGGCTCGATAGAAGTTCGTCAGGAGCAATGAATTGAATGGCTCCCTGCCCTGATTCTAATCTGTCCTTCCTAATACGCTGCGCATTAGGAAGTAACCGCAAAGCATGTTGGTAAACAGGCTCAACAGCTTTTATAGATGGTGCCGTGATTAAGATTCTAAGTGGCTTCTGCTGTAATAAGTTCGCACACGCAATACCAAGTGCGCTTGTTTTTCCACGCCCACGATCAGCGGTCAAAATTAATGGTCGCTTTCGATGTCCTGTCACCACCTTTTCAATTAGAGAAATGGCATGTTCTTGTTCCGTGTAGTGGCTTTCTTTTTCTGCTTGCTTGATGTCTGGAGCCGTTGGCAATGGTTTGTCTTGCTCAATAACAACGAGCTTCTCCCATTGTTTGTGCATCCATTGCTGAGCAAAATTCGTAGGTTGTCGCGACTCAGTAATGATAATAAGAAGACCACCGCCAACCAATGAGCCAAGCGCGGCGGTAAAGCTATTTGCGTCAAAACCATTTCGAGCATCAAACAATAGAACGTCACACTCTCTGCCTAACAACATGTGCCCTTGTTTAGGCGAAACACTGTATGCGTTTTCCAAACCAAAATCGCCGACACAAAACCAACGTTGATACATCTGTGTTTTATGGAACTCTGACACCAATGCATCTTGCCAAGAAGACTCGCCTTGAATGACGATGCCGAATCTTTGGAAAGATTGGTGAGCTTGTTGTTGAAGTGATGAAAGGAAATCAGATTGTGTCTGCATTTTGTCTATCCAACGTTGAACTGACGCAATGGTATCACATCTTTAATTTGACGCTTCTCAGATATAAAAAAACCGCCCGGAGGCGGTTGATTCAATCATCTTTTGTTATTGCAGCTTGTTTTGCACAAAGGCAAGAATCTCTTCCATCAAGCTGTCGTCAACTTTCTTCAAGTTCAACGCCAGACTGCTACCTTTTCGGCTATAGCTTGCTCGACCTTTTACTAAGTCGACTTTTTCGGTCTTCTTGCCAGGTTTTGCTGGTGCAAGCTCAGCAATCCAGTTTTCGATGCTTTCCGTGACTTCTTTTGTCAGACGAGCAACGCCTTGAGCTGTGCTTCGCTGCCATAAAAAGCCTTCGCTAGAGCGACACTTATCTAACAGCTCTTGCTGTTGCTCTGGCGTCAACGTTGAAAACTGTTTGTGCAGTTTCACGATAGTTGGACGACCAAGATCGCCAACATTGGGATACGCTTGAAGCAGTTCTAACGGCAATGCCGCCGCTTTTAAAGCGCCACTTACTAACGCTTCACTGCACTGGAACATTTTCGCCAATGCTTTCTGATCTTCAGCTTCACCACTATCTAGTTTAGCCTGCATCTCTTTACCTTTTTCGTACAAAGAGAGCGGCTTGTGAGCATTTGCCACATCAGACAAAAACTTTGCATGGTCAGTATTGATGTTGTCAGCAACATAAACCAAAAAATCTTGCTCCGCGAGGATACAAGACATGCGACGACGGCTACCATCTAAAACTTCAATCTTGCCATCTTTAGTTCTACGACCCACCGCTGGATATTGTTGGCCACGCTCTTTGAGTGTGACTAAAACATCAGATAAAGCATGTTCGTTTAAGAACGATTGCTCACGAGCGTTATCAACAAACACCGTTGTTTCTGTCGCGACTTTCTCTGCAGGAATACGAACAAGTTCAAACTGAACAATGTTTTCACCTGCGACAGCTAGCTCAATCGTTTGAGCTTTTTCTTTTGCCGCGGTTTGCGCCTCTTGTGGAGTCACAACACGACGTTTATTCGTTTTGCCAAATAATTTCGCGTTTAATTCAGACGTTTTCAAAGCCATTTACTTATTACCCCTGATTCAATGACGGCCAATTAGAATGCAGCACACGCTCTAATTCCAGTGCGCTTTTATGAACAGCATCTTGTGCGGTGGCTAGCGTCTTCTTACCGCCTTCAAAATCGCTTACTGTCAGATCAAATACTGTGCTGTAGGTATCGGCACAGGTTTCAAACGCACGGCTACGAGGGATAGTAGCCATCATAACTTGGTCACCTAGAAGATAGTTCATTTCAGTTAAAACAGAAACTTGCTTCTTATTGTCGTCCTCAAACATGGTTGGCATCAAGCGAACAAACTCAAGACCATTCCAGTCTTCCGGAAACATTTCATATACCGTAGGCAAATGCTGGAAGAAGTTTACTGTTGAAGCCCAGTCCAGACGCTTAGCCGCACAAGGGATTAACAACGCATTTGATGCATACATCGCATTCCATACTAGTGGGTCAACGTGTGGGCCGGTATCAATCATGATGATATCGAAGTCATCAGCAATTTTATCAATCAGTTGCTCTTTTAGCAGACGAACGATATCGAGTGATGGGTCTTCAGATAGCGTTTGCCATGCTTCAGCATTAAACATTGCGTCTTCTGGAAACGCTGAAATCGACTTTAAGTTCGGGTATTGCGTTGGCAGTAATACGTTTTTACGCAAAAATTCACTGTCAATTTCTACACCATCAGGCACGTTACCCAACATAATGTCTACAGCAGAATAGATATTGTCATGCTCTGCCATGCTGATTTGTGGGTTGAGGAATAAACGTAGCGAGCCTTGTGGGTCTAAATCGATTAAACAAATACGGTAGCGTTTATCCAAATTTAGCGCTAAACATGCCGCTAAATGGACCGCTGTCATTGATTTACCTGTACCACCCTTCTGGTTCTGCACGTTAATAATCCAAGGTTTGTTACCTGAATTCTTCTTACGCTCATGAAATTTAGGCACTTCAGCCGCATCCATAAGCATATGTGCTTCTTCTAACGTAATTGAATAATGATTCGCGTTATTTTTAGTAAATTGATGGCCAGCCGCTTCCATTTTACCAATCGCGTCATCGAGCTTACGACGAGTTAAACCTGAACGGGTTTCCATCATCGCCTTAGACATTGGTGGGAAATAGTTATCGCTTCGCTCTTCTAAAACAATTTCAATACGGTCAGCTTGAACCTGCTGAGTCAGCTCCGCCAACTCAAGAAGGTTTTCAATCGTTTTTTCTCTTTTCATGCCAAATTCCGTTGGAAGGATTTATGCTTGCAATTGTACAGCAGTAAAGACCAAAAACAACAAAAAGGTGCACGAACATTTTGAATAACCATCACATAAAAAAACACTCAAATCGACGCTTTTATGATTTATGGTAAAAAACATAACTATTTTTAATTAAATAATCTTCGAATAAATGGACACCTTAAACTTAAAAACAAAAGTGTTACAGCGTCACACATTTACATTGTAAATCAATTTTCTACCGGAACGATTATATTCTTAAGCTAAATTACGGATTATGTTAGGCCAACCTAATTTAAACAAAAAATAGAAAGCAATCTTTCAACATGAACGCTAATAACAACCTTGATCATGTATCCGAGCCAAAAAGGGCAGTTCAAGTGATGTTCCTATGGAAGTATGATCAAGGTATGCTTATGATCATGCTTCCATGATAAAACACAAATACGAAAGCATGATCATGGAAAAATAGAGTAGACGAGGGTGTAAACACGCGGATTAAATAAGATCCATCAATCGGAAATATGATCAAGCTATAGAATCTCTCGGAAGCATGAGTTTTTGTCTCTAATTTACGGTTGAATGCAGTCAGAATGGGGGATGGAGAAGAAATTAGTGGATAGAGAAGCCGGAACAATGAAATTGTTCAAGTGACTATGATAAATCTTACTCTCATGATCATGCTTCCTAATAATAGTCCGAAACTAGGTTTTACTGCGGAATAAGAGCTACTTGGATGTATTTTCATCACATGAGTAATTTATCATCAATATTGTCTCCAGAACGATAGCTATCTCAGCTCTTGATCATCGATCCGAGTATCAATAACATCGACAATGCTCAATAAAATCCTCATTAAGATCATTATTAAACACAGCATCTGTGGATAACCTGTAAAAACATCATGATCATCGTTTCAAGACTCTTTTGATCATCTTTTCATAAACTTAATGATCATGCTTACGAGCAAATGTGATCATGCTTTCAGGCTATTGTTGATCATAGTTTCAGAATCAACATGATCATAGTTCCGACATGCCTGAAAATAATCACTTTATAGAACATGTACTTAGCGGCAAAACGATAGCCAGATCATTAGATCATATAATCAATTAAGATCAGATTAATCAAAAAGATCAGTTATTTAAAAAACAATATTTTTTCTTTATTTATGATCTGTTTTTCTTTATTCTTCGGAACCATAGCACAACTACGGCTAGTGTGATCTGGATCTAAAATGACGGCTGATGAAAAAATTCTGATTAAAGCACCTAGAAGCCATAAGGATGGCCATCTTTTTGAGGTACATGAATCCTCTGCAGATTGGGTAGAGCAGTACCAACATTTCAAAGGGGTGACCAAAAGCATCTTAGAGTTGCTTAATCTGATCTCATTGCGAGGTTTCAGCAGCAAAGATGGATTGGTTTCAACCACAGAGATTGTGGAAGCAACGGACGGACAACTCACTCGTGCAGCTCTGCAACAACGCTTACGTGCAGCAGTAAACATTGGTTTGTTTACTCAAACTCCAGTGCGGTTTGAAGAAGGACTTGCTGGTAAGACGATGTTACATAAGTTTGTTAATCCTAATCAGCTTATTTCAGTGTTGGGTGCAACAAGTCTTGTTACAGACAAAGTACGCCAAAACGAAAAGCAAAAACGTTCAAAAGCATTGGCTCAAACCCAAGTCAACAAGCGTTTGTTGAATGAACATGGGTTGAATACCCCTCCAACGATGAAAGATGAAGCCGATCAATTTGTCGTGTCTCCAACGAATTGGGCTGGGATCATTGACCAAGCACTTGCACCACCAAGAACTCGAAAAAGTTATCAGAAATCCATGGTGTCGATCTCTGGTACCAAAGCGGTTATTGAAACGAGATCATCCAAAAATATCATGACTGTGGATGATCTGATGACCTTGTTTGCTCTGTTCACGTTGACCGTGCAATACCATGATCATCACAAAGATCAGTATCAACTCGATGCAGCACACGTGCCGAACAAGACGCCGTTATACATTACTGATATTTTGTCGCTTCGAGGCAAAAAAGACAGTGGTCCAGCACGTGATTCTATTCGCGACAGCATTGATCGTATTGAGTTTACCGATTTCCAGCTGCATGAACTTACTGGTCGTTGGCTAAGTGAAAACATGCCAGAAGGATTCAAAAGTGATCGTTTTCGTTTTCTTGCTCGAACCATCACTGCGTCTGAAGAAGCGCCTGTAGAGGGAAGCGATGGTGAAATTCGTATCAAACCAAACTTGTACATTTTGGTTTGGGAGCCTTCGTTTTATGAAGAACTATTAACGCGTGATTATTTCTTCTTGTTCCCACCAGAGATCTTGAAGCAACATACTTTGGTATTCCAACTATATTCTTTCTTCCGTAGCCGCATGGTGCGTCGTCATACTGACTGCATGCTGCTGAGTGAATTAAACCAGAAGCTGGCACGTAACATCGAATGGCGACGATTCTCGATGGATTTGATCCGAGAGCTGAAGCGTTTATCGGATGGTAAGGGAACGGATGAGCTGTTTGTCGTGAATTTGTGGGGTTATCACCTGACGATCGAAACTATGATCGAGAATGACAAAGTGATGGACTACCAGATCGATATTAAATGCGATGTGGAAGAAGTCTTACGTTATTCACGTGCGCGAACAACCAACGCAGGAAAGCGTAACATGGCGCCTACGCTGCCAAACCCACTTCGTAATGAGATGGTTACCCGACAACAGCTTGAAGAGCTCTCAGGCATCATAGACGGCGAATTTGAGCCTATCCAACGCAAAGCGCCATCTCCAAGAGGGAATTTAGGCCGCCGCGTGAAGCAAAGAAAACACCTGGTAGAGATCAATGCAGACGAGATCACCATTACTTTATCTAAATATACCTCACCAGAGGCTCTAGAACGCAGTATAACGGCTTTATCTGCGATGACAGGGCACTCGTATGCCTCAATCAAAGAAGAGTGTTCTGATTACATAGAGAAGCTTGATTGGCTAAGGGTAGGGGATGAGCCAATTCCTTATGAGACATTAAGCAAAACCGTCGAGCTGTTTAACACTCAAAATGATATTAAGCATCTTACCATTGAGCGCTTGATTGCTGGATTAGCGGTACGTCGGAAGGTGTGCCGTCAAATCTTCGATGGCCATATGGATGAAATGGTATTCCGCGCTCTGGATGAAATGGCGATTTAAAAGCGTTGCTTGATGTGTATCAAGCAATAGGCGTGGCGTATTGATTTGAAATGTAACAATGTCTTTCGATGATAAAAAACAGACTTAACTCTAACAAATCACTGACATTAGGAGCTAAGCCTGAGACTACTATTTATAACGAATAGACAACCTTTTGTCCTTTCTGATGATTAATAGATTGGCTCATATTGTTACATTCATTCTGAATAGACTTCGCGAGTTTCTCCTCAGGAAACTCGCTTTTTTTTACCTCAAATTCCTCAAAGTAAGCCTTGATCATTTTTCCAGATTAATGAGATAAACCTTGATCATGCTTCTTGTCTTCATTCCAATGTAAAGAACGCATCAAAGCAACATGCGACTCGATTAAGTTATGTGCTTGTTGTTGCCACTCATTTTGATCGCATTGCTGATTACAAAACTCTAAAGCTAAAACGGTAAGGTGCTGAAGTCGCTTTAAACACCAATCTTTGATCAGAATATCGGTCGATACCTGACATGCCGCTTGCTCGAGCTTTGCGCTCGTGTAAAGCAAGGTTCGATACGCTTTTTGAGGATCTCGGTACCTAGCATGTTGAAACACACGTAAACAACCGTCTAGCCAGCAAGCAATCGCTTTGCTTTGAACTTCGTTCAGTTCTGGGCCAAACACGCCGTCGGGCGCTTGATATAAGAGCGTTTCCAGTTTTTCAACTTGATCATGCTTCCGATGTTCATACCACATGGCGATCTGATCTTGCCAAGTCCTCAATTCCATTACGCAGCCTCAGTCCATTGTTTTACATAGTGATTGGGTCCTATTTGATCAAATTCGTCGACAATGATGCTGCTACGACTACGAATTTCATCGGCATCTATCGAATAGTTTGGCTCACTTTTCACTAAGTTACCAAAAGGAAGATCTGGATCGGGAACGGCTGAAATCAATAGTTTGGTGTACGGGTGCTGCGGATTCTTCAGTATTGAGTGTGTATCACCCCATTCAACGATTTGCCCTTTGTACATCACAGCTGTTTCTTCCGCGATGTAGTGTGCGGTCGCCAAATCATGAGTAATGTACAAAAAGCCGATTCCTAGCTCTTGCTTCATGCGCTGCATTAGATTCAGTACCCCGAGGCGAATGGAGACATCCAACATCGATGTTGGCTCATCCGCAAGAATGATTTGCGAACCGACGGCGAGAGCACGTGCTAAGTTTACTCGCTGACGTTGTCCACCACTAAGCTCGTGAGGAAACTTATTTAATGTCTCTTCAGGTAGTTCCACCAAATTTAAAAGCGCTTCCAAACGGGCAGGAATGTCACGTTCACTTTTGATTTGCTTATGAATCTTTAAAGGGCGTGTGAGATGATGGCGAATGGTATGAGTTGGATTGAGTGAACCAAACGGATCTTGAAACACCATTTGTACTTTACTGCGATACTCTTGGAGCGCTGAGCGTGACGTAATCTCATTGATATTAGTGCCATTGAAAAGGATCTCGCCTTCTGTTGCCGGATAGACTTTAGTGATCAAGCGAGCACACGTACTTTTACCACAGCCTGATTCTCCAACCAAAGCCAGCGTTTTTCCTGCATACAGATCAAAGCTCACGCCTTGGAGCGCACGGAAGGTTTCCTCTTTCGCTAAACCACCGCCTACTCTGAATTCTTTAATCACGTTTTTCATTTGGATGATAGGCTGATTCATGATTGCGCTCCTGGTCGTTCTGGTTGTTTGTGGACGTCGTGGATGTTTGGAAAAGAAGCCCATAGCTTTTGTGTGTAGGGATGTTGAGGATTATTGCGAATTTCGTATGCCTGATTGACTTCGACGATTTCTCCATGCCGCATGATGGCAATGCGATCACACAATTGGCTCATCAGCGCCAAGTCGTGCGTAATAAAGAGTACTGAGAAGCCAAATTCATCTCTAAGCTGATAGATTTGCTGTAAAATCTCCCTTTGTACCACCACATCTAAAGCGGTTGTGGGCTCATCCATAATGATCAGCTTAGGGTTCAAAGACAAAGCAATAGCAATCACTAAGCGCTGACGCATTCCACCTGAAAATTGGTGAGGGTATTCCGTTAACCGTTCTCGTGGAATATTGACCAAGTCCAATAGTTTTTCTGCTCGATCTTTCGCTTGAGCGTTGGTGAGTCCTTGGTGATGACGCAATACATCTGCGAATTGCTCTTGGATCGTTAAGACAGGGTTGAGTGAGTTCATCGCGCTTTGAAACACCATGGCGATTTCACTCCACCTCAGAGCGGTTAGCTCAGAATCTGAGAGGCTAAGAATGTCTTTGCCATCAAACAATATTTTACCGCCAGAAATGAACGCTGGCGGCTTATGGAGACGATTGATCGAGAATGCGATCGTGCTTTTGCCACATCCCGATTCACCAGCAAGCCCAAATACTTCCCCTTTGCCGATATCGAAGCTGACGGATTTTACCGCATTGAAATCACCATTATCGGTGATGTAATCGACGCATAAATCTTGGATCTGGATGACCGGATTATTGTGGTATGCATGATTTAAGTTAATACCATCCATATAAACACCTTAATAATGTAAAAGATAATTATTATCATTATCAGGTGCGGTGGTTTTTAGAAAGTGGCAAGCGGCGAATCAGTGAAGTGACTCGAAAGTTAGGCGAAATAAAAAGTGGTATCCGGCGTTGTTAATGAAGTCAAGGAAGACGAGAATTGAGAGCTGGATCAGCACACTTTTCTTAGGGGGAATTACTCAAATCTAATCGTAAATTTGCCCCTTGGCAAAACTTAAATGATGGATCTATTAAGGAGTTAACGAAAGGGCGGGAGGGGTCACATTTCCCTACAGTTTTTCTTACCACCTCGTTCCTGTTTTGCTATAGATTACGCATCGAAACATGGTGTGTTCGGAGGAAATATGTCCATTAATTCTATCGACCATGACGAGATGACCAACATCGCTCACAAATGGGAATTACCTGATGAAGAAGCCGTTGTGAAGCCTGAGAAAACAGTGAAATCAGCAGAAGCCAGAAGACGCATTGAAGCGCTACGTGAAATCCGTGAAAGTGGATTGACCATTGAAGAAGCAAGGGAGCTTGGCTTGATACACTGATTGCTCTAGTTTGGTATAGCAATCCATAGGGTAGTCGTCGGGCTGCCCTTTTTATTTTTCGCTCCATTTTAGCCATAGCGTCTCACTACAACATCTCACATCTCTTTATTTTTCTTATCCAAACGTTCTAATTCACCTCTCTTTCACCTAAAAAGTTCTAGATCCAAACTCATTTTCATCTGTGTAGAAGTTTGACAATCTTACCTAGCGTTACTAAAAGATATATCAATAGCGATATGCTTTTTGTTGATTATCGCGACCACAAAGCAAGGAGCGCGAGTATGGTTGACCAAATCCTTTTTTATGAGCCCGATGAGCCCCACGGTTTTCTTTCCAATTTTTGCCATGCCCCAGTCAATATATCCTCCCAAACTTGGCCCACCAGCGAACATTATTATCAAGCCCAAAAGTTCCTCGATGCGCAGTTACAAAGCAAAATTCAACACGCGAGCACTCCCGATGAAGCATTCGCCTTAAGCCGAAAATACGAACATTTCGTCAGAAGTGACTGGGAGGATATGAAGTTGGCCGTTATGGCTTTCATCGTTAGAGAAAAGTTTCTGCAAAATCCACCTTTAGCGCAGCAGTTAATGAGAACGGGTAACGCTTGTCTCACAGAGCATTCTCACAAAGATGCCTTTTGGGGGGATGGGGGAGACGGTAAAGGAGAAAATCATTTAGGAGAAATTCTGATGAACGTTCGGGCTGAGCTGAGACATGTCGAGCCCTACAATCTCGTGAAGTTCATCGATAAAGCCAAATTGCCTACCCAATGGGGCACATTTATGATGTATGGCTTCGTTGAAACTGCCACGAACAAAGAGCATCTTGCCCTCGTGTATGGAGAGCCTGCAAGCAGCGCTGCACCGCTTATTCGGTTGCATTCGGAGTGCCTTACTGGCGATGCCTTGTTTAGTACGCGTTGCGACTGTGGTTTTCAGCTCAATAGGGCGCTACAAAATATTGTCGAAGAGGGATGTGGTGTACTGCTTTATTTGCGTCAAGAAGGACGTGGTATTGGCTTGATTAATAAAATTCGAGCTTATCACCTCCAGGACGATGGCGCCGATACTGTAGAAGCCAATGAACGTTTGGGCTTTGCTGCCGATATGCGTGATTACGCATTCTGTAAAGGGATGTTAGAGCATTTGGGCATTGATGCGGTGCGACTAATGACGAACAACCCACGTAAGCTGGCTGCGTTAAAAGCGGTTGATATCAACGTCATTGAGCGTGTGCCCTTGCAAGAAGGAAATAATCCAAGCAATCAACACTACTTGCAAACTAAGGCGAGTAAATTAGGGCACATGTTTGATCCTAAGTTTGTCAATCACACCAAGTAAAGCATCATCTATGTCTCAATAGATGAAAACGCCAACGATAGAATCGTTGGCGTTTTCATTCGTTAGGTCATTTATTGATACCTTTGAATGATCTCATCAATTTCACCCGATGTTTTTAACTCAGCCAAACGTGTATT
The DNA here is from genome assembly GCF_002105475.1 of Vibrio sp. ArtGut-C1. Taxonomy (NCBI): domain Bacteria; kingdom Pseudomonadati; phylum Pseudomonadota; class Gammaproteobacteria; order Vibrionales; family Vibrionaceae; genus Vibrio; species Vibrio sp. ArtGut-C1. Next base: position 14,928 of record NZ_NCTH01000001.1, on the reverse strand, counting down.
AATGTAGTCCTGAGTTTCTGGCTGCATTTGGGGCGAAAAGGCCAAATAGATTGAGTAGTCAGGGATAACTGAGTCGAAAGATTGGATCTGAAAATCTTCTAGCGACAAATTGAGGCGTTTTAAGTTGTACATAACGCGTGATTCCATTTCGACGAAGGCTGTATCTCCTGGTGTTCGGGTTATCACTCGATATGCGGCATCATAATCTTTAACGCGTATTTCATTCACACTACCATCCTCAAAGAATGGGATTAAATTCGGATAATCAAAACCGAGTAGTAATACGATAGATCGGCCATGCATGGTGTCCATATTCTTGAACTCTAACGGTTTCTCACTACTCGATACCAATACATGTTTTACAGTGTAAATGGGCTCTTCAGACAAGTTTTCTGATTGCACCTTGCCCCAATTTGGGCTGCCGTAAGTTAGCCAGTTTGGTTCGCCACCTTCTTCTAATATGGAGATCATTCGTTTAAACGGATAAGTATGATAATTCACCTGATAATCCGATTCAGCGAAAATGGCACTGACGATGTCAGTCACAATCCCGGAATGCATTTGCCCCTGTTGTTCTATTTGAAATGGCCTTGCTTGGTCGGCGATAACGTAATAGTTCACTTCAGCGGCAGTAGCATAAGTTCCTATCGCAATAAAACTAAAAGCCAATCTAAGTAGAAGTCTTTTCATCGTATCCTCGATTATTATTTGCGCGTGGCTATATTTAGAGTAGCGCAAGTTTATCGGAGCGATTTCATATGGATGAAAAAGAGCGATCTCAACGTCGATTTAGTATCGGCAACCAACTTATGTTGGCGGTGTTAACGTTGAGTTTAATCTTTACTGTCATCATTTCCGCTGTGAGTTTATATCGAGTTTTTAATGAAGATTTAGCCCATTTGCACGTCGAGCTAAAGCAGGTCGAATCCAGTTACTTATCGAGCTTTTCTGCCAGCTTATGGGTGGAGGATAGGGAGCTGTTACTCACTCAAGCAGAGGGCGCAATGCGCATGCCCTCTGTGGATTATTTACGTATCGCTAATGAAGATGAAGTTATCGTCGAACTGGGCACCGCGCTTTCTGAGGATGTCGTAGAAAGAAGTTGGCCGATGCAATATCGTGTTAGTGATAAAACCTATGATCTGGCGACATTGACTGTTCAGGCGGATCTGAGCTCGATTTATGAAGATCTTTGGCAACAATTTTTTTTCTTGCTCACGACAGAAGCGATCAAGATCCTATTGCTCATAATTGGCGTGCTTTGGGTCGCCTTCCGCCTCTTGGTCAATCCTCTCCAACTGCTTTCTGGCGCCGTGAGCGATTTTAGTGGCGGGAAGGTCCCAAGCAAAGTTACGCTCCCAAAGCGTTGGTGTTTTGACGAAGTGAGTGTGTTGGCGGAGAAATACAACCGAAGCGTTGAGAAAGTCCGTGAACATCAGACTGAGCTTGAAGAAGAAAGAGATAGAGCGGAAGTCGCCAACCGCAAAAAAAGTGAATTTCTTGCAACCATGAGCCATGAAATTCGAACACCGATGAATGGCATTATTGGTGTCGCTTCATTACTGGGTGACACCAAACTCGATCCTCAGCAAAAAGAGTTTGTAGAGATCATCGATAGTTCTTCTCACTCTTTAATGACGATCATCGACGATATTCTCGACTTTTCTAAAGTCGAAGCAGGTAAAGTCGAATTAGAAAATGTAAGCTATGATCTGCGCCGTATTTTGGATGATGTGATCAGCTTACATACCGTCAAAGCCAAGCAGAAGAATCTGCAATTGCTTAGCGATATTGATCCTCACTTGCCAGCGGAAGTGCAAGGTGATGCTGCACGCTTAAAACAGGTATTGAACAATTTGTTGAGCAACGCGATCAAATTTACTGATCGTGGTCATGTGAAGCTTCTTGTTGAGTTAACGCGTCAAGAGCATGATGTCGCCATGATTCGATTTCGCGTCGTTGATTCTGGCATTGGTATTGCGAAAGAGAATCAACAAGCGATCTTCGAACGTTTCCAACAAGCCGATGGCAGTACAACCAGAAAGTACGGTGGTACCGGCCTTGGTTTGGCGATTGGTGCTCAGTTGGTGAACTTAATGGGAGGAGAAATCCAGCTGACAAGTGAGTTGGGGCTCGGTAGTTGTTTTGAGTTTTCGATTCCAGTTGTAGTAAAAGCACGGTTTACCTACTCGGAACGACCTAATGTTTTGACGTTTCCAAAAGTTGAAGATAATGAAACCAGCCTCCAGCATGACAATCAACCTTGGGTATTGATTGTTGAAGATACCATCGTAAACCAGAAAGTCGTGCGTATTATGTTGGAAAAGCTCGGCGTTCGAGTGAGCGTCGCAAATCATGGTGAAGAAGCGCTTCAGCTATGTGAGAAGCAAGCTTTTGACTTGGTGTTTATGGATTGCCAAATGCCAGTGATGGATGGCTTCATTACTACTGAGCGTATTCGACAAATGGGTGAGTGGGGGAAACACGTTCCCATTATTGCGTTGAGTGCCAATGTTATTAAAGAAGATCAACAACATTGCTTTGACATCGGTATGAATGAGTTTGTCGCCAAACCTGTGACCAAAGATCGGTTGCATCAAATATTCGAGCAGTTTTTACCAAAAGCGCTGAAAATCAGTACGGGTCCCAAATAGTTAACTTGAAATTGATCAAGTTAAGTGCGTTTCTATTCTGCAATTGTAACTCTGTATGCTATAGTGCGCGGCTAGTATTTAAAGTACCTTGAGGCTGTAAATGTCGTTCAATCTATCCCTATTGCCGCCTGATGAAAAAAACAAAATCGAACTGGATAAACAAGCGTCGTTTTTGGTTTGGAAGCTCAGAGAGGCCAAATCTGGTCCTGAAGCAATAGAAGAACAGTTGTCCAAGATTAACGATGCTGATGAAAAAGCGTTTTTTCAGCAATCGGTCGAAAAGTACAAACGAGTAATGGGTGTCGCTTAACGCGAATCGTGACAACGGTATAAAACTATGTGGCGAATGAGGTAACCTCCCCATTCCTTTGCTAAGCGAAATTGAAAAGGTTTCGCTTTTTGCTAAAATCCTTCGCATTAAATTTGAATTTAGAGAGACATCCCGATGGGAAGAAGTTTTGAAGTGCGCAAAGCCTCTATGGCGAAAACTGCAGGCGCGAAAATTAAAGTTTATTCCAAATACGGTAAAGAAATTTACATGTGCGCGAAAAACGGCGGTAGTGACCCAGACATGAACTTGTCTCTTCGCCACCTGATCGCGAAAGCGAAAAAAGATCAGGTACCAGCGCACGTTATCGACAAAGCACTAGACAAAGCGAGTGGCGGCGGTGGTGAAGATTACCAACCAGCGCGCTACGAAGGCTTCGGCCCTGGCGGTACTAGTGTTATCGTTGACTGTCTGACCGATAACGGCAACCGTACTTTCCAAGATGTACGCCAATGCTTTGTTAAAGTGGGTGCGAAAATTGGTGTTGAGGGCTCAGTTTCTCACATGTTCGATCACCAAGCGGTATTCCAGTTCAAAGGCGACGATGATGAAATCATCCTAGAAACGCTAATGATGGAAGATGTGGACGTAACTGACGTTGAGCTAGAAGACGGAGTGATCACTGTATTCGCTCCTCATACAGAGTTCTTCAAGACGAAAACAGCACTAAATGGTGCGTTCCCAGATCTAACGATCGATGTGGAAGAAATCACTTTCGTTCCTCAAACTCACACTCCAGTAGCGGGTGAAGATGCTGAGAAGTTCCAGAAATTCTTAGATCTTCTAGATGACTGTGACGACGTTCAGCAGGTTTACCACAACGCAGAGCTATAATTTCTTAGCTTCCACCGTTGTAAAAAGGCTTCCCGAGGGAAGCCTTTTTTGATCGCACTCTTTGCTAGCAGCATTATGCGTTGCGATATTTGGAATAACACAGTGACATGATCACACCAAAACAGATGCCTTGCGTCAGCATGGCCGTGCCGCCGTAACTAAAGAACGGCAAAGGGCTTCCCATTACAGGCAACAAGCCGCTCACCATGCCTGTATTGATAAAAGCATACAGGAAAAAGCTCATCGCTAATGCACCACTCACAAGCCGACTAAAAAAGTGTTCAGACTGACATGCAAGCAACATGACGCGCGCGGTAATAAACAAGTACAGTGCGAGCAAGACTAAACTACCAACAAAACCCCACTCCTCGGCATAAGTCGAAAAAATAAAGTCCGTATGACTTTCTGGAATAAAGCCAAGTGTTCCTTGCGTAGCATTCATCCAACCTTTGCCTTTCATTCCGCCGGAGCCTATCGCAATTAAAGATTGGATGATTTGGTAGCCCGAACCTAACGGATCCGACTCCGGGTGCAAGAACTGAGTAACGCGGCTTTTTTGATACGTTTCCATGACGAAGAACCACAAAATAGGCGCCAACGTTAATATACTCGCGACAAAGCCACCGATTATTTTCCAGCTCATGCCAGCTAAAAATAAAACGAATAAGGCGTAAATGACGGTAAAAACTGCACCGTCTAAATCCGGTTGTAGCGCGATTAACCCGGCAGGAATCATTGTGATGAGTAAGCAGAATGCGATTTTTCTACTATCTGGTCTGCCACCTTCAATATGTAGCATCCACGCGATCATGATTGGAATCGAGAGTTTGATTAGCTCCGAGGGTTGAAAGCGAAAAAAGCCAATATCGAGCCAACGTTGAGAGCCATTAGTGCTATCGCCAAACAAAGCGACAGCAAGTAGCAGCGCAACCGCAATAATGTAGAGATATGGAGCTGAGCGTTGATAGCTAGCGGCGGGAATCGATGACATGACCAATATACAAACCAAGGTCAGTCCGCAGCGTGCTAAATGCTTGAAGAGCATGGCCTCATTAAAGCCACTGGCACTCCAAAGTGTTAGTGTACTCAATAGCATGATCGGAATGATCGCCATCAGCAGTGGCAAATCGACCCTGGGGAAAAAACGCTTATTCATTTTCTACGACCTAATAACGCACCCAGTTCGAGCGCGAAAACAACCAGAACTCGAGAGTTCGAACTATTCCGATGCTAAGAATCCTATTTGGAAATAACAGACACCATGCAAAGGTGTGTATGAGAGGAGCGTCGATGTCGTCTGTTATGGGTAAGCTGCTTGGAAAGCTGTGGAATGGATAAATACACTAGACGCAGGTTTTAAGCCAGTATTTTTATTCCTATTGTGGTGAAAGACAGACGCTTACAAACAAGCTGGGATAAATGTTCTCTTTAAGAAGGGAATGTCATTCATCGCAGCAAACAACCGTTCACTCCACATAACTGCCATTGGTCGCATGCAAAAGCAGCGTGCGATCTTCTCCATTAATCTGAAACCATCAAATCAAGTTCAACTAAGGACAGTACATGATGGTTTCTCAATCTCGCTCAATCAAAGCTCTTAAACTGGCAAGTACGTTTATCGCCGCATTTGCACTTAGCAGCAATCTGGCTCTGGCTAACCCAAGCGAGCGCACACTCAGTCAATTCAACCAAGCGGCGCAAGGTGACTCTGGTTTGGTTGATACCGTTTACGGCGAACTATCCAAACAACTCGAAGAGCAGGGCGCAACGCCGGTGACCTTGGTGTATTTAGGCAGTGCTGAGACGTTGCAAGGTCGTGAGGCGTTTATGCCTTGGAACAAGATGAAGTTCACCGAGCGCGGCCTTGCCACAATCCAAAAAGGTTTGGATTTAATGGCGAATCAGCCACTGCCACTGCAAGAGCAACAACGCTTACAAGGCTTACCGGAATACCAATTAGCCACCGCCATGGCAGCCACTACCTTTACCTCTCTGCCAGACATGTTCAATCACTTTGAGCGCGGCTACGAGCTGTACCTTTCTCTGCTCGATGAACCGAGTTTTAGTCAGCAACCTTTCGCGGCTACTTCGTGGATTTATCGCTACGCCATTGAAGCAGCACTACGAGCTGAAGACGTTCAACAAGCCAAAACATGGTTAGAGCAAATGGAGCAGTTGGGTGACAGCAATTTAGAAACGCAAACCGCGAAAGCGCTGCTAGCCAAGTATTAGGGAGGCGTCATGATCGTTTTTAATCAACTTAGTCGCGATTACGCCCTTGGCAGCCAAACCGTACGTGCATTGCGAGACGTGTCTGGTGAAGTATTTGCGGGCGAAATGGTGGCATTATGCGGACCGTCTGGCTCAGGCAAAAGCACCTTACTTAACGTGCTTGGCATGCTGGATACTCAATACCAAGGTCAGGTGACATTTGCAGGCAGCCCATACCCAACCGGACAAATGCAGGCTGCGAAAATGCGCCGTGAAAAGCTTGGTTTTGTGTTCCAAAAATTCAATCTTGTTCCCGTGATGACGGCGTTAGAGAACGTGGCGTATCCGTTACACCTCAACGGTTTTTCAAAAGCGGAACAAATCGAGCTCGCCACACAAATGTTAGAACACGTTGGCTTGGGCGAGTTTATTCATCATATGCCCGATAACTTGTCGGGCGGTCAGCAACAACGTGTGGCAATTGCTCGTGCGTTAGTACACAAACCAGCATTGGTGATTGCCGATGAGCCAACCGCAAGCCTTGATAGCCAAACTGCCAACAAGGTCATCGACATTATGAAAGGGCTCGGACACGAGCTTGGCACCACTTTTATTGTCGCCACTCACGACCCTCGCATGGCATCCCGTTGTGATCGCACCATTGAATTGGTGGATGGCAAAATTACCCAAACGCACGCAAGTGTGGAGGAGGTTTCATGGGCAAGTTAATTCCTGTTTCCGTTCGTCTTGCTTGGTTGAACCTGCAACGCAATCGCCGCCGCAGTTTATTGTCGATGCTGATCATTGCCATTGCCGTGTTTGCCTTAACCAGTGCGGGCGGTTTTGGTCTGTACACCTACGACAGTTTGAAAGAATCGACAGCGCGTGACACGGGGCACCTGACGTTAACCACGCCAGGTTACTTCGCTAAAGAAGAAGAGATGCCGTTGAGTAACGGGTTAACTCACGCCCACGATATCACCAAGCAATTGATTGGGTTGAATGAAGTGCGAGGTGTGCAGCCTCGAGTTGAGTTCAGCGGTTTGATTTCCAACGGCAACAAGTCCTCGATCTTTATCGGCATTGGCGTTAACGAGCGCGAATTCGATATGAAAGGACCGTTTTTGGATGTGCGCGAAGGGCAGACGCTGTCCAACATTCATGCATCGCGTTATGACCCAGCAGAGCCAGAAGTGATGCTCGGCGTTGATTTAGCGAACAACCTAAGCGTGCACGTTGGCGATTGGATTACCTTACTGGCGACCACAACCGACGGCGCATTGAACGCGTATGACTTCAAAGTACGTGGCATCTACTCAACCGGCGTACCAGAGCTTGATAAACGCCAACTTTACGTACACATCAACAGTGCGCAATCGCTGCTCGGTTCAGACAAAGTCAGTGCGTTATCGGTCTTCCTGTTCGATACCAGTTTAACGAGCCAAGTCGAGCAACAAGTGGCTTCGGTTCTGAGTAAGCAAAAGCAGAACTTTGGTGATCAAGATATTGAGATTACGCCTTGGCAAAAACGTGCGTTCTTCTATCTCAAAGTGAAAGATTTGTACGACCGCATCTTCGGCATCATGGGCGCAGTAATGGCGTTGGTGGTCTTTGTCGCCCTGTTCAACACCATGACCATGTCGGTCACCGAGCGTACCCGTGAAATTGGCACCTTGTCAGCACTTGGTAGCTACCCTCGCGAAATCATTGCTGGGTTCTTGCGCGAAGCTGGGTTACTTGCGGTGATTGGCAGCTTAATCGGCGCTTTGTTTACTGCGTTAGTCACCGTCTTACTGATGGTCGTGGATGTGCAAATGCCTCCACCGCCGGGCCGCACCGAAGGTTACCCATTGACGATTTACTTCTCTTGGGAGCTGGTGGCTGTCGCAGGATTCGCAGTATTGATGATTTGTTTGGTTGCGGCGTTTTTCTCGGCGCGCAAAGGGGTGAACAAGCCAATTACGGAGGCACTGATTTATGTTTAATTTCAAATCACTATTACCAATTGCACTGCTGACGGTAAGCGGCATGGCAAGCATGAATGCCAGTGCGAATGAAACAGCGCTAGATGCACAGCAAGTCGCGCAATTGATTGAAAAAGCGGATAGCTACCGCTTGCAAGATGATTCCTCCAAAGTGGTGTCTCTGGTGCGCTTATATCAAGACCAAGAGTTAGATAAAACCCGCCTTTACCACGTGTACACACGTCCAAATCGTGAATCGCTGGTGGTGTTCAAATCGGCAGTCGAAGCTGGGCAAAAGATGTTGATGATGGGCGACAACTACTGGCTACAAATGCCAAAGAGCCGCCGTCCGATTCGCATTACGCCGATGCAGAAGCTGCTTGGTGAAGCGTCTATCGGCGACATCTCAACCCTGACGTGGAGCCAAGATTATCAAGGTGAATGGAAAGCGACAGAAACTGTTTCGGTGAACGGAGAAAGTGTCGCGGCTTATCACCTTGCGTTAACCGCGAAAACCAAAGGGGCGAGCTATCAGAAGATCGACTTGTGGTTGTCTGAGCAAGATGCGTTTCCAATCAAAGCTGATCTTTACTTGCGCTCGGGCAAACTCGCCAAGCAAGCGCAATACGGACGCGCAACCGACAATGGCGAAGACTATGTCAGTGAGATGACCTTGCTTGATAGCATTCAGCCGAGCAAAAAGACCGTTATTGAGTACCAAGAAATCGTGCCTTGGCAGCTGGACAATAAGTTCTACAACCCAAGCTATTTGCCTAAAGCCAACACGACTCAGCTTTAGTCTCAATTTTTTAAGTAGATCCATGAAAACGAGCAAGGAAGTCACATGAAATCGCGCCAGCCTATCTTTACCAAAAGCACCAGTCTGTTGATTGCTGCGTCATTGTATGTGGCCGCTGCAGCCCCTGTTTTTGCCAATGATGAACTGAGTTTTGAGTGGGATTGGGCTGTCAGTTACGAAACTGCCAAGCAGCGTGACAGCGCATTTATGCAGGCGCAGGGCAGTTCTCGTGATTCACTTAATGCACTCTTGGATGTGCAGGTGAATTATCAGAACTTCAGTGGTTTGTTCGCTCTGTATAGCCAAGGTTTGTACCTCAATCAACAAGGAAAGAGTGACTGGTGGAGTGAAGCTGATAACCAATTGCTGATTCGTGAGCTGGCTTGGCTAGGGGAGTGGCAAGTCGGTGATACCACTCTTGATGTGAGCTTAGGTAAGTTGCGCGTGGATTGGGGCGTGGGTTATGGCTACCGACCTTTGGATCTGTTTAAGCCTTATCGACAAAATCCTGTTGGCTTAGTCGCAGAAGAGGGGGCGGGGGTGTTTTCACTTTCACACTACGATATGGCAGGCGAGTGGACCGTCATTGCGACGGATTCAAGCTGGGGACAACAAGACCAAAGTGCACTTGATCAAGCCGCAGAGCAACAAGGTATTGGTATTCGTCATTATGCGCTGGTGGGTGACACCGAGTATCAACTTATTGGTTATTACGATGATGTGCGCCGAGGTTTGCTTGGCGCCAGTGCCATTGCGGTGTGGGATGAATCCATCGCCATGCACGGCTCATTGCTGTGGCAAAAACAGAGCGTCGGCTATCAGTTTCAGCAGGATGATCTCTACCAACCCGTTTCGGTTGAGGAGCAGGGCAGCGCATTCCAGGCCTTAGTTGGACTGAACTGGGCAAACCAAGCTGGACACAACGTGATCGCTGAATATTGGTACGACAGCCGAGCATGGTCGAAAAGCGAATGGCAACAAGCAACAGAGCGTGGCGAATTTCTCTCTCAGATCCCTGATCCTAACAACTCTCTGTTGGCTAGCAGCGCTCTACTTGCGACAAGCTACGCCCAAGGGTTTCAGCATGCCAATATCGTTCAGCATAACGTAATGCTGCACTGGAGTTGGGATGTAGAAGCATGGGCTGCATGGAACGGCAAAGCGGATATGGGCTGGCTAAGTGATGTAACCCCTACGTTGGATGTGATGTTGTCGCCGCAAGATGGCGGTGTGATCGTCACACAGTGGCTTAACTACCGATGGATTGATACTGGCGATCAAAGTGTAGAAGTGGAAGTTGCCGCACGCTTTTTAACCGGAGACGACCAATCTGCTTACGCACAAATCAATGATAAGCATATGATTGTATTTAATATCAAAGGGAAATTCTAAATGTATTCAGCTAAGTTAATGGTAGAAAGTGGATGGCTACGCAGTGTGGTTGTCACGACTTTATTCTGTTTGTTTATCTCGGTAATGACATTGTCTGTTTGGGGGGGGCCTTACTATGTACATGTATTGGTGAGCTTTGGTTTTGGTTACTCCGCCTTGTTCTTCTCTTGGTTAGTCGACAAGTTGTTTCCTAGCATCCCTCGTAGACTAGAAATTGCTTTGTCACTGACCGCCTGTTTGTTGTTTGGCGTCATTAATGCGCAGTTTTGGCTCGGTGAATACTTCGGCATTTCGGGCATGCTGCCAGTGTTGCTGATGGGCTTGTTATTCAGCGGCATGTGTTACTTTTATTTCCACTCACGAGAGAAAGAAGCGATTGCTCAGCGTGAATTAGAGAGTATCAAGCGTGAAAAGGCAGAGCAGGAACGTGCACTGTTGCTAAGTCAGCTTAAACAGATGCAAAGCCAGATTGAACCGCATTTCCTATTTAATACCTTGGCAAATATCAGCGCGTTGATGTCCCAGGACGTTGATAAGGCCAAGCAGATGTTGGATCAACTTACCGCACTATTACGTGCGACGCTAAAAAGCTCACGTGAAGAGCACACCACGATTGAGAATGAAATTGCCTTAATTGAAGCCTACTTGAGTATTCAGAAGATACGTCTGGATGGACGTCTAAGCTACAAAATTGAAGTAGAAGACGGTTTAGGAACAACAGAACTGCCACCGATGATGTTGCAACCTTTGGTGGAGAATGCCATTGTTCACGGTATTGAGCCAAAGCGAGAAGGCGGCGAACTCAGTTTACTCATCAAGCGCGAACAACAGAACTTGCAGATTGAAGTCAGAGACAATGGTGTTGGCTTAAATCATGTTAGTGGGCACATGGGCTCTGGCGTGGGTTTGAGTAATCTCAAGCAGCGAGTTGAAGCTTTGTTCGCAGGGCAAGGAGAGATTTCTATCAGTGAGTCTGCTCAGGGTGGCGTTTGTGTTCGCTTGACCTGGCCAATGGAATCGTAAGCAAGGAAGAAAGGAATGAATACAGGGTTTACTGCCATTATTGCTGATGATGAACCGCTATTGAGGCGTCATCTTGATAAAAGCCTAGCTGAAGTGTGGCCAGAGCTAGAGGTGATAGCCAAAGTCGCAGATGGTGAACAAGCGTTGCAAGCCATTGAGCACAACCAACCTGACATTGCGTTTCTTGATATTCGTATGCCAGTTTTGGATGGCATGACACTAGCGCAAAAACTCAATCAACTCGCCAATCCACCTTTGATTGTGTTTGTTACCGCGTACGATGATTACGCCATCAAAGCCTTTGAACAAAATGCCGCCGATTATTTGCTCAAGCCTATCTCGGATGCGCGCCTCCTGACGACGTGTGAAAGAGTGAAAGCACGCCTTGCTAAGCGAGAGCAAGAAAGCAGTAATGTGCAGATGAGCAGTCTATTAGAGCAGCTGCAGCAATTATCCGCGCCACAAACGCCGCAATATCTTCAGTGGATCAAAGCGACGCAAGGGGAAGATATTCATCTGATTGCTACGTCTGATGTGTTGTATTTCAAAGCGGAAGAAAAGTACGTTTCTGTGTATGCCCAACAAGGACAAGGCAAAGTGCAGGAGTATTTGATTCGTACATCGTTGAAAGAGTTGATAGGGCAGCTTAATCCAGAACAGTTCTGGCAAGTGCACCGTTCAAGCGTGGTGCAAGTGTGCAAAATTAGCAAAGTAAACAAAGACTTTGCTGGCAGAATGTTTGTTCACGTTGGAGAAAACAAGCTCCCGGTGAGTCGTGCATCTCAAAGTTTGTTCAAAGGGATGTAATCGCTAGAACTGCTCACTCTTTACACTGTAAACTCGCTGCTCTTAACCCACATTATCAAGGAAGATAAATGAGTTATCGCGTAACCCTGTTAAATGCAACGGGAGAGTTGTCTCCAATCTCTGAGTATTTGCATCAGAAACTTGATGATCTGAGCTCACAACTTTCTAGTTACTTTGATCTCAGTAACATCGACCTGACCGTTAGCCCGTTTGATCGCAATGACGTACCGCAGACGGGGATTGGTGGCTATTGCTTAAGCGCCTATCGTGTAGAGATTCTGCTTGATACTCAACGTGCTGATATTAAAAACGTGATTGAGAAAGAACTAGCTGCGGTGCTAGCGCATGAGTTGCATCACCTGTTCCGTATGCGAGCAGGAGAGAATGGCGTTGCACTTGGTGATGTGCTGATTATGGAAGGGTTAGCTTGTCATTTCGAACGTAAGGTGAATGGTGGCGTCACTCCGAGCTTGTTTGAGAACATCAAAGATCAAGATTGGCGTCCTTTCTATGCTGAGATGAAAGACAAGCTGACCAGTTTAGATTACAACTTCGATGCTTACTTTCTTGGCAGTGATGAAAGCCGCTGGCCGAAGTACATGGGGTATTGGGTCGGGTACAACCTTGTCGCGGAATATCTGGCTGATTTTCAGGGCTCTGAGCTGGATTTGGTTGGAGCAAAAGCCGAGCTTTTCTATCAATAACTCCGTTACTAAACTTAAACTAATAAGCTGAGCCTTCAAAACAAAAAGCGCCTAAGTCATAAGACGTTAGGCGCTTTTATCGTTTTATAGTGACGACTTCTTCGAAGAGGCGAGTGTGCTTATTCGCTGATCGTCACCTTCTCAATAATGATTGGATCGCATGGCACATCATCATGACCAAGCTTAGAAGTTGTTTTCACTTTCGCGATGCGATTTACGACATCCATACCCGCGGTCACTTTACCAAATACCGCGTAACCCCAGCCTAGGTTGGTGGTTGCGGTGTGGTCTAGGAAATCGTTGTCTTCCAAGTTAATGAAAAACTGTGCCGTTGCAGAGTGCGGTGCATCGGTACGCGCCATTGCGATAGTGCCAACAAGGTTCTTTAGACCACGGTTTGCTTCGTTTGCGATTGGGGCGCGTGTTGGCTTTTCTGCCATGTCTTCGGTGTGACCGCCACCTTGGATCATAAAGCCGTCGATAACGCGGTGGAAAATGGTGCCGTCGTAAAAGCCATCTTCACAGTATTTTTTGAAGTTCTTTGAGCTAACTGGCGCTCGTTCTAGATTCAATTCAATTTCGATGTCACCGAAATTGGTGGTCATGATAATCATCTGGTTTTGCCCTTATGGGTGCTTAGTTGGCGGCATTATAGCTAAGTCGCTTGAGGATAGCAGAAATAAAAACAGCGACGTTAAGGCGTCGCTGTTTCTACTATTAAGTATGGTTAAGGAAGTTAAACCGTGAAGCGTCCCACCAAGTCGTAAAGCTCGTTGGCTTTGTGATTGAGGTTTTGGCTGCCCGAGCGATTTTGATTGGCAAGGTGTGCCGATTGACTACTTTGCTGAGAAATGACTTCGATGCGTTGTGAAATCTCTTGTCCAACTTGGCTTTGCTCTTCGGTCGCGGTAGCGATCAGCGTGTTCATGTCCATGATATTCGCAATCGCTGCTTGAATATCTTGCAGCGCAACCGATGCAGCACGTGCTTCCTCTACTGTCGCTTCGCCACGTGCTTGGCTAGATTCCATCGCTTTTACTGCGGCATCCGATCCTGCTTTAAGTTGATCGATCATCTTGTGAATGTCACCGGTGCTGTCCTGAGTGCGGCTTGCAAGCTTACGCACTTCATCCGCGACAACTGCGAATCCGCGTCCTTGGTCGCCCGCTCGTGCCGCTTCAATGGCGGCATTTAGCGCAAGCAAGTTGGTTTGTTCAGCAATATCTTGGATGACTTCAAGTGATGATGAGATGTTCTGCACGTCACTCTCTAGACGTGAAATTACAGTGCTTGCTTCAGATACCTCATTTGCTAGCGCTTCAACGGAATTAGCGGCGGAGTCTACGATGTGCTTCGCTTGTTGTGCGTTGTCATCGGCGTTTTTAGCGGAATCGGCGGCTTGGTTTGCATTGCCAGAGATCTCGTGAGCGGTAGCCGTCATTTCTGTCATTGCGGTCGCGACTTGTTCCGTTTCCTCACGTTGACCAGAAGCCAACTCATCCACTTGTGAGGCGCGTTGAGACATGTTGTTAGTTTCTGATACTACCTCTTGTCCGACATGGCTGACGCTCTTAATAATTCCTTGCAAGCTTTCAACGAAGATATTGAAGTTATGCGCGAGCTGCTTAAATTCTGGCACGCTAGATTCTTCCATACGCGCGGTTAAGTCGGCGTCACCTTGCGCGAAAGATTGGATTGAGCTGTCAAACTGTTCGATAGGGCGCATAATGCTACGGTTGACGAGTACGGCAAAAATGGCCACGACAACGGCAATAGAGACACAAAACATAGCAATAGCGGCTAAGGTATTGTTTAGCTCATCGTTTGCTGTGTTTTCCATCTCTGTAATGATCGCATCGATATCATCAGTATAAAAACCTGTGCCAATCATAATATCCCACTTGGGAATGAACATGGAGTAGCTGAGTTTAGGTAATGCTTCGGTTTGCCCTAACTTAGGGAAGTAGTAGGTTGTGAAGTCACCCGTTTTGGCGTTTTTCAACAGGTCTTGGATCAGGTAGTTGCCTTTTTTGTCTTGCAGGTTATAGAAGTTTTCTCCAACCCCTTTATTGTTTTTTCCGACAACAACACGCACGCCTTTTGAGTCGTACGCAAAAATTTTCCTAATATCAAGTTTGAGTAATAAATGTTGTCAATTTGAGGCTTTGAGTGTTGTCCGATCTAGTGGAACGCATCGCTTCAGATGCTAGCG